>UQFC01000012.1 GCA_900540335.1 uncultured Clostridium sp. | reverse complement strand
GAAGATGCCCCGCCCTGAACAGTTACAATTTTTCTACCATCAAAATTATTTTATACGATCTACCGGTTTTATTCAATGGACAATCCCACAATTTCTATTTTTATTTTCTGAACATAATGTCAAAAAGGGGATTTTACAGAATAATTTTTTGTTATTCTGTAAAATCCCCAGGAAAATTCAGCTTATATTTTGTTAAAAATGTTTTCGGATATCCGGACTATTTTACATCAGGGACTTGTAAAGCTCCTTAATCTCTTCTACAGAGGTATCTCTCGGGTTGCCGGGACGGCATGCATCTGCAAATGCAGACTCGGATAAGAAGTCCAGATCCTCTTCTTTCACAATTGCCTTTAAGTCAGCAGGAATGCCTACGTCAGCAGACAGCTTCTTCACTGCGTCAACAGCTGCCTTGCGGTACTCCTCCTGTGTCATGTTTTCTGCGCCCTCAACGCCCATGGCTTTTGCAATGTATTTGTACTTGTCGCCGGTGCAGGGTGCATTGTACTCCATAATGGTGGGAAGCAGAATTGCGTTTGCCACACCGTGAGGAGTATCATAAACAGCGCCCAGAGAATGTGCCATGGAGTGTACGATTCCAAGACCAACGTTGGAGAAGCCCATGCCGGCTACATACTGGCCCAGAGCCATTCCCTCACGACCCTCCGGTGTATTTTCTACTGCGCCCCGCAGAGATTTGGAAATAATCTCGATTGCTTTCAGATGGAACATATCGGTCATTTCCCATGCACCCTTGGTGATATATCCCTCAATTGCGTGGGTCAGAGCATCCATACCGGTTGCTGCAGTCAGGCCCTTCGGCATTGATGCCATCATATCCGGATCAATAACAGCAATAACAGGAATGTCGTGAGTATCTACACAGACGAATTTTCTCTTTTTCTCTACATCAGTAATAACGTAGTTAATCGTAACCTCTGCAGCTGTTCCTGCGGTAGTGGGAACTGCAATAATCGGAACACAGGGCTTCTTTGTGGGAGCAACACCCTCTAAGCTTCTTACATCTGCAAATTCCGGATTGGTAATAATAATGCCCACAGCCTTTGCCGTATCCATGGAAGAACCGCCGCCGATTGCAATAATATAATCTGCGCCGGATGCCTTAAATGCTGCAACACCGGTCTGTACATTTTCAATGGTGGGATTGGGCTTAATATCAGAGTAGATCTCATATGCCAGTCCTGCCTCATCCAGAACGTCTGTTACCTTCTTGGTTACACCAAATTTAATTAAATCCGGATCAGAACATACAAATGCCTTTGCAAAGCCTCTTGTTTTTACCTCTGCCGGAATTTCTTTAATGGCACCTGCGCCATGATAAGATGTCTCATTTAAAACGATTCTGTTCGCCATAATAAAAATCCTCCTTTGGGATATGGATCAGAGCAGGTTCTTTCTGAAGCTGCTTCTGATTGCTTCATGTTCTGTCATTATTTTAACAATGTAAAGAAAAAAAAGAAAGTGACAAAACAGGGGCTTTGTCACTTTTTTCTTATTTTTGGTAGTTCTTCACAAACATTATTATGAACTAAGCACAATTCCTTACAGCAGTCCCAGCTCCGAAAACACCTTTTCCAGCTTAGGAGGCATTGCCTCCACCAGCTTATAGGACATCTGCGCCGGAGAATCCTTCATTCCTCCCAGCACCCACTTTTCTGTCATATAGACAGAGCCCCTGCAGTACATTTCCAGCAGAAATTCCAGTTCCTCGCCTAAAGGCCGGCTGGTTTTTCTGGCAATCAGACTCATATAAAACTGAAGAATCAGGGTAAAATCATGTTCCTTTACAGAATTATAGTCATCGGAGCGGAATGCCTCTGTAAAAAAGGCCTTCTCACTGCGGATAAACTCAAATTTCTGGGTCAGGCTTTCTCCTACTGTATGCCCCACCCCGATCTGTTCAAAGGACTGAAGCACCAGCTTGTCAAAATACCAGTTGATCAAATCATACTTATCCTTGAAATTCCGGTAAAAGGTCTGACGGGTCAGGCCGCAGCCTTCTACAATATCCTTTACCGTAATCCGATCCACCGGTGTTGTTTTCATGCACTCCTTAATGGAGGCCGCCAGCTTGTACTTTGCATTCAGGCCCTTTTCCTGTTCTGCCATCCTGTTTCCTCCCCTGCCCTTTTGTTTTCCTCTCTGATTTTTCTGTCCTGCGCGGTCTTTTATTTCTTTCCGTCAGTCCTTCCTTTTCCATCTGCCCCGGTCTGTCTCCTGTGTTCTCCCTTTCCGGGTTCCCGGGTCAGGATACGGCCTGTTTTACTTCTCATCGCAGACCTGGAAAATGTAAAACTTCAGATAATAGGATGCCTGTTCTCCGCCTGTCCATAAAATCGGATGATCCGCTGCCTGTGTACGGTATTCCACCTGTCTCAGCCGTTTGTGGGCTCCTGCTGCCGCCTCCCGGATGGTTTTTGTAAACAGCTCCGGATCCATAAAATGGGAACAGGAACAGGTTGCCAGATAACCTCCGTCTTTTACCAGCTTCAGACCTCTGATATTGATCTCCCGGTATCCCTTTACTGCATTTTTTACAGAACTGCGGGATTTGGTAAACGCCGGAGGATCCAGGATCACCACATCGTACTTCTCCCCCTTCTGTTCCAGCTCCGGAAGCAGATCAAACACATCTGCGCAGACAAAGGATACGCGTTCGGAAAGCCCGTTTAATTCCGCATTCTCTCTCGCCTGCTCCACGCCCAGCTGGGATGCGTCTACTCCCAGTACGGACTCGGCCCCGGCAATTCCTGCATTTAAGGCAAAGGAGCCTGTATGAGTAAAGCAGTCCAGCACCTTTTTCCCTTTGCAAAGCTTCTGAACCGCCAGACGGTTGTACTTCTGATCCAGGAAAAATCCTGTTTTCTGACCGTCCTGCACATCCACCAGATACCGGACACCATTTTCCACAATCTCCACCTTTGTGTCAAAGGGCTCTCCTACAAAGCCCTTATACCGCTCCATGCCCTCCTGCTGCCGCACCTTGGCATCACTGCGCTCATAAATTCCACGAATCGCAATTCCGTCCTCTGCCAGCACCTTTTTCAGTTTCTCCAGAATCACCGGCTTCCACCGGTCAATGCCAAGGGCCAGAGACTCCACCACCAGAACATCGCTGAATTTGTCAACCACAATTCCCGGCAGAAAATCCGCCTCCCCGAAAATCAGACGGCAGCTGGATGTATCGGTCACTGACTTTCTGTATTCCCAGGCATTGCGGACACGCATTTCAATAAAGTCTTCATTTACCTCTGTATCCGGTT
The DNA here is from genome assembly GCA_900540335.1 of uncultured Clostridium sp. GTDB lineage: Bacteria > Bacillota > Clostridia > Lachnospirales > Lachnospiraceae > Brotaphodocola. The sequence continues at coordinate 37,121 of UQFC01000012.1, read as the reverse complement.
TTCTTGTCATCATGCGGACAGTGATTTTGGAACGGGTGTTGATAAAGCCCTGTCCCATGGGATATCCGTCAAAATCCTCTACGAAAACCATGTCTCCGTTTTCATAATCGCCCCTGATTTCTGCAATTTCGTTATCATAAATCCATGCTCCGCCAGCCTTTAAGCTGCGGCCCTCACCTTTTTTTAATTTCACAGATGCGGTTGTCATAAAGACTCCCTCCTCTTTCTCTCTTCTATATTTATAGTGCAGTCTGACTTCTATTTTACCTGTTTCAGGGAAAATGAGCAAGAACATCTTGCCCTAAGAATAATCAAAAAATTTTTTAGGTTTTTCACAATGTTTTTTATGCACTTTCACTAATTTAAACGTGATTTTTTTCACAGTTATGCCATAGACTTAACACTTTTTTTACGATATAATCAATTTATCAAATGAAAATTAAATATTTTTTGTCACCAATATGTATATCCTGGGGATTGGCCCAGAGTCTCTACCAACTACCGAAAGAGTTGACTACATATCTTATGTAGTCAGCTCTTTTTTTCCCTTAAAGGTGATTCTCTGAGTTTTCCCATCACAAATCTGAACGAAAAAATATTGGTTCAAAAAAGTAAGGAGGCATCAAAAAGCATGAATATGATAGGTCAGCAAGTAAAACGAGTGGATGCTTATGGCAAGGTCACCGGTGAGGCCAAGTATACTGCCGATCTGGAGCCGAGAGACATTCTCCACGGAAAAGTTGTTCATTCTACTATCTCCAACGGCCTGGTAAAAAGCTTCGATTTAGAAGAAGCCTATAAAGTACCGGGAGTCGTAAAAATCGTCACCTGTTTTGACGTTCCTGACTGCCAGTTTCCTACTGCCGGTCATCCCTGGAGCGTAGAAACAAAGCATCAGGATATCTGTGACCGTAAGATTTTAAATCAGAGAGTCCGGCTTTACGGAGATGACATTGCAGCAGTTATCGCAGAGGATGAGGTTGCTGCATCAAGAGCTGCACGGCTGATTAAGGTTGAATACGAAGAGTACGAGCCCATCGTTACCGTAGAAGCAGCCATGGCTGAAAATGCAACTCCGCTTCACCCGGATGTCCGCAAGGACAATGTGATTGTTCATTCTCATATGACCATGGGCAATCCTGATTTTACCTATGAAGAAGGACTGGAAAAAGCCAGAGAACAGTATGGAAGGGAAAATATTGTAGCTCTGGAAGAAGAATATGATACCCCGCGTATTTCTCACTGTCATATTGAGCTGCCGGTTTCCTGGGCCTATGTGGACACCAACGGAAAGGTTACCATTGTCAGCTCAACCCAGATTCCTCATATTGTACGGCGCTGTACCGCTCAGGCTCTCGGCCTTCCTGTCGGAAAGGTCCGCATCATTAAGCCTTATATCGGCGGCGGCTTCGGCAACAAGCAGGATGTGCTCTATGAGCCGTTAAACGCCTTCCTTTCCATTTCTGTAGGCGGACGTCCTGTAAGACTGGAAATCAGCCGTGAAGAAACCATTTCCGGCACCCGTACCCGTCATGCCATTAAGGGCAAATGCCGCGGCGTTGTAACAAAGGACGGAAAACTTCTGGCCCGCCAGCTGGATGCCTATGCCAACAACGGAGCCTATGCATCCCACGGTCACGCTATCTGCGCTAACTGCGGAAATGTATTCAAGGATCTGTACCGGGATCAGCTGGGTACTGAAGTAGACTGCTGGACAGTCTATACCTCCTCTCCTACAGCGGGCGCTATGAGAGCCTACGGAATCCCGCAGGCAGCCTGGTTTGCAGAGTGTCTGACCGATGATCTGGCAGATGCCATCGGCATGGATCCCTGCGAGTTCCGCCTGAAAAACTGCATGGAAGATGGATTTGTGGATCCGTCCAACGGAATTACCTTCCATTCCTACGGATTGAAAAAATGTATTGAAGAGGGACGCAAACATATCCACTGGGATGAAAAATGGAGCGCTTACAAAAACCAGACCGGTCCTGTACGAAAAGGTGTCGGTATGTCAATTTTCTGCTACAAAACAGGCGTTCATCCCATTTCCCTGGAAACCGCTTCTGTCCGCATGGTATTAAACCAGGACGGCTCTATGCAGGTCTGCATGGGCGCTACGGAAATCGGACAGGGTGCAGATACCGTCTTCTCCCAGATGGCATCCCAGACCACAGGAATCTCCTTTGATAAGGTTTATATTGTATCCACACAGGATACGGATATCACTCCCTTTGATACCGGCGCCTATGCTTCCCGCCAGACCTATGTATCCGGTATGGCCTGCAAAAAATGCGGTGAGGAACTGCGGCACAAAATCCTGGAATATGCAGCTTATATGCTGAACCATGATGTATCCGATATGTCAAAAACTGTTTATGCTGATACTGTAAAGGACGCTGCTGCAAAAGTCAGAGCTGTCCTGGGACTGAATCCGGAAGAGGAAATCACTGAGGATATGCTTGATATTGAAAACAGCCAGATTGTTGTAAATGGCGGAGATCCGGTTCTCTTTGATGTGGCTGTCGTTGCTGACACTGCATTCTATTCCCTGGATCGCTCCATCCATCTGACTGCAGAGGTAACCAACCACTGTAAGGACAACACCTTCTCCTCCGGCTGCTGCTTCGTAGAGATTGAAGTTGATATGCCCCTGGGACTGGTTACAGTAAAGGATATTATCAATGTTCATGATTCCGGTATTCTGATTAACCCGGCAACTGCCAGAGCTCAGGTACACGGCGGCATGAGTATGGGACTTGGCTACGGACTGTCTGAGGAACTTCTGGTAGATGAAAAAACAGGACGTCCGCTGAACAACAACCTGCTCGACTATAAGATTCCTACAGCCATGGATACTCCGGATCTGAATGTTTCCTTCATTCAGCTTGAAGATCCTACCGGTCCCTTCGGAAACAAATCCCTGGGTGAGCCGCCGGCTATCCCGGTTGCTCCGGCTATCCGGAATGCTTTATTAAATGCAACCGGCGTACATATGAATGTAACCCCGATGACCGCACAGCGGCTCATTGAAAAATTCAAAGAAAAAGGTCTGATATAAGGAGAACGTTATGTTTGATATAAAATCATTTTACGAGGCAAAGGATGTGGCTGATGCCATCAGAGCCCTGGAAATGGATCCGGACGCAGAAATTATCAGCGGCGGAACGGACGTGCTGATCCGCGTCAGAGAAGGCAAAGATGCAGGGAGATCCCTGGTGTCTATCCACAACCTCCAGGAATTAAAAGGTGTAAAACTGTTAGAAAACGGAGATCTCTGGATTGGAGCGGGAACTGCATTTTCCCATATTACCAATGATCCGCTGATCCAGAAATACATTCCCATGCTGGGAGATGCTGTTGACATGGTAGGAGGACCTCAGATCCGCAATACCGGTACCATCGGCGGTAATATCTGCAACGGCGCTACTTCCGCTGATTCTGCTTCTACCATGTGGACTCTGGAGGCAGAGGTTTTACTGGAAGGACCTGCCGGAAAACGCGCAGTTCCTGTCTGTGAATTCTACACCGGTCCGGGAAGAACGGTTCGCGATCGCTGTGAGGTATGCACCGGCTTTCTTGTAAAGAAAGAAAACTTTGAAGGCTGGACCGGACATTATGTGAAATACGGAAAACGGAAAGCCATGGAGATCGCAACACTTGGCTGTGCTGTCCGTGTAAAACTCAGTGAGGATAAAAAGCGCATCGAGGATGTGCGCCTGGGCTACGGAGTAGCCGGTCCCACTCCTCTCCGCTGCAGAAAGGCTGAGGAAGGATTAAAGGGATGCGAAACAACCGATGCCGATGCTGTTCTTGCCTTTGGTAAGAATGCTCTGGAAGAAGTAAATCCCCGTACTTCCTGGAGAGCATCCAAGGAATTCCGTCTTCAGCTTGTAGAAGAGCTGGCAAAACGTGCTTTATGTGAAGCAGTAAAAAAAGCAGGAGGTGCCGTCAATGCTTAAAATTGTACATATGAAAGTAAATGGAAAGGAAACAGAACTGGCTGTTGACGAGCGGGAATCCCTTCTGGATACCCTCCGCAACCGCCTGGGACTGACTTCCGTAAAAAAAGGCTGTGAGGTTGGTGAATGCGGAGCCTGTACCGTACTGGTAAATGGAGAAGCGATTGACAGCTGTATTTATCTGACCCTCTGGGCTGATGGAAAGAGCGTTATGACTGTAGAGGGCCTGAAGGGTCCTAACGGAGAGCTTTCTCCTATTCAGAAGGCCTTTATCGAAGAAGCTGCCGTTCAGTGCGGTTTCTGTACTCCGGGCCTGATTATGAGTGCTGTTGAAATTGTCGGAACCGGCAAAAAATATAACCGGGAAGAGCTGAAAAAGCTGATTTCCGGACACCTGTGCCGCTGTACCGGATATGAAAATATTTTAAATGCCATGGAACGGATCGTGGAGGAAGTCTATCGGACAACTCATAAAGAAGAAACTACCGATTAAAGGAGGATTGCATCATGGGAAAACCTGCAAACGCCAGCGCAGACTGCAGCATTAATAATATTTATCGACTGGAAGGACGCGTCCCCATCGGAAAGGCGATCCCCTTTGGCCTGCAGCACATCCTGGCCATGTTTGTTTCTAACCTTGCTCCTATTACCATTATTGCCGGCGCTGCCCAGCCGGCACTTTCCCAGGCTCAGGTTGCCATTCTCCTTCAGAATGCCATGTTTGTAGCCGGTATTGCCACTCTGATTCAGCTTTACCCCATCTGGCGCATCGGCTCAAAGCTCCCTGTTGTTATGGGTGTCAGCTTTACCTTCGTAACCGTGCTTTGTACTGTAGCCGCCAACTACGGATATCCGGCAGTAATCGGCGCAGTTCTGGTCGGAGGTCTTTTTGAAGGAACCCTGGGACTTCTTGCAAAATACTGGAGAAAAATTATTACCCCCGTTGTTGCAGCCTCTGTTGTAACAGCCATCGGTTTTTCCCTGTTTACTGTAGGCGCCCGCTCCTTCGGCGGCGGCTATGCTGAGGATTTCGGTTCTGTTGAAAACCTGGCTATCGGTACCATCACACTGGTTACCTGCCTGCTGTGGAACATTTTTGCAAAAGGCTACTTAAAACAGCTTTCTGTTCTGGCAGGACTTGTTGTCGGCTATGTGATTTCCATTTTTGCAGGAAAGGTAGATTTAAGTCTGATTATGTCAGGCGGTCTGATTTCTCTGCCCCACCTGCTTCCCTTTACTCCGGAATTCCATCCGGGTGCCATTCTTTCTGCCTGCATTATCTTCCTGGTATCTGCAGCAGAAACCATCGGTGATACCTCTGCTCTGGTATCCGGCGGTTTAAACCGGGAAATTACCGGAAAGGAAATCTCCGGCTCCCTTGCCTGTGACGGATATGCTTCTGCTATTTCCGGACTGTTTGGCTGTCCGCCGGTTACCTCCTTCTCTCAGAACGTAGGTCTGGTAGCCATGACTCATGTTGTCAACCGCTTTACCATTATGACAGGTGCTGCCTGCATGATCCTTGCCGGTCTGCTTCCTCCTGTAGGAAACTTTTTCGCATCTCTGCCGGAATGTGTTCTGGGCGGATGTACCATTATGATGTTTGGTTCTATCCTTACCTCCGGTGTACAGATGATTGCAAAATGCGGCTTTTCACAGCGCAACGTTACCATTATCTCTCTTTCCCTGGCAATCGGTATCGGATTTACCACAGCCAGTGAGAGCGGTATCTGGAGTATCTTCCCGCAGCTGGTGCAGTCTGTATTTTCTGCCAATGTAGTAGCTGTTGTATTTGTAGTTTCCATCATCCTCAGCCTGGTGCTGCCAAAGGATATGGATATTAAACCTCTGGAAGAGAAATAAACAGCAGTATCGTTATCGAAACAAAAAATCGCTCAGACCTTACGGTCCGGGCGATTTTTCTGTCAGGGGAAGTTTTTACAGCCCCTTTTCTTTTTACGGCATACTGGAATACAGTTTTCCGGGCTCAAGGGTTTTTCCCTTGGCAGCAGCCATCTCACTGACTGTCACCAGCTGGAATCCCCGGTTTACAAGCTCCGGAATCATACGGACTGCAGCATCGCCGCTCTGGCTGTAAAGCTCATGCATCAGTACAATATCTCCGTCCTTTACCTTGCTTAAAACAGCCTGAACCGTCTTGTCTGCATTTTTCGTTTTCCAGTCCAGGGTATCAATGTTCCACTGAATCATAGGCATATTGACATTGGCTTTTACCGTATTGTTTACATTGCCGCCGGGAAGTCTCATCAGCTTCGGACGAACTCCGCAGGCTGCCTCAATGGCATCGTTTGCCTGGCTGACCTGGGCCTGAATCTGGGCCGGTCCCAGCTTCTGGAAATACTTGTGGTTCATGGAATGATTGGCCACCTCATGTCCTTCTGCCACCATTCTCTGTACTTCGGATGCGTAGGAGCCAACCCGTTCTCCTACCATAAAGAAGGTTGCCTTTCCCCCGTACTGGGCCAGACAGTCCATAATTCTGTTTCCTACAGAAGGCTGAGGACCGTCATCAAAGGTCAGGGCTACCATGGGTTTTGACGGATCAACCACGCGGCCGGAAGAAGCCGCCTGCTCAGCTCCTGCTGTCTCTGCCTGTGCCGTACTCTGATCAGCCGGAAACAGCTCCCCGGAAGGAACTCCTGCCGGACTTTCTGCTCCGCCCTGCTCTGTTCCTGCCGCCGGTTCCTGAGAAGCCTGCAAAACCGGTTCCTGATTTTCTGTTCCCCCTGCTGTAATCACCGGGGAAGAGGCAGAACCGGAACTCTCCGGCGCCGGAGCCTGTACATTTTCAACTGTTCCTGTAGTTTCGCCGGCTCCTCCAGCCTGGCCTCCCGGTCCATAAAAATGAACCGTTTCCGTTCCCTGGCCCGGTGCCTCTGCGCCGCCTCCCTGCGCTGCACCCTGGCCTGCTGTAATCACTGCTGATCCGTATGTATCAAAGGGCATTTCTGCTGCCAGTGCCGGCTGGGAAGCAAACAGGGCGCAGGCTGCCGCAACTGCGGAAATAAATCTCAGATTTTTCATATTCTGACCTCCTGAATTTCTATCTGTTATGCCCTCAGTATACATGATACGGTTGTCAAAAACAAGTCCCGGAAGTCCCCCTTTCCCTCCCTTTCCCTCCCTTTTTGCACAAAGCTCAGGACGGCATCCTCCTGTTCGGAAAAGCCGTCCTGAACCGCTTTCTCATTTACCGTCCACGCAGATAATCCAGCACTGCCTCAACGGATTTTTCCCTCACCGGTATCGTTCGCTCCGGCTCCTGAATATGCTCCAGATAGTGGGCATCGGAATTGCTGATAATCCGGCATCCCTCCAGATAAGGATTGTCCCGCCTTACCCTGTGCAGCTGTTTCAAATCCTTCAGCTCAGCTGTTTTAAACCGACTGTCCGGCGGTACAAAGCCCAGATTGGCAATCAGGCTGTTGGCAGATTTTTCCACATGAGCCGGAAACATAACGCCTCCAAAATCCCCGGTCAGTTCCCAGAGTCTGTCAAAGGAAATATCCGTACTGTTAATGAGCAGATTCGGCTCTTCTGCCACACAAATATCCTCCTCATTGCAGATCTGCTGCTTTCCGAAAATCTCCTTCCTGTTAGGAAACTTCATCAGCCTCTCATATACATATCCGTCAAAATTCAGGGCCGCCTCCAGAGTCGGAAACAGGCATACCGCATGAACCTCCTCCGAAGTGTTAATCTCCATTCCCGGAATTGCCAGCACACCATATTCCTGTGCAAATTTCATTACTGCCGGACAGTTGCGGCAGCTGTTGTGATCCGTCACTGCAATCACATCCAGTCCCTTAATCGATGCCATGCCTGCAATATTGCCCGGTGTCATATCATCATCCCCGCATGGGGAAAGGCAGGAATGAATATGTAAATCATAGCTGAGATTAATCATGAAGCTGCTGCCAGATCCACAGGGCTGCATCAAATACAGGAAGCTCTGTGGCCAGAACCGTGATTTCCTGCTGCTGTGCCTTTTTCAGGGCAATCTCATCCAGAGCAGCTCCCTCTCCCATAATCACACAGGCCACATCTGCCAGCGTTGCCACTGCCAGCGTATTCATATTCCCCATTACAGTCACCCACGCGCAGCCGGCAGGCGCCCGTCCCATGGCCACACTGAGAAGATCACAGCAAAACGGAACTGTGATTTCCCGTTCTGTTTCATCGCCCTCATGAATCACCGAAAATTTGCCGCTGTCAATCAGCTGTCTTACTGTCATACGCCGTCCTCCTGATTATCATCTTTATTGTCCAGCCGCGACATCTCACTGTAGATTCGCTGAATATATTCCTTCATAATTCTCAGCGTCTCCTGACCTCCTGTGTTTCCCGCATGAAGGTCGTCGGCAAGAATCGCCACCTCCTCCGAAAGCCTGTGCAGATTTTCTCTCAGATAGTACACGCAGTCATTTTCGCTGGCCTGTCCCCGGACAATATCCTCCGCAAGAGCCTTGCAGGTAGGTGCGCCGCAGGAGCCGCAGTCCAGCCCCGGAAATTTCTTGCACAGCCGCTCTGCCTGATTCAGTCTTGCAAAGCTTTCCATAATATTGTCCCCCAGATTAAATACCGGCTCGTACTGTACGCCTGTTGTCCAGGGAACAATCGTTTCTGCATGTTCTTCATTTTCCATGTGACTGCGTGCCACAGGCATATACTTGCGCAGACGCTTCAGCTTTACCTCTGCCACATAGGGATTTTCCACAGTAAGAACACCGCCGACACAGCCGCCGTTACATGCATTCAGCTCTACAAATTTCAAATTGGAGAACTTCTGATCCTCCAGATCCTCCAGCACCCGAATCACATTCTCAATTCCATCTGCAGCCAGATAATTTTCCGTGAAAAGCCCTCCGGCCTCTCCTCCGCTCCGCCCCCAGCTGATACCAATCTTTCCTGAAGTACTTAACTCCAGCGCCTCGTCTCCCACTGCCTTCATATGGGAAAGAAGCTGGGGATATACGTCTTTAATGGCAAACACACAGTCTATCTCACTTTTCTCTGTTCCAAGAGGAGACTTTGCATACGTCACCTTGGAAGGGCAGGGAGAAATAAAACAGATGCCGATATCCTCTCTGGCAAATCCCGTCCGCTCCATGGCTTTCTGAACTGCCATAATGGCTGCCACCTCCACCGGCGGCTTTAAAGGAAGCAGGTGTGGAATCAGATTGGGAAATCTGACCCGAATCAGCCTCACCACAGACGGACAGGCCGTGCTGATCAGGGGAAGCTGTTCCTCATGGGTAGTCAGGTAGGTTCTGGTCGCTTCCGACACCAGCTCCGCCGCTGCGCTTACCTCAAAAACATCATCAAATCCCATCATCAGCAATGCATTCAGAACAATATTCACATCATCCAGATTGTTAAACTGACTGTACAGCGCAGGAGCCGGCAGCGCTACGGTATATTTAAACTGCTTCATCGTCTCCAGCTTATCATAAGTCGCCTTTTTTGCATGATAAGAACAGACTCTGATACATTCTCCGCAGTCAATACAGAACTTGCTGTTAATCTGCGCCTTGCCGCCCCTCACCCGGATAGCCTGAGTCGGGCACCGTTTAATACAGTTAATACATCCCTTACATAAGTCCGCGTCCAGTCGGACGGAATGATAGAATTTATCCATTCTGTCTCCTCAACCTCCAAAGCTCTATGCCAGGTTTACTTCCATAGTAATGGTGGTTCCCACTCCCAGCTCTGTCTCTATTTTCATGTCATCTGTATATTTTTTCATATTAGGCAGTCCCATACCGGCGCCAAAGCCCAGACTCCTTACCTCGTCCGGCGCAGTAGAATATCCGGCCTTCATAGCCAGATCAATGTCCGGAATTCCGGGGCCCACGTCATCGAGAATCATCCTGATCTTCTCCGGGCTGATTTCCACGGTAATCTCCCCGCCCTTGGCATGGATCACCATGTTGATCTCTCCCTCATACATGGCAATCGCCACCTTGCGGACTGCCTCCGGACTCACTCCCAGCTGCTTTAATTTGCTTTTCACATCGCTGCTGGCTTCCCCCGCCCGTGTAAAATCATCCGGCGGGATTGTATAATTCAGCACAATTGCATCACTCATCAGATCGCACCCCCGCCAAGTCCTGCCTGATACAGCATGCCGCAGGAGGAAAACATCCTGTGGCCGGTTTCCATCACAATCAGCTCCCTTTCCTTTGCCATATCAAGAATCGTCTGATCCGGCTTTTTCCCCCGTACAAAAATCAGGCAGACAATATCCAGCATCTCAGCAGTCCGGATTACCTGGGGATTGCACAGACCTGTCAAAAGCACGGAATGATCCTTGGAAAATGCAAGAACATCACTCATCATATCGGAACCGCAGGCGCTGCGCACCTCCCGATCCAGAAATTCTTCCCCGGTCAGCACCCTGGCTCCCAGTATTTTCTGTACATCTCTTGCAGTCATTGCATCGCCCTCCCTTTTTATTGATGCGGCTGCACCTTTTCCAGTCATTTCATGCAGCCGGTCATTTTTCTCAACTCATGCTTTTAGAATACCATTGAACATATGAATGATCAACATGATTTCTAAAAACCTTTTTATTTCTCCCGTTTTATTGTAGCTTTTTTATTATCTTTATGATAAAATATTAGTTACATTTAACAACGACATTTTGTATAGGAGGAATAAACATGGCTTGCAAAAAAGAAGGTGTTTCCTTCAGCGGTACTCCGGAGCAGGAAGCTGCTTTAAAGGAGGCAATCGCAGAACTGAAGGACACAAAAGGCGCTCTGATGCCCATTATGCAGCGGGCGCAGGATATTTACGGTTATCTTCCCATCGAAGTTCAGACCATGATTTCTGACGAAACCGGCATTCCGCTGGAGAAAATCTATGGTGTTGCCACATTTTATGCACAGTTCGCACTTCAGCCCAAGGGCAAATATCAGGTTTCTGTTTGTCTCGGAACCGCCTGCTATGTAAAAGGATCCGGAGCGATTTTCAGCAAACTGGAAGAACTGCTTGGCATTACTAATGGAGAATGTACCCCGGATGGTCGGTTTTCTCTTGATTCCTGCCGCTGTGTAGGTGCCTGTGGACTGGCTCCCGTTATGATGATTAATGATGAGGTATACGGACGTCTGACACCGGATGATATTCCCGGCATTCTTGCCAAATATCAATAAGGCCTATGATGCCTGAAATTTCCTTAAATATTCTGGATGTGGCAGAAAACTCCACCCGCGCCGGAGCCTCTCTGGTTGAAATCACCGTAGATGCAGATACTGTTTCCGACCGTCTGACCATTGTTATCAAGGACAACGGCTGCGGCATGACCAGGGAGCAGGTATCCCAGGTAACGGATCCCTTCTTTACCAGCAGAACCACCCGAAAGGTCGGGCTGGGCGTTCCGTTCTTTAAATACGCAGCGGAAAGCACCGGAGGAAGCTTTTCTATCGAATCCAGACTGGGGGAGGGTACTGAGGTAACTGCCGTATTCGTCCTTTCCCACATTGACCGGATGCCCCTCGGGGACATAACCAGCACCATTCACACGCTGATTGTATACCACCCCGAAACAGATTTTCTTTACCGATACTGCTATGACGGCACAGCCTTCACCCTGGACACCAGGGAATTTCGGCAGATTTTGGGAGATGTTCCCTTTGACACACCAGAGGTATCCGAATATATCAAAGAATATCTGACAGAGAATAAACTGGAAACTGACGGCGGCGCTCTGTACTGAGGACCGCCTGTAGAACAGCACAGCCCTTCCCCTCTCTCTGGGATGAAGCTGTAGATTTGGAGGATTACATGAAAAGTCTTGAAGAATTAAGAGCCATCCGTGAACGGATGCAGAGCCAGGTAAGTATGCGGGCAGAGGATCACACCCATACCCGTGTTGTTGTCGGAATGGCTACCTGCGGAATTGCCAGCGGCGCAAGACCTGTTCTGACCGCCCTGTCCAATCTGGTTCAGGAAAAAGGTCTGACTGACCGTGTTTCCGTAACCCAGACCGGATGCATCGGATTATGCCAGTATGAGCCTATCGTGGAAGTTATGGAACCTGGAAAACCCAAGGTTACCTATATTAAAATGACCGCAGAAAAAGCTGCAGAAGTGGTGGAGCGCCACTTAATCGGCGGCCATATCGTAGAAAACTACACCCTGAATTCTGCAGATATCAAATAAGGAGGAGCGCCAATGTATCGTTCACATGTATTGGTCTGCGGCGGAACAGGATGTACTTCCTCCGGAAGCCAGCAGATTATGGAAGCCCTGAAAGAAGAGATTAAAAAAGCAGGTCTGGAAAATGAGGTTTCCGTTGTTCAGACCGGCTGTCACGGCCTGTGCGCACTGGGCCCGATTATGATTGTTTATCCGGATGCCAGCTTTTACTCCATGGTAAAAGTAGAGGATATTCCGGAGATTGTTCATGAGCATCTGTTAAAGGGACGTGTTGTTACCCGTCTTCTGTATCAGGAGACTGTAACTCCCGCCGGTGTAAAGGCTCTGATTGATACGGATTTCTACAAAAAACAGCACCGTATTGCTCTGAGAAACTGCGGTATTATCAACCCGGAGGTTATTGAAGAGTACATCGGTACCGGCGGCTATGCTGCCCTTGGTAAGGTTCTGACAGAGATGACTCCTGATGATGTTATCCAGTGTCTCTTAGATTCCGGTCTGCGCGGCCGCGGAGGCGGCGGATTCCCCACCGGCCTCAAATGGAAGCTGGCCAAGCAGAATGACGCTGATCAGAAATATGTCTGCTGTAACGCCGACGAGGGTGACCCGGGTGCATTCATGGATCGTTCCATTCTGGAAGGTGATCCCCATGCTGTTCTGGAAGCCATGGCTATTGCCGGCTACGCTATCGGAGCAAATCAGGGTTATATTTACGTTCGTGCCGAGTACCCCATTGCTGTTGAGCGTCTGAGAATTGCCATTAATCAGGCAAGAGAAATGGAACTCTTAGGAAAAGACATTTTCGGCTCCGGCTTTGATTTTGATATTGATCTGCGTCTTGGTGCAGGTGCTTTCGTCTGCGGTGAAGAGACTGCTCTGATGATGTCCATCGAGGGCAACCGCGGTGAGCCCAGACCCAGACCGCCGTTCCCTGCTCAGAAAGGTCTGTTTGGAAAACCGACCATTTTAAATAACGTAGAAACCTATGCCAATATTCCTCAGATTATCCTGAACGGACCGGAGTGGTTCTCCTCCATGGGTACAGAAAAGTCAAAGGGAACCAAGGTATTTGCACTGGGCGGTAAGATTCACAATACCGGTCTGGTAGAGATCCCCATGGGAACCACCCTTCGCGAGGTTATTGAAGAGATCGGCGGCGGCATTCCCAACGGAAAGAAGTTCAAGGCTGCCCAGACCGGCGGACCGTCCGGCGGATGTATCCCGGCAGAGCATTATGATATCCCCATTGACTATGACAACCTGATTTCCATCGGCTCCATGATGGGTTCCGGCGGACTGATTGTTATGGATGAAACCGACTGTATGGTTGATATCGCCAAGTTCTTCCTGGAATTTACCGTAGAAGAATCCTGCGGCAAATGTACTCCCTGCCGTATCGGTACCAAGCGTATGCTTGAGATCCTGACCAAGATCACCAAGGGTGAGGCTACCATGGAGGATCTGGATAAGCTGGAACAGCTTTGCTATTATGTAAAAGAAAACTCTGCCTGCGGACTGGGACAGACTGCTCCCAACCCGGTGCTTTCCACCCTGCGCTATTTCCGTGATGAGTACGAAGCTCATATCAAGGAAAAACGGTGCCCGGCAGGCGTATGTAAAGCCCTTCTCTCCTACCACATTGATCCGGATAAGTGCCGCGGATGTACCCTGTGCGCCCGCACCTGTCCCAACAACGCCATCATCGGCTCTGTACGGAATCCGCATGTTATTGACACAGACAAGTGTATCAAGTGCGGCGCCTGCATGGAGAAATGTAAATTCGGCGCTATCTACAAAAAGTAATGGAGGAGAATGGATATGGAGAATATTACAATTAAAATTAACGGCATTGAAGTAAGTGCTCCAAAAGGCTCCACCATCCTGGAAGCAGCCCGCCTGGCTCACATTGAGATTCCGACTCTCTGCTTTTTAAAGGATATCAATGAGATCGGCGCCTGCCGTATGTGTGTTGTGGAGGTCAAGGGAGCAAGAAGTCTGGTTGTTGCCTGTGTATACCCCATCAATGAGGGTATGGAGGTATGGACCAACACCCCCAAGGTACTGGAATCCCGCAAAAAAACCCTTCAGCTTCTGCTTTCCAATCATAACCGCAGCTGTCTGTCCTGCGTCCGCAGCGGAAACTGTGAGCTGCAGCAGATGGCAAAAGAGCTGGGCGTAGAGGATGAGGGATATTACGATGGCGAACATACTCCGTCCTGTATTGACGACAGCGCGGTTCATATGATTCGCGACAACAGCAAATGTATCCTGTGCCGCCGCTGTATCGCTGTCTGTGAAAAGGTACAGAATATCGGCGTAATCGGCGCAAACGAAAGAGGCTTTGCTACTTTCGTCGGCTCTGCCTTCAATATGGGACTGGGCGAAACCAGCTGCGTATCCTGCGGACAGTGTATCGCTGTCTGTCCTACCGGTGCGCTTCAGGAGAAATCCCAGGTAGATGAAGTTCTTGCAGCGATTGCAGATCCGTCCAAGCACGTAATTGTTCAGACCGCTCCCGCTGTCCGGGCTGCTCTGGGTGAAGAATTCGGCTATCCCATCGGAACCAATACAGAAGGAAAGATGGCTGCCGCTCTTCGCAGAATCGGTTTTGATAAAGTATTTGACACCAACTTCAGCGCAGACTTAACCATCATGGAAGAAGCCCATGAATTCCTGGATCGGGTACAGAACGGCGGCAAGCTGCCTCTGATTACCTCCTGTTCTCCGGGCTGGATCAAATACTGTGAACACTATTATCCGGATATGACTGAGAATCTGTCCTCCTGTAAATCTCCGCAGCAGATGTTCGGCGCAATTGCCAAATCCTACTACGCAGAAAAGCAGGGACTGGATCCGAAGGATATTGTATCTGTTTCCATCATGCCCTGTACCGCAAAGAAATTTGAAGTACAGCGCCCGGATGAAGCAGCTAACGGAGTACCGGATGTTGACTACTCCCTGACAACCAGAGAGCTGGCCCGCATGATCCGCAAGGTGGGCATCCGCTTCCGCGATCTGCCGGATGAGGGCTTCGACGCACCTCTGGGACTGGGCACAGGCGCAGCCGTAATCTTCGGAACCACCGGCGGCGTTATGGAGGCAGCTCTGCGTACTGCAGTAGAAACCCTGACCGGCGAAGAACTTCAGAGCCTGGACTTCACAGAAGTCCGCGGTATGGAAGGCATCAAGGAAGCCACCTACCCGGTTGCAGGCATGGAAGTAAAGGTTGCTGTTGCTTCCGGTCTTGGCAATGCGAAAAAGCTTCTTGATAAGGTAAAATCCGGCGAAGCCGAATACCACTTTATCGAGATTATGGGATGTCCCGGCGGCTGTATCAATGGCGGCGGACAGCCTCAGCAGCCTGGATATGTACGCAACACCGTAGATATTCGTGCTCTGCGCGCCCAGGTACTCTACGATTCCGATAAGAATAATCCGATTCGGAAATCCCATGAGAACCCGGCTATCAAGGAACTGTATGCAACCTACTTAGGCGAGCCGGGAAGCGAAAAGGCTCACCACCTGCTGCACACAACCTACATCAAAAGAAAAGTAAACGAAATCTAAAACTTTTATTTCTGCCATAGACGAAAAGAGGGTGTTGCAAAATATGGTATTCCTACTGGATATAGCATTTTGCTTGTTATGCAAACTGCCATATCTGGAGTGAAAAACCTGTTTTGCAACCCCCTCTTCCTTCTTCCGCAAGTCCCAGCTGATAAATTCCTCCCCCTGCCAATGCACCTAAAGCCAGTCCTCCTCCCCGCGCTGCCGACAATCTGGCTGTAATCTTAGAAAGAGATTCTTGCCTCTCATGAAGCATATAGGTATCAATATCCATATTTTTTATTTTAGAGCGCAATGCTCAAGAAAGTATTACTTAGTACAAACTCACGCAAATAGTTTTTCATTTCAAGAAGAAAGCATGGAACCTGTATGCGAGCAAACTCTGGGTGAGGAGATTTTGCATTTTCAAGCCAAATTGGCGTTTTCTGCAAAATATCGGCCTCAGTTTTTGCATTTTCAAAAGAATATGGCAGATCCTGCAAAATCTCGAGCTGACTTTTTGCATTTTCAAACCAAATTGGCGTTTTCTGCAAAATCCAAGATTAAAACTGTGCATTTTCAGTCCAAACGCCTCATTCCTGCACAGCATTTCAAGCAAACTTCTTTTCCTTAACCACACAATTTACATTCTCTCAGCGTAAATCTACTTCGTTTAAATCTGTCCAGTTTAAATCCACTCCATTGCTTCCCCCGCAGGTTTCATACTCTCACTACGCATTTATGTCCCTAGCTCCCCCACTCATAAATCACATTTTCACCATAACGCAACTATCTCTATCATGTAAAAAAATATATCTTGGCACATTACTGCACTGGATCACAGCAACGGCTGCGCCAGCAGCTATTTTTCTCTTCCACCGCACGGCGATCCTCGCGGAACATTTTTGTATCATAGCTCGCCGCGCTTCTCTGCCACATAAAAACTGCCGCCGAGGATAACCAGACATCCCCGGCGGCAGCCATTATTTTTCAGAAACTATTCTATTAAAAAGAATCCATTATTCTCCTCTGTGCATATGCAGATCGTCCAGACCCTTTTCCTTCAGGTTTGCAAATACTTCTCTGCCATCTGCCTGTCCAATCAACAGATCACGGGCCTTCTTTGCCTCCTGCTCGGTTTTATGCTTGCTGGGGCCGCCTACACAGCCGCCTACGCAGACCATTCCTTCTACAAAGTCTGCAGGCAGTTTGCCTACCTTCATCAGCAGCAGTGCCTTCTTACACTCAGCAGCGCCATTACACTTCATAACGTTAGGCTCAATACCTGCGTTCATTTCCTTGAAGCACTGTACTACTGCATTGGTAACGCCGCCGGAATTTCCGAAGCGTTTTCCGAATACTGAGCTGTCCTGATAGGTATTCTCCTCCGGCTCCAGCTCTACGCCCTTTGCACGCATCATTGCACGGATTTCGCCAAAGGTCATGGCATAGTCTGCATTATCCTTAATATTCAGATCCAGAGTCTCGCTCTTCTTTGCAATACACGGTCCGATAAATACTGTAACAGTCTCCGGATTCTCTCTCTTCAGCATACGGGATACGGCACACATCGGAGATACGGTTGTGGACATATTATCCAGAAGCTGCGGGAAATGCTGCTTAATCATATTAACAAAAGCCGGGCAGCAGGAGGTGGTCAGCTTCTTGCCTTCTTTGTATGCTTCATTCCACTCCATTGCTTCAAAAGCTGCTGTCAGGTCTCCGCCTAAACCAACCTCGATCATATCAGCAAAACCAACCTTCTTCAAAGCGGTTCTCCAGCTGGCCATAGTAATATCTGCGCCAAACTGTCCCTCAGTTGCAGGAGCAACCATGGCAACTACCCGTTTTCCGGCCTTGATCATCTTGATAACATCCACCATAAAGGTTTTTGTTCCGATTGCACCGAAGGGGCAGCTGTGAATGCAGGCGCCGCACTGGATACATTTTTTCTCGTCAATTACGCAGATACCGTTTTCGTCATAAGTAATCGCATCCACCGGACATACCTTCTTACAGGGACGCTCCAGATGTGCAATTGCATTGTAAGGACAGGCATTGGCACACATTCCACACTCTTTACATTTGTTGGGATCAATGTGAGCTCTTGTCTCAGTCATGGTAATTGCGCCGAATTTACAGGAATTCTGGCATGCCTTACCCATACATTTCCGGCAGTTGTCGGTTACGGTATAGGAAGCAATGGGACACTCCTCACAGGCTGCGCCGATAACCTGAACTACATTGCGGGTATCCTTTCCGCTGGTAGGACACAGACCCTCTGCCAGACGTACTCTCTGACGGATGATTTCTCTTTCCTTGTAAATACAGCACCGGAACTGAGCCTGCGGTCCCGGAATCATCTGATAAGGAATCTCCTCCCGCTTCTCCTCCAGCTCGCCCTCCCAGGCCAGCTTTGCTACCTCATAAAGTACGTCGTGCTTTAAGCGTAAAATTGTTGCGTCATTTGTTACCATGATTTTTCCTCCTCATATACTCCTAATAATAAGTAACTGTAACTTTCTTTCCCATTTCCTCTGTTACATGCTTTAGCTGCTCCACCAGATTCTGGCGAATACCCAAATCAAAGGGCAGGCCCGGATTCTGGTAGGCACTGTTCATAGCTTTTCCCACATAGAGATGAAGCTCGGTACAGTCTTCAATCAACATCTTTGCAATCATGGACGCGCCGTTTGGCTTATCCAGCTCCAGGAAAAATTCCTCTGTGACGGCTTCCTTTTTTGCATAACGCCGCAGCAGCTGAATCACCCGGTTTAATGTCAGTACACCCTCCGTCACCAGATCCATTCCCTTCATATAGGCAATGGGCGGGATATCCGGGTCTACATAATCCATGGATACGTCAAGAGGTCTGTTCAGCACCCTTGACACAATGGTCGCGCTGGTTCCGCCGCAGACTACATGTCTGGTGGATTCGTCACCGCTCATAAAGTCTGCAACCATTGCCTCATCCTGAGCAGGATCCCTTGCAGGACCTGTCATCAGGTGAACCGGTTTTGCATTGATAATCCGCATACAGGCTACGGTCGTGTCATCACCGGGCCGGTACTGATACAGCTCGTCACATGCCTGGCAGATGGCAGAAGCCAGCCGGACAGCCGAAACCGTCAGACTGTACTGTTTCACCGCATAGGCTGCAATATCCTCCCACAGCCATCCGAAATTCAGCAGCTGCCCCACCCCCGCATGGATGGTTCCGTCACTCATCAGAATCAGGGCATCCCCCTTCTGAACCTTAAAACGGTATTCGTTGATCTTTTTTCCTTCCACTTCCCGGATATTTTCCGGAATCGGAATCAGCTTTCCGTTGCGGATAAAAATACAGCTGGGATTATCAAACTCCACCAGGTAGGCGTCTCCGCTGTGGAACACCTGCAGAATACTGAAAGTAGCATAAGCCACCTGACGTACCTGACAAATCGGCAGAGTCTGCACAATGGTTTCCACACACTCCTCAAGAGTCGCGCCATTTAAAAACATGGTTCCCAGAATCTTGGAAGTCAGAGTAGCCAGAATATTGGCCTTTACGCCGCTTCCCATTCCGTCTGCCAGAATCAGAATATTGGAATCCTCTGTCTGCAGCATTTCCACCTTATCGCCGCAGAGCACCTCTGAAAACTTGTTCAGGCTTTTATACGCAACGTCTACGGTAATTTCCATCTACCTACCTCCGTTATCGCTGCCATCCTCTAACAGACTCCTGCAGAGCGTTGTCAGGGTTGTCTTTGTCTCAGCGGTGGTTTCTCCAAGAAGACCTGCGATCTCCTGGGCAACCATCATCTGCTTATGAATAACCTTCTGGGCCAAATCAATGGTATCCAGTTTTTTCTCATAATCCAGACGAGCCTGCTCTTCCTCTTTTGTAATGTCAATAAAGGTGGCCAGAACCACGTTTTCCTTTTCTATGTATACAATATTCTGAAGGGTATCCAGTTTTAAATCAGGATAGCTGACTTTCTTTCCGTGAATATTCTGATGAGTATCGAATACCCACTGAAAGTCCACCGGATCAATAAACTCGTACAGATACATTTTCAATGCCTCTGACCGGGTCTTGCCGAAATATTTCTCTCCCACAGCAGAATATTCCATAATCTTCATATTCTCATCGACAATGAGCACCACATTGGGCGAGGTTTCCATAACCAGATTGGCAAAGGACTCCGACTTCTCATACATAAACGGAATACACATGTTTAACTCTGCCTTCCGCTGGAATACTGCAATCGCCTTCTCCCGGCAGGTCGGATATCCGCAGGCGCCACAGTTTAACTCATCCTCCGGATGAAGCTTTCCTGTCATTGCCAGAATCTGCTGAATCTCCTCATTGGTTGGAACCGGCTCCTTCGGTGAATGATCGGAAAATACCTTCCGCAGGGAAAGTGCCTCTATCACCGGTCCTGTTTCCTCACAGGGAACCGGCTCTTTTTTAATGGCATCCTCCATATCCAGCTTCACCTTAAACCGGGAAACAGGGCTGTTGTTCACCGTTGGACCCTGAATACAGCCGCCGTAGCACATATTCATCTCAATAAAGCAGCCCTTAATCTCTCCCCGCACCAGGCTTTCACACAGCTCCATACAATGGGTTTCCCCGTGAACATAAAACTTCCGGTACTGATCCACTGTCTTTTCTGTTGCCAGAACAGAATTCAGAACACCGCTGGATACAGGATACAGGCGGTTTACTCTTGGATTCATCGCCGTAAACGGCATATCCTCACAGTCTTCAATCACAATATCCTCTTCTTCCAGCCAGCGGTTCATATCGTTAAAATTCAGCACTGCATCAATATAGCCGCTGTGGCGGGCATCCTGAGCCTCTTTCTTTTTGGCAATACAGGGTCCTAAAAATACCACCTTAACATCCGTTCCCAGATGCTTTTTCAGCATCATGCCGTGGGCAATCATCGGTGATACCACCGGAGCCATCCATGGAGTCAGCTGCGGATAATACTTTTCAATCAGATCATTGACACTGGGGCAGCAGGTGGTAATAATGTTTTCCATGGTGCCCTCCTCCAGAAGTCTGGCATACTCTGCCGTTACCAGAGCAGCGCCCTCGGAGGTCTCCCGCACATCTGCAAAGCCCAGCCGCAGGAGAGCGGCCCGGACCTGACCGATTGTCTTGTACTTTAAAAGTCCCATATAAGCAGGCGCAATGGAAACAATTACCTTTTCTCCTCTTTGGAGCATCCCCTTTACCAGATCCAGATCACTGACCAGAGTCTTGGCTGACTGAGGACAAATCTGAAGGCAGCGGCCGCACAAAATACAGTTTTCCGGTATAATCTCCGCCCGGCCGTCCTTTACCATAATGGCTTTCACTTCACAGTAGCGCACACACTTGTAGCAATGCCGGCACTTGGTGGCCTTGAAGTCAATAATCGCCATATTTACAGCCTCCCGAGAATCTCTTTTTCAAAGAACTCCTTTGTAGTTTCCGGAGATAAGGAGTACAGGGTTCCGTCAACGGTCACACAAACTCCATTCACACAGTTTCCAGTACAGAATGCACCGTTTAAATCTACTTTATCCGATACTCCATGTTCTTTTACCAGCTGCTGCAGCTGCTGGATAATTTCTCTGGATCCTTTCAGGTGACATGCGCTTCCAATACAAATTGTAACTCTCATAGCTTATCCCTCCATAATGATAAATAATAACGTAAAGATATGTAAAACCCCTCTGTCCAAATTTCTGTCACAGTTACCTTTATTATCTCATATTGACATATTTTTATCAATTGATTTTTTGCACAAATCCTTGTTTTTTATAGTATACAAAGCATCTTTTGTGCTATAATGGCTTTGTTCGTGCTAACCTGTAAGACTGAAATCTACAAATCAGCTCTGACGGAGAAGACGGAATCCCAATCAACACGCTTCTAAAGATACACGAACAGAAAGCGAGGATAACTATGATGAAAAAAACCTGGTCTGCAGCAATGGCTGCACTTATGGTCGGCTCCCTTTTAAGCGGATGCTCCGGCAGCAAGACAGCCGCTCCATCCACTGCAGCAGCTTCCTCTGAAGCAGCCACAGAAGCAGAAACCACCATTGAGGCATTTACAGAAGAAGAAACGGAAAACAGCCAGACAGAGGCAGAAACTCCCGGTGAAGGGGAAGGCGCTGCTGAAAGCTCTGCCGCCCAGCCGGTAGACACTGATGTTGTTGTCCGGGTCGGCTCTTTAAAGGGCCCCACCTCCATGGGACTGGTAGAGCTGATGGACAAGGCAGAAAAGGACGAAGCCCTGTGCAATTATGAATTTACTATGGTAACAGCAGCAGACGAGCTTCTTGGAAAAATGGTAAGCGGCGATCTGGATATTGCACTGCTTCCCGCCAACGTAGCTTCTGTTCTCTACAATAAAACTCAGGGCGGAATCTCCGTCATTGACATCAATACGCTGGGCGTATTGGACATTGTTGCATCAGATTCTTCCATCCAGTCCATTGCCGATTTAAAAGGAAAAACCCTTTATCTGACCGGAAAAGGAACCAGCCCGGACTATGTGATCCGTTACCTGCTGAGAGAAAACGGACTGAGTGACAGTGATGTAACTCTGGAATACAAATCAGAACCCACCGAGGTTGCCGCTGTATTGAAGGAGCAGCCGGATGCCATCGGTCTGCTGCCCCAGCCCTTTGTTACTGCAGCCTGCGCCCAGAATGACAAGCTGAGCATTGTGCTGGATCTGACCAAGGAATGGGAGGCAGTACAGGGAGAAGGCGGCAGCCGCCTGGTAACAGGAGTAACCGTTGTCCGCAACGATTTCCTGAAAGAAAATCCGCCTGTTATTGACACCTTCCTGACAGAGCATGCCGCTTCTGCCGCCTTTGCCAACGAAAAGCCGGAAGAAGCTTCCAAGCTGATTGCCGAAGCCGGAATCATCGAAAAGGCCCCTGTTGCCCAGAAGGCTCTGCCCTACTGCAACATTGTCTGCCTGACCGGCGAGGAAATGAAATCTGCTTTAAGCGGATACCTTCAGGTACTCTTTGATCAGGATGCCAAGTCTGTAGGCGGAAAACTTCCTGGAGATGAGTTCTATTACATCCAGTAATACCAAAGGGGAGCAGCTATGAAAAACCGGATATCACCTCACAGAATTTTTGTAATTCTGTTCTGGATTGCCCTCTGGCAGCTTGCAGCCATGGTCATTCAGAACGACATTATTTTTGCAGGGCCGGCGGACGTAGTCCGCTCCCTTTCTCTTTTGCTTCCCTCTGCCGAATTCTGGATCTCCATCGGCCACTCCTTCGGCAAAATCACCCTGGGCTTTGCCGCCGCCTTTGCCGCCGGAATCTTTTTTGGCAGTCTGGCCTTCCGTTTTCGTCTTCTTCGGGAGCTGTTAGAACCCCTGATGCTTCTGGCCAAATCCATTCCTGTGGCCTCCTTCGTTATTCTGGCCCTCATCTGGATTGGCTCTTCCGGTCTGTCTGTGTTTATTTCCTTCCTTGTTGTATTTCCCATTCTCTATGTAAACACCATCGCCGGACTGGAAAGCACAGATCCAAAACTCAGGGAAATGGCCCTGGTCTTTCATGTTTCCCTGCCCCGGCGCATTCGTTTTATTTATCTGCCGGCTCTGATGCCATACCTGATCAGCAGCTGCAAAATCGCCCTTGGAATGAGCTGGAAATCAGGAATTGCCGCTGAGGTTATCGGCGTTCCCTCCCATACCATCGGAGAAAATCTTTATATGGCAAAAATCTATCTGGCCACACCGGACATATTTGCCTGGACCATTGTCATTATTCTGGTCAGCGCCTTATTTGAAAAGTTCTTTCTGCAGCTCATTATATGGATGAAAAAGAAAAATGAACAGTATCAGCCCGAAAACGGCCTGCGGCATGCTTCTGCTTTGCAGAACGAAGATTCCGGCGAAGAAAATGCCCTTTCTTCCGGCTCAAAATCTTCTCCGTCAGCTCCCGCATCTGTTTCCGGACTGTGCAAATCCTACGGTGAGCTTTCTGTTTTCAGTCAACTGGAGCTTTCCTTTGATCCCGGCGGAGTCTACTGTCTGATGGCGCCCTCCGGCGCCGGAAAAACCACGCTTCTGCGTATTCTGCTAGGGCTGGAAACGCCTGATGGCGGTCAGGTGCAGATGCCCTCTCCCGTCACCGCGGTCTTCCAGGAAAACCGCCTCTGCGAGGCCTTTTCGCCCCTGGATAATGTACTGCTTGCCGCAGGGAAAGCCATTGACCGCCAGACCGCATATTCCGAGCTGTGCCGCCTCCTTCCTGAGGAGTCCATCCTCCGTCCCTCTTCTACTTTAAGCGGAGGAATGAAACGGCGCGCAGCCATCGCAAGAGCCCTTTTATCCCCATCTCAGGCCGTTATCATGGACGAACCCTTTACCGGCCTGGACGAGGATACCAAGCAGACTGTCATTGACTATGTAAAAGAAAAAACTGCCGGAAAGCTTTTGCTTATAACCACCCATCAGGAAGAGGAGGCTGCGGCGCTGAACGGCAGGATTGTAAAACTTTAAAGATTGTAAGACTTTTAAAACTGCAGGGAAATGCCGGGAAAGCTTTCCCTGCACCTTTGGCTCCTGTCCGGCAAAACCGGACAGGAACCAGGGAGCATCCGCCCCTATGCAGATTCAGACATCAAAACGCTTATGGAATCAAGTCCTCATCGCGTTTTCCTGACCGAATCCCCCCATGGCTGAACTTTTTCCCTTATTACATCCAGAACAGTGCCGTCTCTGTATTCTACAATTCCAACAATCCGGTCTGTCACTTCAACCGGTCTGGGAACTCCTGTCAGCCGTTCTGCTGTCTTCTGAAGCGTTTCGATAGAAACCGTCTCAATTCCTCCTGCTGCCAAATCATCCTTTATCTCCTGATAATTTTTATGTCTGGGATTCAGAGCAATTCCTGCCTCCGTAATCACAACCGCAATGGTTTCTCCCGGTTCGCATACCGTTAATACTCTTTTTACAACAGAGGGAACCCGTCCTCTTATGATAGGAAGAACTACAATAGAGATCTGTGCGCCGGCCGCCACATCCGGACCGCCCCCCAGTCCTCCCATAATCCGGCCATCAGAGCCCGTCAGAATATTTACATTAAAATCTGTATCTACCTCCAGGGCGCCAAGAACCCCAAAGTCCTCCCGGTTTAAATAGCCGCCCTTTGTATAGGCATTGGCATAATCTGCATTATCAATCTCCATAACTCCCGGTCTGGAAACAATGGCTCTGGCTGCCACAGAATCAAAGGATTGACTGCATGCAACAGCTCTTACCAGCCCCTCATCATACATGTCAATGATTGCCGCCGGAATTCCTCCAAGAGCAAAACTTGCAGTAACCCCTCTTTCCTTTGCCCTTTCCATTAAGAATTTTGTCACTGCAATAGAGATTGCTCCTGCCCCCGTCTGAAAAGAATACCCGTCCTGAAATCGCCTGGAGGCTGCAATCACATCTACACATGTTTTCGCAATCATCAGATCTCTGGGATTTTTCGTTAATCTTGCCGCCCCGGCGCTGATTTTTTCCGGATCTCCTATTGAATCAACCGAAACCACATAATCCACATATTGCTGCGAGATGCTTACAGGTACGCAGGGATATGGAACCAGTTCGTCAGTAACTACAATGACACATGCAGCATGCAGAGCGTCTGCAAAAGCATAGCCCAGAGAACCAAACGCATTTTTTCCCGTCAATCCTGTACAGTTTCCGTAATCATCAGCTGCAGAAGCCCCGATAAAGGCTACGTCTATCTGTAATTCTCCTGCCTCAATCGCTCTTGGTCTTCCTCCATGGGGGCGGAAGATTACAGGATTTTCCAGTTCTCCCATAGATACTGCATCTCCCAGCTCTCCACGAATTCCACTGGCCTCAATCCTGGAAATTATTCCGTCTTTCACATAATCTCCAATCGAAGTATCTCTAATATTTACGACTGCGCTGGGTGCAAACCGAAGATGACTGATGCCAAGCTTCCTGATCGTTTCCAGCACCTTCCCGACAACCTGATCTCCTTCTCTGAGACAGTGATGAAAAGAAATCGTCATTCCGTCTTTTAAGCCTGATTTTACAATTGCCTCTTCTAAGCCGGATACCAGCTTTGACGAGCCGGGAAGCATATGCCCCATTTTTCGTCTGGTAACAATCTCCTTTTCTTCCACCTCACCATAAGCCTGTTCATACGGCCGGACCTTGTACTCTCCTATTTTTTCCGGCAGCTCTCTGTTTACTGCATTGATCATATGTCTCCTCCTGTCTCAATTCCAGCGGCTCTGGCTTTGGCCAGAACCATCCTTGCACGCAGCTCCATAGGCTTGTCTATCATGCTTCCATCCAGAAGGCAGACTCCCGAATGATTTTCTTCCGCCTCTTTTAATGCCTCAAGAATTCTCTCTGCGTTTCGGATCTCCTTCATTCCCGGGGTAAAGCAGGCATTCACCAGATCAATCTGATTCGGATGAATACAGGTCTTTCCGTCAAAACCGAGATTTTTCGTCATTTCCAGATCCCGTTTCAGACCTTCCTCATCTCTTACATCTGAAAAGACTGCGTCCTGTGCTGAGATTCCTGCTTCCCGGCAGGCCATGAGAACAGCATTTCTCGCATAAAAAATCTCCCAGCCCTCTTTGCTTCTCTTCGCCATCATACTGGCCGTAAAATCCTCTGCCCCCAGAGCCATGGCTTCAATTCTTGGACTGGCAGAAGCAATCTCCCTGGCATTCAAAACACCTGTATACGACTCAATATTACACCAAAGCTTTATTTTTCCCAAAGGCAGTCCGGCCCTCTTCTCTATCTCTGTTATTTTCCCGTCAATGGCCTCTATCTCTCTGGCATACTCAACCTTGGGAATTCTCAGAGCGTCCGGCCGGGCTCTGACCATAGCCTCCAAATCCTCCTGGATTTCTCTGGAATAAATCCCGTTTACCCTGACAATAACATATTTATCTTCCGGTCTCTGATATTTTATCAAATGGTAAATCAGAAGACGGGCAGCGTCCTTCTCCCCTTCCGGAACGGAATCTTCCAAATCGTATACAATACAATCCTCGTGATAAAATCCAGCCTGAATCATTTTTATCGGACTGGTTCCCCCTGTATATATGGACGTTCTAAACAGTCTTGGCTCATTCTTTTCCATCATCTTCACTCCAGTCATAGGTTATTTCTGCCGCCCTGCAAACTGCACAGGCTGTTCGTGCACGAATCGCAAAGTCAAGAGCGCCCCTGTCATGGGCCGTTATACGGGCATGCTTCACTTCAAATTTATCCAACACCTCTCGGATTGTCTGCTCAATAGCCTCTCCGAATATTTCTATTACATTACTGTCCAGCTCTATTTCAATTCCGTGATTTTCATTCGGCTCAATCAAAATCATTACATCGCATGATTCCATGGTACCGGCTGCTGCCGCTTTTTTTATCTCCAGCATATGTTCTCTCCTCTGTTTTTTAGTCATATTGATACAGAAAAGGGAAGGATATGACTGGCACATCCTTCCCTGACAGAATCTGCAGCTTATCCTTTCATGATAATGTCTGTGATTTTCTCTGCATAATCCCTGATATCAATTCCTTTTGTAAACTGCAGGCAGGTTCCGCTGGGGTATCTGGTCTTCTCGATCCATTTCTCCGGCATTTTGCCCGCTCCATATCTGGCTCCCAGAATAGCTCCGGCCACTGCGCCGATGGTATCAGCATCTCTTCCAAAGTTTCCTGCAACAATAACGCCTTTTCTGAAATCATCATTTACAGCCTTCAGGCAGGCAAATGCTGACGGAATCGCCTCCGCTGTAGTTGCCCATGCACTTGTTCTCAGGCAGTCATGAAGCTCCATCCAGGAATCCAGAAGACTTCCGTGATTGCTTTCCAGAATCCGGAATGCCTCTGTCATATTATGATAAAGCCAGGATTCCTCCGGAATCGCTTCCATGGCCGCATCGATAATTTCTTCCATTGTTCCATCAACCATGGCAACTGCCACAGCTGCTGCAACTGCCTGCGCACCCCAGATTCCATCACGGAAATGGCTCAGCTCAGACTCTATTTTTGCATATTCCTTGGCTTTTTCAACATCTCCGGCACAGAGAATTCCAATCGGCCCGATTCTCATCGACGATCCATCACTCTGATGAAAGGTGTTAAATTTTCCGGACAGAGGAGGCATGATTCCCCGTCTCAGATTATTGGCAGCCTCTACCTCACTGGCGCCGCCTCTCTTATATTCATCCTGTGTTACAACATGCTCCATCCAGGACTTTACACATTCCTCTGTTGTCAGTTTTCCATCACATCGAATGATGGTGTGCGCTGTTAAAAGGGCAAATTCTGTATCATCCGTACTCCAGGAAGCTCCTTTATTGAAATCTGTTGTCACCTGATAATTAGCCCTGTTATCCTGCATTCTGGCTGCATCTCCAAAAGAATCTCCAATCGCAATTCCTGACAGAGCGCCATATACCTTGTCAAACACCCGGCTTCGATCCTGAATAAATTCTTCTCTGCTAATCATCTCTTTCCTCCTCAGATCCTCTTATTTCAGTTTTTCCTGAAGAATGGGGGCAAAGGCATCTCCGCCGGCTGCATTCCACTCTTCAATAAATTTGTCAAAGTCATCAACAGGACGAACGCCTCTGATAATATCTGCAGAATATTCGTTATACAAATTGTTCATTGCATCCCACTGAGGTGTCATTTCTGATGGAATCAGAATATTTTTATCCATGCACATATACTCATTCACTTTATCCAGGGAATCCTGAGCCGGAGCACTCATAACCGGCTCTGCCAGAGACGGATCCTGCGGATCAAAGTTTACATTGGAATCCCAGAATCTGGCCCACCAGCTGCCGAATTTATCTGTGAATACAATCTTATTATCCTCTACGGTGTACTGCTTTCCTTCCACGCCAATCTTATCCAGAATTCTTCCTTCAGGGCTTGCCATAAAATCAAGAACAGCTACAGCCGCTTCTTTATTTTCCGAATCAATATTTAAAGCAAATCCTCTGGATTCCTTTGTAACGTCTACGGATGTGTAGGACTGGGAAACTCCCTTTGCCGGAGGAAGCACTACCAACTGTGCCTCTTCACCATTGGCAGAAGTCATTTTCGTATTGTATACCTGAATTACGGCACCTGCTGTACCAGCCAGAACAGCAGCCTTGCCTTCATAAAACTTCTGTTCCATTACATCCCATGTATTCGTCAGAAAATCCGGATCCAGAAGCCCGTCTGCATAAAGCTTTGCATAGAACTCCAGCTTTGCCTTTTCAGCCTGACTTGCCTTGCTGAAAATCCACTGTCCGTTTTCCTGAACGCAGCTTCCTGTTACGCCAAAAGCATGATTAAAAATACTGTCCAGTCTTGTTGTGGAACCATCTGCTGTAATGGGATATTCTGCCATTCCCTTATCCTTAATCTCTTTAAACATGGCATAATAATTTTCCGGTGTCGGTTCTTCTGTCAAGGTCTTGTAAGAATCCAGCTGCTCTGCCCAGTCTCCCCGCATAACAGGCGCCGGTGTTCTTGGCGGTGCCAGCCACAGAAGATACGGATAATTCGCCATCTTTTCTACATTTGATTCATCCATAATCGTTGTCAGGAACTGGGAATTTTCCAGATAAGGGGTCCAGTCCTCCAAAAGTCCCTGGGCTGAGACAGCCTCATCTCCTCCCTGGAAATAAATCAAATCAGCCTCGACCTCTCCATTCATTACAGCCAGAGGCACTGCCGTTTTATAGCTGTCTGCCGGCGGCTCCTCGATAATTACATTTACATACTGTCCATGAGCTGCCATTTTCTCGTTGATAGCGGTGGTAAGACTGATTACGTCCTCCTCATCCGGAAATACATCCTTAATCATAATTTTGACATCAACTGGCGCATCCGGAGAACCGATTGGCGCCCATCCGTCTTCTCCCGCCGGCGCATCCGCTTTTCCTGTCTCTCCAGACGCAGCGCTACTGTCTGTTTTTGCCGGTGTTGTTTCCGGCTCGTTTCCACCGGAAGAACATGCAGTTAAGGTTCCCATCATAACTGCCATTGTCAGTGCCATCATCTGCTTACGTTTCATCATACTTCCTCCTTAAAATGTATTCTTCGTTTCAGGCTATTCCTTCACTCCTCCTGCCATAATATCCTTGTTATAGAATTTTAAAACAACAGGGTAAATTAACAAAATCGGTATAATCGCCACAACAATGGTAGCATACTGAAGCGCAGTATAGTCCAGCTTTGCCAGAGCGTTATAGTCAAACAGATTCTGCGTTCCAACCAGCGTAGTGACATCTCCTGCCACTACAAACTTTCTCAAAATTACCTGCAGGGGCACTTTGCTGATTTTGGAAATATAAATTCCGGCCCGGTAGTATTCATTCCATCTGAGCACTGCATAGAACATGGTCAGAGTAGCGATTCCGGCCTTGGAAAGCGGAGCAATTATTTTGCACAGAATCGTAAGATCCCCTGCCCCGTCAATTCTTGCCGCATCACACAGAGACTGGGGTACGGCCTCAAAATACCTCATCATAATCACAAGGTAATAAACATTAACAGCCTGTCCCAGAATTACGGACCAGCGGCTTCCCATAAGCCCGACCTTTTTCATGACCATATATTCCGGAACAATTCCCGGATCAAACAGCATCATGACAATAAAAAAGCTCATTAAAATCTTTTTTCCCACAAGTCCCGGCCTGGTGAGCACATATGCAGCTGTAATTGTCAAACCAATATTCAGAGCCGTTCCCACAACCGTAATGAAAATAGAGTTAAAAATTGAAGGAACCAGATTTTTATTGCTAAATATCAGCTTATAGTTGACTAAAGACAGTCCCCGCGGAATAATCTCCAGCCCTTTCATCTGACTGGACTGAGCCGGGTCAGACAGGGATCTTGCCAGAATATGAAGCAGAGGAAACAGGATAGTCAGTGAAAATAAAATCAGCATCACCATCAGCAGTATCTGCCAGATATCCAGCTTTTCTTTTTTCTTTTTCATGCCGTCACCACACTCCTTCCCCTGTCAGCTTTTTCGATGTAATATGAGTGACATAAACAAGAACCATTCCGACAAATCCCTTCAGAAGAGCAACTGCTGTACCAATCGAATACTGTGCGCTTTCAATTCCTACCCGGTTAATATAGGTATCAAGGATATCAATGGTGCTGTTTACAGCCGGGTTCGTAAAGTTATAAACCTGATCAAAGCCCGCTGACATAAAGAACCCAAGGTTCAGAATAAACATTGTCGTCATAGGAGGCACCAGAGCCGGCAGAATTATGTAGCGGATTAACGCCTTTCTATTCGCCCCATCC
Organism: uncultured Clostridium sp.; assembly: GCA_900540335.1. Classification (GTDB taxonomy): domain Bacteria; phylum Bacillota; class Clostridia; order Lachnospirales; family Lachnospiraceae; genus Brotaphodocola. The sequence goes on along the minus strand of UQFC01000012.1, from coordinate 6,110 downwards.
ATTTTCGCTGCCTCATATAAGGAAACATCAATCCCGATAATCGTAGTAAAATAAATAATGGAATCCCATCCCAGGCTTCGCCATCCCTCACATAACATCAAAATCCAGCGAATTGCCTTTTTATTCGTAAGCAAATCCACCGGTCCCAGACCAAATATTGACAAAAGCTGGTTCAGTCCGCCTTCATCAGACGGAGCAAGGAATGACATCCAGATACCGGCAATAACGACCCAGGAAAGGAAATGCGGCAGATAAGAAACAACCTGAACATATTTCCTGCACCGATCGCGTCTCAGTTCTGTCAGCATCAACGCAAAAATTACAAAGAACGGAAACAGAAGTACATACTTCATGAAACTTAAAATCAACGTGTTTTTCAAAATGGAGGCAAATGCCGATGTAGAAAAAATCATTTTGAAATATTTCAGCCCGGCAAATTCCCACGGCCCCCTTGCCTTATAATCATAAAAGGCTAATCTCATGTTGATAATGGGCCATACCCTGAAAATCAGGAAATACAGAAGTGTCGGTGAAATCAGCAAATACAAATATCGATCTTTCCACATTCTCTGCAGGGTTTTATTCCATTTTTTCTTTTTTGTCCCTTCCTGCATGTTTTACCCTCCATTTATGTTTCTCAAATAACGTAACCGGTTTCTCAACTTACATTAGAAATTATATCATTGAATTTTGTAATTTTCAATAGTTTTTATGATATAATTTTTATTTTTTGTGCATAATGTTAAAAAAAGAGAGCGGTTGTTACGTCCGCTCTCTCGTTGTTTCCCTGATTACCAGGGACGGTTCCACCTGCATATGAGTTAAACTCGGTTCTTTTCCTTCTATAATGTTAATCAGCTGCCTTGAAATATGCTGCGCCATATCATAATGCGGCTTTGATATTGTTGTCAGCGGAGGGTGAAATACACCGGAAAGCTCTATATTATCAAACCCGATCACTTCTACTTCCTCCGGAATCCGGATTCCCCGTTTTAAAAGACCGGAAACCATTCCAATGGCAATCAGGTCGCTGCCTGTCATAACCGCATCAAAATCAATTTTTTGATCTACCAGATAATCTGCCGCCTGCTTCCCATATTCAATCGAATATTCTCCGCTTAAAACCAGTCGGGGATCAAATGAAAGTCCCGCATTCTCCAGCGCGCAGCGGTAACCGCGGAGCCTCTGAATCGAGCCGGAAATCTTTGGATTCCCTTCTGCATAGACAATTCTTCTGTTTCCGCCTTCTATCAGGTAGCTGGCCGACTTATATGCCCCCTTTTCATTATCTCCCGTAATACTGACATCGCTTAATGAACTGTCAAAGGATCTTCCAATAAGAGCCAGGGGAACCTTATATTTCCTGAAATCCTCCAAAAAGGACGCATTGGAAACACCGGAGCACAAAATAATACCATCCACCCTTTTATCAATCATGTTCAGCAGCTGATCAGCCTCTTTTTCCGGATCGTAATCGGAATTCCCTATCAGGACTGCATATCCCTTGCCATTCATATAATCTGTGACACTTCGTATAATTTTAGGATAAAAAAAGTTGGAAACATCCGGCACAATGAGTCCTATCATCCTGGAACGAGCCGTGGCAACACTCTGAGCCAGATTATTCGGCCTGTAATTCAGGCTGTCTATCACCTTTTGCACCCGCGCCCGCGTTTCCTTCCCCACACCAGTAGAGCTGTTGTTTATCACCCTGGAAACTGTCGCTTTGGAAACGTGGCAAATATTGGCAATCTCTTCTATACTGTATTTGCGTTTTTGATCTCCTGAATTTTTTTCTCCACTCATACGCGTAACTCCTTGATAAATTGTATTAGCCGTAGTACAATTAACGTAACCGGTTTCTTATTTTTTATTTTACATTTTTTCTTTCCTCAGTGCAAGAACATTTTACTTTTTCAGAAAGGAATTTAGACAATGATTAAAAATTACATGGAAAAAGTTTACGCAGGCTTTCTTGGTATGAATATCGGCATCCGTCTGGGTGCGCCTGTAGAGCCTACCATCTGGACTTATGAGCGAATTCAAAAAACCTATGGAGACATTCACGATTATGTAAAATACTATAAGAACTTTGCCGCAGATGATGATGTGAACGGCCCCGTCTATTTTCTCCGCGCCCTGATTGACGATGCGCTGGATCGTCCTTTAAAGCCTCAGGATGTTGCCAGAGCATGGCTGAATTACGCCAGAGAAGGTGTGGGAATGTTCTGGTGGGGCGGATATGGCATCAGCACCGAACACACAGCCTATCTGAACCTGAAAAACGGTATTCCGGCGCCCCAGTCCGGCTCCATCGAGCAAAACGGCCAGATTCTGGCTGAACAGATTGGAGGCCAGATCTTTATTGATACCTGGGGTTTTGTCAATCCCGGCAATGTCAGACGCGCCGCCGACTACGGACAGGCAGCAGCCAGCGTTTCCCACGACGGAAACGGCATCTACGGAGCACGCTTCCTGTGCGCTGCCATCGCCGCAGCTTTTCTGACTTCTGATGTCAAAGAAATTATCCGGGCCGGTCTTCAGGAAATTCCCGAATCCTGCACTTACCGGGATGTAGCAGATGCAGTGATCCGCTTCCATCAGGAACACCCTCACGACTGGCGTGCATGCCGGAAATACCTGGAAGAGGAATGGGGCTATGACCGTTATCCCGGTGTCTGCCACATCATACCCAATGCCGGTGTCTGCATCATGTCCCTTCTGTATGGAGAAGGCCATTTTGACAAAACCGTGGAAATTGCCACCATGGCCGGCTGGGATACAGACTGCAACGCCGGAAATGTAGGCTCCATTATGGGCGTTGCCTGCGGCCTGGATGGAATTCCTGCCCGGTACCGCGAGCCTGTCGGTGACTGGATTGCATGCTCAGGCATTTCCGGATATATCAACAATCTTGATATCCCGTCTTATATCAGAGAAATTGTCATTCTGGGATACATGCTTGCAGAAGAGCCGGTTCCCGAGGACTTAAAGGACAGCTATCGTCCGGAAGAAATCTACTTTGATTTCGAGCTTCCCGGAAGCACTCACAGCCTCCGCCTTTCCGATCCTTTCTTCTGCCGGATGCGCCACAGCACAGAGGTTGCCTGGAAGGGAACCGGATCCCTCTGCATCCTTATGGATCGCATGGTTCGCGGAGATCAGTGCCGCATATACTACAAGCCCTTCTACACCAGAGAGGACTTCTCTGACGAGCGCTACAGCCCTGTATTCAGCCCCACCGTATACTCCGGGCAGACAATGTCTCTGATGCTTTATCTGGATCAGTGGAATGGAAATGAAACGCCGGGAGCCGCTCCCTATATCCGCACCTGTCATGACAAAAAACTGCACATAGATGGATATGTAAAATTAGTACAGCACCAGTGGCTTAACATTACCTTTACCATTCCCGATACCAACGGAGATATCATTGATGAGGTCGGCATCATTCTGGAGGGTTATGCTCCAGGCAAAAATAAAACCCTTGGAAACGTCTATCTGGACGAATTCCGCATCTCCGGAAAAGCCAAATACACCATTGATCCCGGCAAGCAGATGAAGAACTTTGCTTCCGTTACTCCTTTTGCCACCGATCACGGCGCATGGGATCTGTACGGCGGAACCTTAAACCTGATGAGAAATGAGCCGTCCCTTGCATGTACCGGAAACTATTACGCAAAAAATTATGTATATTCTGCTTCCGTAATTCCCCGCCACGGCACCAGCCACCTGATCGGAGGCCGGATTTTAGGCGCAAAACGCGGATATTTCGCCGGACTTGGCAAGGAAAACAAGGTTGTCATTATCAAAAACGACTTTGGATTTACCACGCTGGCTGAAGCTGATTTCCCCTGGAGCGCAGACACACCGTATCAGCTGACCCTCTCATTTGCAGGAAACCGTATTTCTCTTTCTGTAAATGGCGCGGAAGTTCTTACGGCCGAGGATGATTCCTTCGATCACGGAATGATCGGATGCGGTTCCTGCGAAGCAGGACGAACCTCCTTCGGAAAATTTTATTTTGAGGAGCACTAAACTGCTTGCAAGGCAAATACAGGAGGTCATTTCCATGAAAATACTGAATTTTGGTTCTTTAAATATTGATAAGGTTTATCAGGTAAAGGATTTTGTCCGCCCCGGAGAAACCATTTCTTCAAAAAAGCTGGAATTTTTCTGCGGCGGAAAAGGTCTGAATCAGTCCATCGCTATTTCACGGGCCAGCGCTCCCGTCTACCATGCAGGATGCATCGGATATGACGGAGACATGCTTTCTGATGCACTGACTGCCAGCCATATTCACACAGAATATCTGAAAAAACTGGAGATCCCCACCGGTCATGCTATAATCCAGGTATCTGATACCGGACAAAACTGCATTATTCTCTTTGGAGGCGCCAATCAGGCAATTACAGAATCACAGATCCGCGAAACCCTTTCTCACTTCTCAGCCGGAGATATTCTCCTGCTGCAGAATGAAATCAATCATCTTGCTTTACTGATTGAACAGGCCTTTGAAAAAGGAATGCAGATTTATCTGAATCCCTCTCCTGTTACAGAACAGCTGAAGGAAATATCTCTGGATAAAATTTCATGTCTGATTCTAAATGAAATCGAAGCGGCAGATCTCTGCGCTTCAGAGTGGGAAAAACAAAAGCAGGCAGCATCCTCCTTGCCCGAATCCCCCAAAGAGTGTGCCAGAGCCCTTCACAGCCTCTATCCCGGGCTTCAGATTCTTCTGACCATGGGAACCGGGGGAAGCATCTTCCTGTCCGGACAAAAATTCCATTTTCAGGAGGCCTTCCCGGTAAATGCGGTTGACACTACTGCTGCCGGAGATACCTTTACCGGATATTTTATTGCGGCTGTTTCCAGAGGAGACACTGCAGAGGCAGCCATGGAGGAAGCAGCAAAGGCATCTGCCATTGCCGTAACGCGTGCAGGCGCCTCTGCCTCCATTCCTCTCAGGGAAGAGGTTCTTGCCTGGAAATAGCAAAAAACGAGTCTTATCTGTTCATCCAGACCACGAAGAACCTCCCACGGTTTTTCGTGGTTTTTTCGCGGTTTTTCAACTTTTTTCATTTTTTTAAATTTTTTTAATTTTTCTATTGACATTTTCCGGAATCGATGATAGTATATAGAAGTCGCTTCGAGGCGTGGCTCAGTTTGGTAGAGCGCTGCGTTCGGGACGCAGAGGTCGCAAGTTCGAATCTTGTCGCCTCGACTAACCTTCGATAGTTTGTTTCAAGGCCTCATGGTCAAGCGGTCAAGACGACGCCCTCTCACGGCGTAAACCCGGGTTCGATTCCCGGTGAGGTCATAAAAAGGTCAGGAAGCTTTCCTGACCTTTTTGATTGGATAATTGCATCTTCCATCACTTAGAAGGGGATATATCCGGAAAGCAAGCTCCTGTTTTCCGGATATATCCCCTCGCTTCATATTTGGCCCGTAAATCCATTTTTCTCAGTTTCCTATCACAAATATATTTCCCTCATAAAACATCAAAACAAGGGCATTTGGGGACATGTACGCAGCATCTGCAGCAAAGCTTCCTTCCGCTGCCCGGCGCTCCTCACGGAGTGTTTTATTTCGCAGAAAACATTTTTCCATGAACGAAAAAAGAGCCTGCAGAATCAATGCTTCTGCAAACTCTCCTTTAAATTTTCAGCTGGGCTAGTTGGATTCGAACCAACGTAATGCAGGAGTCAAAGTCCTGTGCCTTACCGCTTGGCGATAGCCCAATAATAAAATAAATATAATTAAAAATGCGATATATATTGTACCTTATAAAAACAAAAAAATCAAGGGATTTTCCATGCGGGCGACAGGACTTGAACCTGCACGGTCACCCGCCAGCTCCTAAGGCTGGTGCGTCTGCCATTCCGCCACGCCCGCATTTTTTAAAGATAGGTAAAAAAAAATTCCCGAAGGAATTTTGAGGGTGGATAAAGGGATTCGAACCCTTGGCCTCCAGAGCCACAATCTGGCGCGCTAACCAGCTGCGCTATACCCACCATAAATATAAAACTGTTTCCTTATTTAAGGAAATGAGCCTGAAGGGATTCGAACCCCCGACCCACGGCTTAGAAGGCCGTTGCTCTATCCAGCTG
>UQFC01000011.1 GCA_900540335.1 uncultured Clostridium sp. | reverse complement strand
ATTTCCAGAGCATCCTTCTCTTTCAAAAGCTCGCCGACCGAAGCCGCGGCCTGTTCCCGCAGCCCCTTTTCAATTCCTGTCTCCAGCGCGGCCGATGAATCTCCCCTGTCCGCTGCCTCAGAAGAAGCTCCTGCCGAAGATGACGGAGTTTTTGAAAACTGACCGGCCGGGCCAGACGGTGTTCCGGCGCCTGCCTGCTGTCCGTACTGCTGAATATAATCCCCGCACTGGGGATCCAGATCCATCAGCGCCCGGAAGCTGTAATATGCACGCATCATCGCTTCTGAATTGGGATTAATAATCGCGGCATTCAGTCCGCACTCCATAGCCATCGTGAAAAATGCCCCGTTAATAATCTCTCTCTGAGGCAGACCGAAGGATATATTGGAAACGCCCAGAATGGTTTTTCCCCCCAGCTCATCCCTGACACGGCGCAGGGTTTCCAGAGTGGTCAGCGCGCCTTTGCTGTCTGAGCTTACTGTCAGGCACAGCGCGTCAATCAGAATGTTTTCCGGTCCGATTCCATACTCCTGCGCCCTGTCAAAAATCTTCCGGGCTATTTCCAGCCGTCCCTCTGCCGTTTCCGGAATTCCCTTTTCATCCAGACAGAGAGCCACAACCACACCGCCGTATTTCTGAACCAGCGGAAATACGGTCTTCATAGATTCCTCTTTTCCGTTAACCGAATTGATCAGCGGCTTTCCATTATACACCCGCATGGCCCGTTCCATGGCAGCTGGATCCGAGGTGTCCAGCTGCAGGGGAAGATCCAGAATGCTCTGCAGCTCCCGCACAACCTCTTCCAGCATGGACGGCTCGTCAATTTCAGGAAGTCCCACATTCACATCCAGCACATGAGCGCCGTGCTCCTGCTGTGTCACACCCTCTTGAAGAATATATTCCAGATTGTGATCCCGCAGAGCCTGTTTAAATTTTGATTTTCCTGTAGGATTAATCCGTTCTCCGATAATCACCGGATTTTTTTCGATTTCTACTGCCTGGGCAAAAGAAGATACCACCGTCCGGTGTTTTCTGATAACAGGAACCGGTGTTTTCGCTTTGCATCGCTCATACACCTTCCGGATATGCTCCGGCGTAGTACCGCAGCAGCCGCCTGCAATCCGCGCTCCCATATCTACAATTTCTTCCATAATAGCCGCAAATTCCTCTGCGTCAATATCGTATACGGTTTTCCCGTTTTCACTGCGGGGAAGGCCTGCATTGGGATTGACCATAACAGGAATAGAAGAAACCGCCAGAAGCTCCTTTAAAATCTCCCTCATCTGTGCCGGTCCCAGGCCGCAGTTCATTCCCAGAACATCAACACCCAGTCCCTCCAGCATAGCCGCAACAGAAGCCGGGCTTCCTCCGGTAAGCAGCTTTCCTCTTTCATCAAAGGTTACTGTCACAAATACAGGAAGACTGCAGGCCTCCTTTGCCGCCAGCACTGCTGCCTTTGTCTCATAGGTGTCGCTCATGGTTTCAATCAGGATCAGGTCTGCCCCTGCCTCCGCGCCTGCTTCTGCGACCTCCCGGTACAGGCTGACTGCATCCTCAAATTCCAAATCTCCCAAAGGCTTTAAAAGCTTTCCCGTTGGCCCCATATCAAGAGCCACATAAGCCTTTTTCCCGGAGAGCGCAATGGCTTCTCTTGCATTTTTCACCGCTGCCTCAATTACCGGTTTTAATTGATACTCAGTATGTTCATTGTACTTCAGCCTGTCCACACCAAATGTATTGGTGGTCACAATATCTGCGCCTGCCTCCAGATAATCCCGGTGAATCTGCACCAGCACCTCCGGATGGGTCATATTCCAGACACCGGGCAGTTCTCCCGGCTGCAGACCTGCCTGCTGCAGAAGGCTTCCCATTCCGCCGTCACAAAACAGGATTCTCTTTTCTAATTCCTGTAAAATACTCATAGTTTTCCTTTCCGCGGTTTTCTTCTCCGCATCCCCCGTTCTTTCTTATCTCCGGTATGCACAATCCTTTTTCTGACAGATTTCACATCCCTGAATTCTGCAGTTTACAGGAATCTCACTGATTCCAATAACTGCAGTGACGGATTTGGAGGGCGCCATCAGAAGGCTGTCCGTCAGGGTCACGCCAATTCTCTTTCCCAAATCCAGAGCCGGTACCAGCTGCCGCTGACATTCCAGAGAAAAATCCCCGTAGCCGGGACTGAATCTCGGTCTTAAATACAGCCCCTGTTTCTCATATTCCTCTTTCAGTTCTCTGTTCTTTTCATCACAGAATTCCTCCAGAAGAGCAACTGAGGCCGCCTGAAATACCACGGCCTTGCTCATCTGCAGTTTTCCATACCGATGCAGCATAACATCCACCTGGCTGCCAAGCGTTGCGGCAAACAGCAAAACTCCCGTACAGTCTTTCAGATTCCGCCCCAGACTGCGGCTTCTTGCCGTGATGGTTCCTATCCGGATTTCATCCCCCACAAGCTCCAGCGGAAATTCCCGCCACACTGCCCGGGGAACGGCGCACTGCTCCAGCTCCCGTTTGCATTCTTCAATTAAAAGCTCCACATTCTCCGGAACCGGCTGTCCCTTGCAGCCAAGATAACGCAAAACCTCTGCCTGGTTCCATTTCCAAACAAACGGCTCCATATTCTTTACCGCACAATCTCAGAAAGACTGTTCTGAATCTGCGCTGCCACATCCGGTTTATTCATAGAATATACATGGATTCCATTTACATGATTGGCTATCAAATCGATAATCTGCTCTGTGGCATAGGCAATGCCGGCCTGCTTCATCGCTGCCGGATTGTCTCCGAAACGGTCTACAATGGCCTTAAACCGGGACGGAAGATACGTTCCTGACATAGAGCAGATCCGCTTAATCTGGGCAGAATTGGTCACAGGCATAATTCCGGCAATGACCGGCACCATAATTCCCTTTTCCCTGATTCTGTATAAATAATTGTATAAAATATTGTTGTCAAAAAACATCTGGGTAGTCACAAAATCACAGCCTGCCTCCACCTTTTCCTTCAGATGCTGGATGTCCGCCGTTTTATTCACTGACTCCACATGTCCCTCCGGATAACAGGCTGCTCCAATGCAGAAATCTCCTGCCGCCTTGATCTCCGCAATCAGCTGGGACGCATACCGGTAATCCTTTTCCACCTTTCCATCCGCAGGAATATCTCCCCGCAGCGCCAGAACATTTTCTATTCCTCTTTCCTTCAGCTCCTCAAGTACCCCGTGAACCTTTTCTCTTGTGGATGAAACGCAGGTCAGATGTGCCAGAGGAGTTACTCCGTGATTCATGATAGAAGAAGCAATATCTACCGTATACCGGCTGGTTCCTCCTCCCGCTCCATAGGTAACGCTCATAAATGCCGGATGCAGCCCGGCAATTTCTAACGCCGCTGCCTCCACCGATTCCAGTTTGTCCTCCGTTTTTGGAGGGAATACTTCAAAAGAAAGCGTGGGCTCTCCCTTTGCCAGTAACTCTTTGATTTTCATTTTCTGCTCCTCTCTTTCTGCTGTCCCCTGCCCCATAATTAGAACAAGTATAGCATAAGAAATTACGATTTTCTATGACGTAATTTGTTAATTTATTAACCATCTTTCATGTTTTATTTGCATTTTTTTCATTTTATGGTAAGATAACTTTCAACTGCTTTGACTTGGGAAGTCAAATGTGTGCCTTTATGTCCCACAATACCATACAAAGGAGATTTTATTATGGAACAGACAGGCGTAAAAGCATTTCTGAAACGAAAAAACGTCAATATTACTGTCAAAACCTATCTCATCGACGCCATGGGAGCTATGGCCTTCGGTCTTTTTGCATCCCTGCTCATCGGAACCATTTTCGGAACCCTTGGAGACAAAACCCAGATAACGCTCTTTCAGACCATTGCTGAATACTGCAAAAGCGCAACCGGTGCAGCTCTTGGTGTGTCCATCGCCTATGCCCTTCATGCGCCCCAGCTGGTTCTTTTCTCTGCTGCCACGGTAGGCATTGCAGGAAATGCCCTGGGAGGACCTGTAGGCGCTTTGCTTGCCACAATCGTTGCCACTGAGCTGGGAAAAATTGTTTCTAAGGAAACACGGGTGGATATTCTCGTTACTCCCGGCGTTACCATTATTTCCGGCGTCCTGATTGCCCAGTTCGTAGGCCCCGGCGTTTCCGCCTTTATGACCGCCTTCGGAAATCTGGTAAAAACCACAACCGAGATGCAGCCCTTCTTTATGGGAATGCTGGTTTCTGCACTCATCGGAATTGCGCTGACCCTTCCGATCAGCAGCGCAGCCATCTGCATCATGCTGAGTTTAGACGGTCTGGCCGGCGGCGCAGCCACTGCCGGATGCTGCGCACAGATGATTGGCTTTGCTGTACTGAGCTTCCGTGAAAACGGTATGGGCGGTCTGTTAGCTCAGGGACTTGGCACATCCATGCTGCAGATGGGAAATATTGTCAAGAACCCGCGAATCTGGATTGCCCCCACTCTGGCCTCCATGGTTACAGGCCCTATTGCCACCTGCCTGTTCCGTCTGGAGAACATTGCCGCCGGAGCCGGTATGGGCACCTGCGGACTGGTTGGCCCTATCGGAATTTACACTGCCATGGGCGGCGGCGCCAATATGTGGCTTGGAATTCTTCTGATCTGCTTCCTCCTTCCGGCTGTCCTGACTCTGATTTTCGGCGCTGTTCTCCGGAAAACCGGCTGGATCAAAACAGGGGATCTGAAGCTGGATCTGTAATCAAATGAAATCAAAAAACGCGTCCTGCATTCCGGTTTTTCCGGCTGCAGAACGCGTTTTCTTTTTTCTTCTATAATCTCAAAATCCTATTGTTTTAAAACCTCAATGGCCTTCTGTACCTGATTATCCCGATCCAGAGGAACATCGTACTGTCCAATCAGATCCTCATCCAGCTCTAACGGAATCTCCACATCCGGCTCCAGACCTTTTTTGTGAATATCATGACCGGCCGGAGTATAATAATGGGCTATGGTTACCTTCACAGCAGAACCGTCATCCAGAGGCAGAAGCGCCTGCACGATTCCTTTTCCAAAGGAGGTGGTTCCCACCAGGGTTGCCATTCCATAATCCCGCAAAGCTCCTGCAAACACCTCGGAAGCGCTGGCTGACATTCCGTTGATCAAAACTGCAATCGGCATATTCAGCTCATGTCCGTCATCCATCGGATATTCCGGATTGGATCCGCTTCCCTCAAACAGAAGCTTTCCGTCCTGACAGTAATACCGGTCGCCTTCTCCGTTTTTGTCAGCAGTGCTGAGAATAGTTCCGTCGTACTGATCCTCCGGCAGAAGATAGGCCGCCATCTTCACACAGGCATCCACCACACCTCCCGGATTATCCCGCAAATCAATCACCAGGCGTTCCATTCCCTGTTTTTCCAGAGAATCAACTGCAGAAATAAACTGATCTGCTGTTACCAGGTCAAACTGGGTTACCATTACATAACCTGTTTTATCGGGAAGAAGCTGGGATTCCACAGTCACACTTTCCACCATGCGGCGTTCCACCGTAGCAGAAATCTCCTCACCGTCTCTTAAAACCGTCAGGTCCACAAAGGTACCTTCCTCACCGCGGATATACTGGGAAACCAGGGTATCCAGCTCCTGATCATACACATCCAGCGCCCCTACCTTGTAGAGAATATCGCCTTTTTTCAGTCCTGCCTCTTCTGCAGGAGAACCGGGAAATACTCTCAAAATAGTAATAATTCCCGTCTCAAGATTCTGGCTGACCTGAACGCCGATTCCGCAGTAAACGCCTTCCGTTTCCTCTGTCATGGCCCGGTATTCTTCAGCTGTATAATAGGTGGTATAGGGATCCTCCAGACCTGCCAGCATACCTTTGTAAATTCCGGCTTCCATCTGTTCCGTATCCACATTTTCCTCAAACAGGAAATAGTTATCCACCACCTGCTCCAGCAAATCCAGCTTATTGCCGATTCGCTGATAATTCAGGGATTCCTCCTCCGGACTTCCGGAGCTTTCGATGATTCCGGCTATGCCCTGCCCGCCCATGACTGTATGGCCGATAATGGAAATCCCTGCTGCAATTCCCACTATCACCAGACCTGCAAAAGAAGTTACCAGAGCGCCTACCAGAACACCCTTCCAGAATTTGTTTTTATTTTTCTTTTCGTTTTCCAAATATGTCACCTGTCTTTCTGACCGTTCTCTTCTGATTTTCCTCAGAAAAAGAACGCCGTTATTTCCATCACGGACTTACATACGTCTGAGGATTCACATAGCGTCCGCCATGACGGATTCCAAAATGAAGGTGAGGTCCCGTAGAATATCCTGTGGAACCAACCTTGGCAATGGTCTGTCCCTGACTGACCTGCTGCCCCTCAGAAACCAGCAGCTGGGAACAATGCATATACACGGTATAAACGCCGCCTCCGTGATTCAGCATAATATAATTTCCAGCTGAATAGCTGTATGTAGACACCACCACCGTCCCGGCTGCAGATGCCACAATGGCCGAACCGCTGCCGGCACCGATATCAATTCCCTGATGGTTGGTGGACGCCCCTTCCGTAGGCGAGCTTCGCCCGCCGAAACCAGAAGTAATCCGACTGCTGGAAGGACAGGGCCATATAAAGTTAATATCTCCCAGATTTACAGTTTTATACGATTTGCCGGCCGCCTCGGCCGCCTTTCTCGCCTCTTCTTCCTTCCGCTTAATCTCTGCTTCCAGCTGTTTGATTTTATTCTCCTGGGCAGCCAGATCCTTTTCATATTCCTCTATCTGGCCTTCTGCTGCGGAAATCTGATTTTCCACCCCCCGGAGTTCTCTGCTCTTCTCAGAAAGAAGGGTTTCCACCGACTGGTGCTTCGCCTGAGTCTGTTCCTGCAGGCTTAAAAGCTCTGCATGCTCCTCCTGAAGCTTCACCTCATGAGCAGCTATCGTTTCCCTGGTTGCCTCATATTCATCCATCTTTTTTCTGTCATAATCAGAAATTTTCTGGATATACTCCGCCCGGTTCATAAACTGGGCCATATCATCTGACTGAAGCAGCATATCCATGTAACTGGTTTCGCCCCGCTCATACATATATTTGATCCGGAGCTTCATGTCTGCATACTGCTTTTCCTCAGTTTCCCTTGCCGCCTCCAGCTCCTGTCCGGTTCGGGCAATCTCCTCTTCCTTACCGGCAATATCTCCGGAAAGCTGCTCCAGTTCCTGATCCAGCCGCATCAAATCGCCGTCCAGCTGCTTTACATAGGCGGCTGTATCGTGCTTCAGACCCTCCAGATTCTTTAAAGCTGCTTCAACCTTCTTCTTTTCCGCCTCCATGGAGCTGACCTTTTTCTTCGCAGCCTCCACATCCTTTTTTGTTGCATAGGAAGGAAAAAGACCTGTGGTAAGAATTGCCGCAAAGCTGATCCAGAGAAGCCCCCATTTTTTCCATGCTTTCATTCTTCCACCTACACTTTCAGGGATTTGCGAATGGTGAAAAAGCTTCCGAAAAAGCCGATTCCCACACCAAGAGCCATGGACACTGCCACCATAACAGGATAAATATCACCGATGGGAATAAAATACAGCATATTAGACAGGATATGAAACCGCTCCACCAGATAGACCACCATCTTTGTATAAAGCACATACATTCCTGCCAGAGGTATCACCGCTCCGATCAGGCCAATTACCACGCCCTCCACAATAAACGGAGCGCGAATCATAAAATTTGTAGCTCCGATAAAACGCATGATCTGGCTTTCTCTCCGGCGAAAGGCCGCCGCCACGGAAATCGTGTTGCTGATCAGAAAAACCGCCACTGCCAGAAGCACCCCGATAATCGCAAGGGACAAGGCTCCCAGCATTTTATTAAAGCTGGAAAATCCCGCTGCAGTAGTGCTGGAATAATTCACCTGGCGCACTCCGCTGATCCCCTGAAGATAAGCTGCAAAATTTTCCTGTTCACTGATATCATTCAAAAAAATCACATAGGAGGCAGAACCTGCCAGAGGATTGTCCTCTGCAAAGCCCTCGGCCAGCTCCTCATGTCCGGCAAAATATTCTGCCTTAAAGCTGTCCCAGGCCTCCTGTGCAGATACATAATTCATCTCCCGGATTTCCGGCCGTTTGCCAATCTCGTCTCCCAGAGCCAGAATCTCTTCCTCCGTCAGATTCTCATCAAAGAGAACCGTAATTCCCACTGTGCTCTCTACATGGTGTACCATAAACCGGATATTTGCAACAATTGAGAAAAATAAACAAAATAAAAAAATACACGCAGAAATCGTTGCCACCGATGCCAGCGAAAACCAGATATTTCTGCATATATTTTTCAGTCCCTGTTTCATGCAATACCAACATGTACTAAAGCTCATCCGTATGACCACCTCTCACTTCATCGCTGACAAGCCTTCCGCGATCCAGAGTAATCACACGTCCGCCTATCTGATCTACCAGTTCCTGGCTGTGAGTCACCACAACCACCGTTGTTCCTCTCCGGTTAATCCGTTTCAGAAGATTCATAATCTCTATGGCATTCTGATAATCCAGATTGCCCGTAGGCTCATCTGCCAGAAGCACCTCCGGACGGTTAATCAGGGCGCGGGCAATCGCCACCCGCTGCTGCTCACCTCCGGAAAGCTTCTGGGGCTCCATCTTGTATTTCGATGAAAGCCCCACCAGCTTTAACATTCTGGGAACAGACTCGCGGATACTTCTGGAAGAGGCCCCTACCACCCGCTGGGCAAAGGCCACATTCTCAAATACATTCCGATCCTGCAGAAGCCGGAAATCCTGAAATACAACCCCCAGCTTCCTGCGGAACTTCGGCACATACCTCCGCGGCATCTTCTGCAGATCCATATCATTGATCACAATCCGGCCCGAGGTCGGCTCTGCCTCCTTCAGCATCAGCTTCAGAAGGGTGGATTTGCCGGAGCCGCTCCGCCCCATAATAAATACAAATTCCCCGTCTTCAATGGTAATATTGATGTCCCGCAAAGCCTTGCCGCCGTTTTCATAGGTCTTGCTGATATTGGATATTTCAATCATAATTAGTAATCCAGGCTCTCCATATACTTCATGTACTTCACAACCATCAGAGCAATCTTAAAGGTAATCGCATCCTCGAATACTCTCAGATCCAGACCTGTGCTCTTCTGCAGCTTATCCAGACGGTATACCAGAGTATTCCGGTGAATATAAAGCTGACGGGAAGTCTCGGAAACATTCAGGCTGTTCTCGAAGAACTTGTTGATGGTGGTAAGAGTTTCCTCATCAAACTCGTCCGGAGACTTTCCTTCAAAGATCTCACGGATAAACATCCGGCACAGAGGCAGGGGAAGCTGATAAATCAGACGTCCGATACCCAGATTGCTGTATGCCACCACATTCTTTCCGCTGTAGAAAATCTTGCCCACATCCAAAGCCATCTTTGCTTCCTTGTAGGATCTGGAAACCTCCTTGATATCGCCTACAATGGTACCATAAGCCACATGTACCTTGGTCATGGCCTCTGTATTCAGCATATCGAGAATCATGTTGGCTGTCTTCTCCAGCTCACTGTAATCCTCTCCGGCCTTGACCTCCTTTACCAGAATGATATTCTTTTCATCTACCGCAGTGATAAAATCCTTGGTCTTGGATGCAAACAGACTGCGCACAGTCTCCAGTGCATTCACATCCTTTTCATGCTTGGTCTCAATCAGGAATACCACGCGCTTCACATTGGTTTCAATATGAAGCTTTTTCGCACGGTTGTAAATATCCACCAGAAGCAGGTTGTCCAGCAGAAGATTCTTGATGAAATTATCCTTGTCAAACCGCTCCTTATATGCTACCAGAAGATTCTGAATCTGGAAAGCAGCCAGCTTTCCTACCATATATACATCGTCACTGCCGCCCTTTGCCAGCAGAATATACTCCAGCTGATGCTCATCAAATACCTTAAAAAACTGATATCCGGAAATCACCTGGCTGTCCGCCGGAGAATCTACAAAAGATAAAATGGAGCTTTCATACTCCTCTGCATCCGGAAATGTAGAGGCCAGTACCTTTCCCTCCGTGTCGCAGATACACAGATCAATTCTGGTAATTCCCTTCAAGCCGTCAATGGTTGTCTGAAGAATCTGATTTGAAATCATAACGCACGCTCCTTATAGTGAATTTGTTGATAATCTCGATGATCCGTAAAAACTGTCAAACTTAATACGATCCTAACTTATATCTTAATGCAAAATTTAAAAAAAAGCAAGCGAGTAATGATACTCGCCTGCTTAAATTTACATGATAAAACACATATCTTAGTTCACGATTACCTGCTCGGTATCCTTGTCGAATACGTGAATCTTGCTCAGATCCAGAGCCAGCTTTACAGTATCGCCAGGTCTTGCAGTGGTTCTCGGATTTACACGAGCGGTGCAGTTTGCTTCGTTTACATCGAAGTACAGATATACTTCAGCACCAAGCATCTCGTATACACGGATGGTTGCGTCGATTACGCTCTTCGGGGATGCTGCCAGATAAGCCTCGTCATCATGCAGATCCTCAGGACGGATACCCAGGGTAACGGTCTTGCCGTTGTAGCCCTTCTCCTCCAGTACTTTGCCTTTTTCTGCCGGCAGAGCGATGGTGTGACCGTCAAAGGTCAGGGTAACTTCAGCGCCGCTCTTTCCAACAACAGCATCAATCAGGTTCATCTGCGGAGCGCCGATGAATCCGGCAACGAACTTGTTGCAGGGCTTGTCATACAGATTCTGCGGAGAGTCAACCTGCTGAACTACGCCGTCCTTCATAACTACGATTCTGGTACCCAGGGTCATAGCCTCGGTCTGGTCATGAGTTACGTAGATGATGGTTGCGTTCAGTCTCTGATGCAGCTTGGAAATCTCAATACGCATCTGGCCTCTCAGCTTAGCATCCAGGTTGGACAGCGGCTCATCCATCAGGAATACCTTAGGATTACGAACGATTGCACGACCCATAGCTACACGCTGTCTCTGACCACCGGACAGAGCCTTCGGCTTACGATCTAACAGATGGGACAGGTCAAGGATTCTTGCTGCTTCCTGAACCAGCTTGTCAATCTCATCCTTCGGAGTTTTTCTCAGCTTCAGACCGAATGCCATGTTGTCATAAACGGTCATATGCGGATACAGAGCGTAGTTCTGGAATACCATTGCGATATCTCTGTCCTTCGGCTCTACGTCATTTACCAGCTTACCATCGATGTACAGCTCACCGGAAGAAATGTCTTCCAGACCTGCGATCATACGAAGGGTGGTGGACTTACCGCATCCAGACGGTCCTACGAAGATGATAAATTCCTTATCAGCAATTTCAAGGTTAAAATCTTTTACTGCAACAAACCCGTTCGGGTAAGCTTTGGTTACATTTCTCAGTGATAAACTGGCCATACTTTCTCCTCCTGATTGATGCTGTTTCGCATCTCTTTTTTCTGTATTAATGATACAATATAAAAAATTTTTCCGCCATATTGCAAATGCCCAAATTCAATTTCCCCTTTTTGGCACATTTGCTTAACTGAAAAAAAAACTGCTGAAAACATCAAATTCAGGTAAGGAATTCCCTTCTTTTACTGTCTAAATTCGATAAAACCTTCCCCCAAAACCTCCCTGGCATCACTGACAATTACAAAAGCTTGTGAATCATGCCCAACAACCAGCTCTTTTAATTGTACAATTTCTTTCTTTGATACCACACAAAAGAGGATTTCCTTCTGATTTCCGGAGTACATGCCTCTGGCAGAAATTCCCGTGGCCCCCCGCTTCATCTCTTTCATAATCAATTCCGCCAGCTCCTCGCTTTTGTCTGAGATGATAAATGCCACCTTGGAAAACTTCATTCCTTCTATAATACCGTCCGAAACCTTTGCCATGGCAAAAATGGCAATCAGGGCATAAAGCGCATAGGTAATGCCAAAGACAGAGGCTCCGGCAAATACTACCATTGCATCCAGCACCTGCATAATCTGGGCAATCGTATAGTGGGGAAGCTTTCTCTGAATCAGAGCTGCCAGCATGTCCGTTCCCCCTGTCGTTGCCTGACAGAGGAATACCAGTCCTGCTCCTACTCCTGTCAGAATTCCCCCGAACAGAGCCGTCAGCAGAAGATCATCCATGAGAAACGGAATTTCCGGAATCAGATACAGAAAAACGGAAAGGGCCACAGTCGCAGTCAGAGTCCGCTTGATAAACTGCCAGCCCTTCAGGCGGATTGCCGCCAGAAACAGAGGAATATTCACTGCCGTATTGGTGATCCAGAGTTCAATCCCCAGCTTCTCCTTCACAATAATGGCAATACCGGCTGCTCCTCCTGTAACAAGGCCAATGGGATCATAGATGTTTTTAATGGCAAAGCCCATGATAAATGCGCCAAGCAGAATCAGCGCATAATCACGGGCCGCAGATTTGTGTCTGAAATTCATACCTTCTCCCTTTCTGAGGAACCGGTCAGGATATCTTCTTTGCAAGGACATGGATCAGATGCTCGTCCTCATCATGTCCGTTTCCTTCTGTCACCCAGATCTTCTGGATCTCCAGACGTCCTGTTTCTTTCAGAAGACGTTCCAGCTTTTCCTGTGTATACTGGCAGAAATAACGTCCGTTCTGAATTCCTTCAAAATCTCCCTCCTGGAAAGAGAGGTAGAGGATTCCGCCCTGACAGAGAGCTTCAATCACGCGCTCCATCACACTGCCGATTTCATCCTCCGGCACATGAATCAGCGCTTCATTGCCCCAGATTCCGTCAAAAACCTCGTCGAACTCCATCTCCTCATAGGCCATGTTTAAAACCTCCAGGCCTGTATGGATCTCTGCCAGCTTGCACATTTCCTCAGAGGCATCCAGAGGGGTCACATCAAATCCCTGCTCATAAAAAGCCAGGCTGTCACGCCCGGAACCGCAGCCCAGATCCAGAATGGTATCTCCCTCTTCCAGATAACCGGTAAAGGCTTTTCGCTGCTCCTCCATATCCAGTTCCACTGTCTGTTCAAAAATTGCGGATGCATATTTATTGTAGTATCCTATCGTGTCCAATTGGGTCCTCCTATATTCTTTCAATGGTTTTTTCCGTAATCCGGATTTTATTTTCTTTCAGCAGACGTCCTACCGCCCGCTTGAATGCATTTTTGCTCATCTGAAACTCCCGCTCAATCGTCTCCGGTCTTGCCTTGTCATTGAAGGGCAGAACGCCGTCAAATTCGTCAATCACCTTCAGAACCAGCCGGGCATCCTCATCCATCTGCATATATGCTTTCCGGCGGGGTGACAAATCAAGCTTTCCGTCCTCTCTGACCTTCATAACCCGGGCTTCCACCGAATCTCCGGGATGGTAATTTCCATAAAGCTCCTTCTTGGGAATCAGACCGTAATACCGGTTGTCCACAGCAACAAAAGCGCCCAGGGTTTCACTGATTTCATAAATCACACCCTTTACCCAGTCATCCTTCTGATAAGGAGACTCTGCGCTCATATAGGAATATACATTCATGGTAGCAGCCAGACTCCCGCTCTTGTCGATGTAGAGAGCCACCAGGCATTCCTCACCGGGGCGTACCTTGTGATTCTGCTCCTTAAAAGGAAGCAGCAGATCCTTCTCCAGTCCCATATCCAGGAAAGCGCCGATTTTTACCACATCTTTAACAGGAAGCACCGCCGTCTCTCCTACCTGAAGCCTTGGCTTTCCGGAAGTGGCAATCAGACGATCCTCTGAATCCTTATAGACAAATACCTCCAGGCTGTCTCCTACCTTGGTTCCCTCGGGAACCTGCTTCCGGGGCAGAAGAACTGCCCGCTTCTCATCCCCCGGCTCTCCCATATACACGCCGAAGTCCTTCTCTCTCTGTACTGTCAGGGTCTGAACTTTTCCTAATTCTATCATATATACTCTCTTTCTGGCTGTTCCCTCACAACCGTGGTCCTTCGCTTTCGGCCCTCATCCATACAACTGCATAGGCCGTTCCTTCTCTGTCGCAGAGGGATACCGTATAATCGCTTCCCTCTCTGCTGATACAGGGAATCATCTCATCCCCCTGCACAGCTGCCTTTTTGTACTCTACCCGCAGCTCCCGGATACGGATATCCTCCGGCAGAGCCTCTCTGGCAATAGCCACATACTGGGCATTGTTTACATGGCGGTTGGTATCAATGTGATGGGGCAATACTGTAATCACCGGCATCTTCACCGCATTTTCCGGAACAGGAATTCTTCTGGGCGCATAATCCATCTCCAGCCGTTTTTCCTCTCCGCTTCCATAACCGCGGATGTCGCTCTCCTGAGCACGGACCGGACGGCCTGCTTCTGTGTCAAAGAAAAACCAGATGGAATTGGCCTTAACCAGATAATTTCCCTTTTTATCGCAAATCGTAAAATTTCGGTATCCGTAAATCCCCTTAAAATCATAGGGCCAGGTACTTACAATAATTTCTTCTCCCAGTCTCGGATACCTTTCGATTACAATCTGCCAGGAAGACAGCCACCATGCACGGTGGTGTTCCTGAAGATACGTAACGCCAAGATTCAAATCCTCAGACTGAAAGGTAGAGCAGTCCTGCAGGTAATTGATGATACCTGTCACAGACAGCTCCTGGTTCTGATCCACCTCACTGTAGCGGATCCTGCTTTCAAACGAATACATGATTTCTCCTGTGTTATTAGCTCATTTCCTCTTATTATCTCATATTCCTTAAGGAATCACAACTGTTTTTTCTCTGTACTGCATGATTTTGTACAGAAGCTCCGGGCAGAATGCAAACGAGGAGCCGGAAATTTTCCGGCTCCTTATCAGAATAGTCTGATTTGTTTATTTTTCGCAGATTTTAACAACTACTTTCTTAATCGGAGAAGGCTCGCCTGCTGCTGCTTTGGGCTTATGGCCGTCCCAGGGATTGAAAATCATATATTCGCCGGCTTTTACAACAACCTTCAGACCCGGATTGCTGTTGTCAAAAATCACAACATCCTTTTCCGGATTGTACGGAGTCTTCACAGTCAGATCCTCAACCGGAGCATAGGTCATGGTCTCCTGTCCTTCGATGATGTACTGAATATCTGTGTAATTCTCATGGGCCTCAAACTTTGCCTCTTCCCACGGAATTGTTGTGTAGCTCATAACATTGGCATAAACCATCTTGCCGTCAATTTCGTATTTGCCGTTTTCCAGAGAAGCCAGATCCTGACTCTTCAGCCAGTCCACTGCCTTTGCATAACGTCCTTCAATTCCCAGATTGCGATAAAAATCCAAATTCTTTGCCTGATCAAAAATCATGATAGCATCCTCCTCTGTTTCATATTCCAGAGCCGTCCTCTTCGTCCAGCCCCGTATCATTCTGATAAGCTGCTCTTATCTCAGCTCAGTGGTCGGAATCACATCCATATCGTCGAATTCCTGATTCTCGCCGCCCATAGCCCAGATGAAGGTATAGTTGCTGGTGCCTGCGCCGGAATGAATGCTCCAGGACGGGCTGATAACAGCCTGCTCATTCTGCATTACAATGTGGCGGGTTTCATTGCCCTCACCCATCATGTGGAATACTACGTTGTTCTCCGGAATCTCGAAGTACATGTAGATCTCCATTCTTCTCTCATGAGTGTGGGACGGCATGGTGTTCCATACACTGCCCGGCTCCAGTACGGTCATACCCATGGACAGCTGGCAGGTCTCCAGTACGGACGGATGGATAAACTGGTTGATGGTTCTCTTGTTAGAGGTCTCCATAGCGCCTAAAGGCTTCTTTGCTGCATCATTAATGGAGATAAAGGTGGTCTTGCATGCCTTGTGAGCCGGAGCACTTACCATGTAGAACTTAGCCGGATTTGCTGCGTCCTCACTGGCAAAGGTAACCTCCTTGGTTCCCTTGGTAATGTACAGGCAGTCCTTATATCCCATCTTGAAGGTCTCACCGTCTGCTACAATGGTTCCTGCACCGCCGATGTTGAAAATACCGATCTCTCTTCTCTCCAGCAGATAGTGGGTTCCAAAGTTTTTCCATACGTCGATGCCCTTATCGATGGAAACAGTCTCGGTGGTAGGCATACAGCCCAGGGTTACCATACGATCAACGTGAGAGTATACTGCTACTATTTCATTCGCAACATAAAGATTTTCAATCAGGAATTCTTTTCTGGTTTCCTCTGTGGTATAGCGCTTAAAATCTTTCTGATTTGCGGAATAACGAATATCCATGTGTATCAATCCTCCATACATTTCATTTTCTGACAAGATCAAACAGTCTTATCTGTTTACCATTATAAGTGATTTCAGAAAATATGCAATAGAGCAATTTCCCGAAAAAAGCAGGCGGATTCTGAACATTCTGGCTAAAACAGGAGCGTTTTTTTCGTAGGACGCTATTTCCTGCGGAACAAAAAAAAGTCCGGAATCTCTAAGAGAAACCGGACTGTACAGAAGCTGGGCTACAAGGATTCGAACCTTGAAATGACGGAGTCAGAGTCCGTTGCCTTACCATTTGGCGATAGCCCATCACTGCAACGAAAGTCATTATACATGAAATATCCGCTGCGGTCAAGTGTTTTTTTTATTTTTTATATTTTCGCAAAATTCAAAGATAAATCCCTTAATTTTCCAATTTTTCCATCTCCTCTGAAGAGCCCTCCGGTTCCCCGGAAGTCTCGCTCTCTCCAGAGGAGATTTCGCCATCAGAGGATTCCCCGCTTTCTTCAGAAGATGCCTCCGTATCCTCCGGAAGCGTTTCCTCTTCTTTAAAGGCTTCTTCTGTCTCCTCTGATGACGTTTCCTCTTCCTCTGATTCTTCTTCCAGCCGGTCAGAAATCTCCGGCACCTTAAAATATCCGGTCACAGAGGAAGCGCGGCTTTCTCCGCGAGGCCTCAGACCGCCCAGCACAAAGGTATAATTCCTTCCGCCCTCCAGTCCGTCTGCAAAAATCACGCACTCATCCTTCTCCGTTTCCTCTACCAGCGCCGCATACCGGCTTCCATCCTCATCCTTTACCAGAACTGTGGGATTCTTCCAGTCTACATAGGTTACAAAATATACGAAAATCCGTCCGTCTTCATAATCCACATAATCGATTTCCACCAGTTCCTCTTCTTCTCTCTCTTCTGAAGGAGAGGGAGCCGTAATCACATTCTGTCCTTCTGCCGAAGACTCCTTCTGTTCTTCCTCCGGCGCCCGGGTCTGTTCCTGAGGCTCTGCCTGAGATGTTTCCGGTGCTGATGTCTCTGTTTCCATCTCCGGACTTTCAGCCGTCCCCGGTTCTGTTTCCCGGCTCACCTCTGTCTCTGATGCGGATGGAGGAAAGTCCTTCCCAATCCATCCTGCCAGCTCCTCCATGGTTATGGCAGACAGCCATTCCATATCCTCCATGGATAAATCCTGATTTTCCTCAATCAGCTCCTTGAGAAAATATGCTTTGCCATAAGAAATCCCGTACTGCTCTGCCAGCTTTTCAATCTCATCATCCTCTACAGCCTGCTGATCATAGACAACAGCCTGAACCTGATTTTCCTCCAGCGTTTTTTCGATATTTCCGACCACGCTGCTGCGCAGAGCGGAGGCTCTTGTCATGCTGTCATTGCTCACCGTCACCAGAATCGCGTTGTCCAGATCATCCAGATAGCCGTGAGTCACCATGGAGCCTACCACTGCATTCACAGCCACATTCAGATCCACCCCCTTCAGATCCATGTCAGACAGAATCTGATTTCCGTCCTGATTCAGGGCCTCTGCCTTCAATACCCGCTCTCTCCTGTTAATCGAAAGCTCCACACTGGGATTGACATCAATTCCAATCACAGAGTCTATCTGACGGTTTTCGTACTGGTAATACCAGACTCCGCCTCCTGTAATCAAAAGGCAAAGGCTTGCCGCAGCGCCGAGAGCCGCCCCTCTCATCTGGTGCAGAAACAGAAAGGTTTCTCTCTTCTCCGGCTCCTTTTTTTCCGCTTCCGGCTTCCCGTTTTCCTGCGGTACTGACAAATCCAGTCTATCAAAAATATCCGGAGTAAGTGCATCCACAGCTGATTTCAGATGAACTTCTATCTGCTCTTTATTCCATTGATCCTGATCTGATCTCTGCTTCATCTGCAGTCACTCCTCCCTTAAATTCTGTTTCAGTTTTTTGATTGCCCGGTTGTATTTGGAAAGCACAGTGGCCAGAGGCATACCGAGAGATGACGCAATCTCCCTGTGCTTCAGGCCTGCAGAGGCATGAAGAAGCACAATCTGCCTCTCATCCTCCTTCAAAAGCTCCAAAGCTGCCCGCAGGGCCATGGCGTCTGCCAGATTTTCCAGAGGAAGGCAGAGTTCGCCGGTTTCTTCCCCTGTCAGCTCCTCCAGACCTATATCTGCCCGATGCTTCTGGTCACGGAATTTCATATAGCAGAGATTTCTCGCTATGGTAAATATCCAGGCCAGCGGCTTGCCCCGGGACTGATAAGAAGATGCAGAAGTCCATATTTTCATATAGGTCTCCTGCATCACTTCTTCCGCATCCTGGGGATTCTTCATTATTGACAATATAAAACTGTATACGGTTCTGTCCGTGTTCTGGTAGAGAAGCAGAAAAGCATCCCTGTCCCCCAGACTGACACGTCTTAAAAGCTCTTCGTTGCTCAATCGAATTCCCTTTCTGATAGTTTAATGCAAAAACGCTCGTTCTTATTGCATGAAACTGGTACATTTATTTCCCCGGTTTTTCCTGCTGGAAGGAACACTCTGTGGTAATCACACAGAAATACCGGCTGTCCTGTTCCCTTATTTTCTGATAGATTTTCTGTTTTAATTCATCCTGCTTTGACTTTGTATATTCCCGGGGAACTACCAGGTCAAAAATAATATTGATCTGACTTTCTGCGTCCACAATCCGGAAATCATGGAGACTCAGCCGCTCATCCAGTCCGGAAATAATTCCCTCTGCCATCTTTTTCAGCCTTGCCGTCATGGGATTATCTGCATCTACCGGATCCATATGAATCACCAGAAACAGTCCCAGTTTTTTCTGGGCATCCCGCTCAATCTGATCTACAACAGCATGAGATTTTCCGATTTCCACATTGCTGGGAACCTCCGCATGGATCGAGGCCATGCTTCGTCCCGGGCCGTAATTATGCACAATCAGATCATGGCTGCCGATAATGCCGTCATACTGCTCCACAAATTCCGTAATTTTCCGATAGATTTCCGGATCAATGGCTTCTCCAATCAACGGCGCAAGCGTATCCTTTGCAATGTTGATTCCGGCAATCATAACAAGAATGGAAACGGCAATTCCCACAAGTCCATCAATATTTACATGCCAGATCCCGTACACCACAATAGAAAAAATCGTTGCTGCCGTTGCCCCCGTATCTCCCAGAGAATCTGCTGCCGTTGCCAGCATAACAGAGGACTGGATCCGTTTTCCCAGCTTTCTGTTAAACAGACACATCCACAGCTTTACCGCTACGGTCAGCCCGAGAATTCCTATGGACAACAGGCTGAAGCTCAGCTCCTCCGGGTGAAACAGCTTTCCCAGAGAGGATTTAAACAAAGAAAATCCCACCTGGATAACCAGGAAGGCCACAATAAAGGCGGATATATATTCAATCCGCCCATGTCCAAAAGGATGTTCCTCATCTGCCGGCTTCTCAGACATCTTCACGCCCACAAAACTGATAATGGACGAGGCTGCATCTGACAGGTTGTTAAACGCATCTGCCATAACAGAAATGCTGTTGATCATCACTCCTGTGAGAAGCTTTGCCAGAAAAAGAATCACATTGCAGCAGATTCCCACCATTCCGGACAGCAGTCCGTAGCGGGTGCGCACCTGCAGATTTTCCGTCTGCTCATAATCTTTTACAAATAATTTTACCAGTAAATCTGTCATTTTATTCCCTCATAAATTACCCGGACCAGACACAGTCCTTCTGCCGGAGCTGTAAAGCCTGCGGCCTGACGATCTTTTGCATTCAAAATCCCGTCCGCCTCTCTCCAGTCTCTCTCCCCCAGTCCGATTTCTATTAATGTTCCCGTCAGAATCCGCACCATATTCTGCAGAAATCCGTTTCCTGTAAAGGAAATCGTCACCAGGCTGCTGCCCGGCTCCTGACAGATGTCCACCGAATACAGGGTGCGGACCGTAGATTTTTTCATTTTCCTGTTTCCGCAGAAGCTCCGGAAATCATGCGTACCGCAAAGTCTCTCTGCCGCCAGCCTCATGGCCTCCGTATCCAGTTTTCGTCCCAGATGATACCGGAAACGCCGCTGGAACACATCCTGCTTCTCTCCCGTTTCAATCTGATACCGGTAGGTTTTCCTTTCCGCGCTGAGACGGCTGTGAAACCGCTCAGACACTTCTTCTACCGATAACACGCCTATATCCTCCGGCAGATAACGGTTCAGGTAAGACTTCAGATAGGCCTCCTCCTGCCCGGAAAGTCCTCTGCTGCGGAAGAATTCCTCAGAGATCCGGAAATTGGCAGTCTGCCCTGCAGCATGAACACCTGCATCTGTGCGGCCGGAGCCATGCACCTCCACCGGCTCTCCCGACATCCGTTCCAGAATCTGCTCCAGCTTCCCCTGGATCGTGTCTGAGGTATTGCCCTGCTTCTGCCATCCATTGTATCTGGTTCCCTCATACTGAAGCACCATTTTAAAGTTACGGCTCATTTTCTTTTATCCTTTCCGGAATATCTGAAACATTCTTATCGTCCGCAATTGACAGCTCGTGACGCCGGATTGTTTCCTTGGCTCCCGGACGGCCGGACTCCAGAAGAAGATATAAAATCTCTGCAACCATTGTGGCCGGAACCCGGGAAAAGCAGAAATCCTCCAGCAGAAGCTTTTCTCTCGTCGCTGTAATCAGCACATAGTCTGCTTCTCTGGCCACAGGGGAATCTCCGTTATTGGTAATGGCAATCACCCGGCAGCCGTTCTCCCTGGCTCCCTTTGCCAGAGTAAACAGACGCTTTGAGGTGCCGGAATTGGAAATCAGAACCACCACATCATTCTTTGTCAGGGTCAGGGTATATGCCATCTGGGTTTCCCAGATAGTTCCTGACACAGCGCGAATCCCCAGCTGGTTCAGCTTAAATGTAAAATCCAGAGCTACCGGCACTGTATTTCCCACCGCTGCCACCTGAACGGTAGAAGCCCGCTCAATCAGACGAAGAATCTTTTCCAGGTTTTTCGCATCCATCATGGAAACCGTCTGTGTCAGCTCCGCAATCTTGTTGGCAAGAATATTCTGCAGAGACTGGCTGATATTATCCCGGCTGATATCATTTGAAACCTGAACCCCGTTATTTTTTTCCTCCATCACTTCCCGTGCCAGAGACATCTTCAGGTGATGAAAGCCTTTAAATCCGCACCTTCTGCAGAAACGGGAAACTGTGGCATCACTG
This sequence comes from uncultured Clostridium sp., assembly GCA_900540335.1. GTDB lineage: Bacteria > Bacillota > Clostridia > Lachnospirales > Lachnospiraceae > Brotaphodocola. The sequence continues at coordinate 21,159 of UQFC01000011.1, read as the reverse complement.
GTTTTACTGGCTCTGGCCAGCTCCGCCACTGTCATATCAACAACTTCCTCTTTCCGCTCAATAATACAGTCTGCTATTTTCTTTTCTGCTTCAAAATAAGAATCGTAGGAGGAACAGATAGCTCCTACAACGCTTTGATTCCCATTCATTTCTCACAACTCCATTTTTATGTAATATTATTTCATTATACTATTCCTTCTTATCAAGGGCAAGCAAAAAAATCGTTGAAATAATACAGGCAAAGCCGATCAGATCCATCAGACCGAAGCTGACGTGCATCCAGATCACAGAAAATACCGTCGCTGATACCGGCTCCACAGAGGCATAAAGGCTTCCCTTTTTTGCTCCTACGCAGCGGATTCCTTCCATATAGCAGGAAAACGCAATGACTGTTCCCACAAGAATAATCACAGCCATGCCCAGCACCACCTGGCTGTCCGCCTCCACAGGAATCGTCCAGGGGTGGAAGATGCAGCAGAGCATAATTCCTCCAATCAGCATTCCCCAGGCCGTGACTACTGCAGAACCGTACTCATTCAGCAGACGTCCCGGCTGCACGGTGTATACAGCCAGAGCAACCGCCGATAAAAGTCCCCAAAACAATGCCGTTTTTGAAAGAACCATGCTTCCCGGACGTCCATGGGTCGCCAGAAGAAAGGTTCCGGCAACTGCCAGAATAATCGCCAGAAGCTCCACCGGACGAGGCGGCTTTCTGTTCCTCAAAGACAAATAAATCAGAATCAGAACCGGCCCGATATACTGAAGGACTGTTGCCGTTCCTGCATTGGAGGCGCCGATCGCCGTAAAATAGGTATACTGGCACATGCTCATACCGAGAATTCCAAAGATCAGAATAGAGGCCGCATCCTGAATCCAGATCCGGAAAATTCCCCTTCCATCTTTCAGCCAGCAGATAAACAGAAGCAGAGCCCCCGCCAGAAGCAGGCGGATAGGCACCAGCCAGTTGGAGGTCACTCCCTTTGTCTGCATCAGAAACTGTCCGCAGGTGCCGGAAAATCCCCACAGAGTTCCTCCCACCAGCGTCAGAATCATGCCTCTGACCGCATTATCTTTTTTTCTGTTGTAACTGTTCATTGTTTCCTCTCCCATACTCTTTTTTGGCTCCTTCCGGAAAACCTCAATACGGCATATTCTAGCATACTTTGCAGAAAAAGTCTCCCTTTACTTTTCAGCGGGTCTGGGGTATAGTAACTATTCAGAACACACCTGTTCTCAATACTTTTTTGAAAGGAAATCATATGCTTACTGTTGGATGTCATCTGTCCTCCTCCAAGGGCTATCTTGCCATGGGAAAGGACGCCGTAAAAATAAATGCCAATACCTTTCAGTTTTTCACCCGCAATCCCAGAGGAGGAAATGCCAAGGCCATTGTTCCTTCCGATGTAGAGGCTTATCTGGCCTTTGCGGCTGAACACAAGATTACCAGAATTCTGGCCCATGCGCCCTATACGCTCAACGCCTGTTCCGCCGATAAAAATCTGCGGGAATTTGCCCGCGCCACTATGGCCGATGATCTGGCCCGCATGGAATACACTCCCGGAAACTGCTACAACTTCCATCCCGGAAGCCATGTAAAGCAGGGCGTGGAAACCGGGATTTCCTATATTGCCGACATGCTGAATGCAATTTTAAAGCCGGAGCAGACTACTACTGTTCTGCTGGAAACCATGGCCGGAAAAGGCAGCGAGGTTGGCCGTTCCTTTGAAGAGCTTCGTGAAATCCTTGATCGGGTCACTTTATCGGATCATATGGGGATCTGTCTGGATACCTGCCATGTATGGGACGGAGGCTACGATATTGTAAACCATCTTGATGAGGTTCTTACGGAATTCGACCGGATCATCGGACTCTCCCGTCTGAAAGCCATTCATTTGAATGACAGCCTGAATCCCCTGGGCGCCCACAAGGATCGCCATGCCCGCATTGGAGAAGGACATATCGGAAAAGAAGCTCTGATTCGCATCATCAATCATCCGGCCCTGCAAAACCTTCCATTTTACCTGGAAACGCCCAACGAGCTGGACGGATATGCCGCCGAAATTGCCCTTCTGCGGGAAAACTACCAGTAAAAACGAAAACAGTTTCTTATGAAAAAAGCTGCTGCTCTATCAATGATAACTCATCAACAGGGCAGCAGCCTTATTATGAAAACGAAGCTCTCTTTTATTTTTCCATCATCATCACACTTTCAGCAATGATATCTACACACCGCTCGATTCCCAGCTTTCCGCTGTTCAGACTCAGGTGGTAGTTTCTGGGATTGCCCCATTCATTGCCGCTGTAATACTGATAATAATCCCGTCTCTTTCTGTCAATCTCCCGCATCCGGGCTTCCAGCTTCTTGACTGTCTCATCCGGCTCCAGACGCTGCATCCGCTCAATCCGTTTTTTCATTCCGGCACAGATAAATGCATGGAAACCATTTTCTACAATAATGTCAGAGCAGCGGCCAATAATCACACAGGGACCTGACCACTCCAGTTTCCGAATCACCTGTGACTGAGCCAGAAATACCTGATCCGACACAGGAACCTCATACAGCGGAGAAAAAGGATTCACTGACACATAATCATGGTTAATCCGCTCTTTTCTGCCGATGACCTCGTCATTGGCCCGGAACGCCTCTTCCGCAATATTGCTGTCCTCAGCTGCCATGGAAATGATCTCCTTGTCATAAAAAGGAATTCCCAGCTTCTGTGCCAGACGGAATCCGATCTCACGGCCTCCGCTTCCAAATTCACGGCTGATTGTAATTACCTTGTTCATAATTGCCCTGCCTCCTCTCACGTAAGACACACGCATCTTATTCGTGTGACTACCATCTTACCATGTTTGAGACAATATTTCTACAAAAGTTATGAATTTTTCACAATTTTCTCATAGGCAATTCGCTCATCTCCGTTAGAAAGGCAGATAATTCCGCACTGTACAAAGCCATTTTTCTCCAGAAGCTTCTGCATGGGGATATTATCCCGGTGGGTATCAATCCTCAAATCCCCTCCGCTTTGTTCCAGACACCATCCAATGCAAAAGCTGGCCGTCCCCTTTTTCCGTCCGGGAGCAGCTACCCGGTGCATCACCCCGTAAGGGCCTTCTCCCTGCCATTCTCCCTCATAGATCCTTGCGTAATCCGGATCCGCCTCCACAGAAAAATAGAAAGTTCCGAGAAGGCGTCCCTCCTCCTCACAGACATAGCTTTTCCCGCTGCGAATATCCTGCTCCACAATTTCACGGGGCGGATACGACTGTCCCCACTGATTGGGATTTCCATGCTCCTGCATAAACTGCCGTGCATCCTGATATAAAAGAAGCACCTCTTCCAACTCCTCCATGGACGTTTTTCTAATATTCATATCCATCTCTCCCTTTTTCTGTCCTCTGCCGGGTTCTCTGTCGCTGCCTGCCCTGACTCCAATCTGCCGCCGGGCTCTCTGTCACTGCCTGCTCTGGCTCCGTTTTGCCGCCGGATTCATCGTCAGGATCCGATCAGCCACCCGCTCTGCAAATTCTGCATCATGCTCTACAAATACCATCGTAGGCCGGAATTTTAAAATCAGCTCCTCAATCTGTATTCTGGAATATACGTCTATATAATTCAGCGGTTCATCCCACAGATACAGATGGGCCTGTTCACAGAGACTCCTTGCAATCAGAACCTTTTTCTTCTGCCCCTGGCTCAGCGTTTCCAGCGGCTTTTCCAGCTGTTCTCTGGAAAAATCCAGTTTTCTAAGCAGGGTACAAATCAAATGCTCCTCCACCTGAAACGCTCTGGCATACTCTCTCAGACTTCCCTGCAGATGGGAAGTATCCTGCGAAACATAAGAAATTTTCAGCCCGGAGCCCTTCCATATCTGTCCCGCCGCCTCTGTCTGCTCTCCCAGAATCAGCCGGAAAAGACTTGATTTTCCACATCCGTTTTTCCCCCGGAGACAGATTCTCTCCCCGTTTCTGATTTCCGCAGTCACCGGCTCGCTGACAGGAACCGGCGGATTTCCATAGCAGGCGGAAACCTGATCCAGAACTACAAGCCGCTGGCTGTGATAGGAAAGCGGAAACAGCTTCAGACTGTCCGCTGTCTCTACATTTTTCAGAAGTTCTTTTTTCTCCTGAACAGCCCGTTCCTGACGGCGCTGCATATTTTTTCTCTGCTGCTGCATTCTCCGGGATTTTTCTCCCAGATAGGAACGCGTCCCGATAAAGGTTTCTTCCTTTTTCGGATTTCTTCCGATTTTTGAAGCTTCCGCCTGATCCGCCCATCTGCCTGACTGGCGCGCTCCTTCCTCCAGACGCCGGATATCCTTTTTCAGACGATTATTTTCCGCCTCCTCGAAAGCATCCCGGCGCTTTCTGTTTTCATACCAGGAAGAAAAATTTCCCTGCTGAATTTCAATGTCCTGTCTGTTCAAAGCCAGAATATGATCCACACATCCGTCCAGAAACGCCCGATCATGGGAGACCAGAAGAAATCCCTCTCTGCTGCTTAAATACCGGCTTACCGCCTTTCGCGCCTCCTGATCCAGATGATTGGTCGGCTCGTCAATCAGAAGAAAATGGCCCTGGCGCAAAAATAACGCCGCCAGCAGCGCCTTTGTCTGTTCTCCCTTGGAAAGAGTCTGAAACGGCCTGTACAAAATTTCCTCCTCTGCCTGAAGTTTGGACAGCTCCCTCTGAATCTCCCACAGCTGCGCCTCTCCGTCAGTCACCAGATCCAGCACCTGCCAGGTTTCCAGCTCCGGATGAGGAACCGGAAACGGAAAATAATCGCATACCGCCTGTGTCTGAATGGCTCCGTTGTGATCCAGTTCTCCTGACAACAGCTTTAAAAAAGTTGTTTTTCCCTTTCCGTTTCGCCCTGTAACCCCTAATCTCCATCTGGTGTCCAGATGAAACGATACCCGGTCAAACACCGGTTCACTGCTTCCTTCATAAGAAAAACTAAGATTCTGTACCTGTATTAACGACATCTCTATCATTCCTCCCTGCTAAGTCAGACCTTTATCCACCGTCTGACAAAAAAACCATGCAGGAATCCACAAAATCATCGTTTTCTCCACCGTCTTTCCACGCAATCCACAATACGACGCAGAACCTTTTCTCCTTTGGCTGCCCGGCCCGGTATCTCAAAAACCGCTCCGTCCGCACCGACTTTTCTGTCAGAAATGCCGTCAAAACCATCCTGCCAGAAATCCGGGCATCAAAAAAAGAGGGAGAGAATGAAATCATGTTCCTGCAAAACAAGCACATCAAAAGCAGCGGTTAATACCGCCTGTCGCCTTTTTGTGCAGCTGCCTGTGCAGAAATCATAACTTCATTCTCTCACCCCTTTCCGTTTTATCTGTCAGTCAATGTATCACACTTTTCCTTGCCTGTCAACCCATTTGCATCTGTCTGAGATTCCCGTTTTTCTTTACCGGATAAAGCTGGTCTTTACCTTGGCTTCTCCTTCCGGATAGGAAATACCGGCTGCCTTTCCTGCCTCGATGCATTTGATCATCCAGGCCATATTCTGTCCGATTCCCCGCATGATCTGCAGACCTTCCAGATCCTGTCTGACCTCTTCCGGTTTATTTCCGTGAACCATATGCCAGTAATTTGAAGAAACCACAGGCATTTTTGCAAAAACAAAATATTTGCTCAGGGCATCCAGTGAGGCCGTGGTTCCTGCTCTTCTTGCAGAAGCCACTACAGCGCCCGGTTTAAACGCAAATGCCTTGCTGCCGGAATAGAACAGACGATCCAGGAAGGACAGAATCCGTCCGCTGGGATGTCCATAATATACCGGTGTTCCAAACACAAATCCGTCTGCCTCTTCTGCTTTTTTGCGCACCTCATTTACCATATCATCATCAAATACGCAGTGTCCCAGCTTTCCGCAGCTGCCGCAGCCGATGCAGTCTCTGATAGCTTCTTTTCCCAGCTGGATAATCTCTGTTTTCACGCCTTCCTTCTCCAGAGCCCCTGCCACTTCACAGAGAGCTGTATAGGTACATCCCTCCTCATTGCTGCTTCCGTTAATCAATAATACCTTTGCCATCTTACCTTCTCCTTCCTGTTTCTTATACTTATCTCCATCATTTTCTTCCGCTCTGAAACCTTGCTTCAGGCCTCTGCTTCTCTTATCTCCCATTCAGACCGACTGCATCACAGCCGCCCGTACCAGATGCTCTGCCAGAACCGCCGTCGTAACAGCGCCTACACCGCCCGGCACCGGCGTCGCCATAGATGCCTGACCGGAAATGGAATCCAGCTCTACATCTCCGCAGAGCTTTCCGTTTTCATCCACATTGATTCCCACGTCAATCACAACCGCATCCTGTCCCACATACTCCCGGTTCAGCATACGGGCCTTTCCGGCAGCGGCCACCAGAATCTCACCATTCCGGCATGTCTGAGGCAAATCTTTCGTTCTGGTGTGGCAGATGGTTACCGTAGCATTCTCCTTAACAAGCAGCATAGACAGAGGACGTCCCACTACCATACTGCGGCCTACCACCGTCACCCGTTTTCCCTCCAGAGGGATCTCATAGTGCTTCAGAACCTGAATCACCGCCTCAGCCGTACAGGGCGCGAATCCGCTGTCATCTCCTGCAAATACTTTTGCAATATTCATCGGAGAAATCCCGTCCAGATCCTTCTCAGGAGAAATCATCTTCTCAATATCCTTCTCCCGGATCTGACGGGGAAGAGGACGGAGAAGAAGAATTCCTGTCACATTTCTGTCTTCATTGATTCTGGAAAATTCTTCCCGGAACTCCTCATTGCTGATATTTTCAGGATAGTGAAAGCACTGCACCTGAAGACCAAAGGCCTCCATTTTTTTCACTGCTCCCCTCTCATAGGAAATATCATCCGGACGCTCTCCCACCCGGACAATCGCCAGTCTGGGAATCTCTCCCTTCAGGCCGGCTAACTGCTCCTGTACCCGCTCTTTTATGGCAGAGGAAACCTCTGCTCCTTTTAAAATCTGCATCTGTTCTGCTCCTCCTCCGGCATCCCTTAACCTCTCAGCTTTTTCAGAACACGGCCGTAAATTTCATCTGCCTGCTCTGTTCCTGCTGCAATCAGTTTTTCTGCCTTTTCATTGAGTTCCTCTGCCTGATCCCGGTTTTTCATGGATTTTGTATTAATGTAAACATTCATGACTGCCCCGTTTAAGGCTGCCCTTGCCATCTGAGCAGCAACTCCCACATCAGAAACAGCCATTTTGCTTCCCTTTTCCTCCAGAAGTCCCAGAATATCCAGCACAGCCGATGTCTTTTCCATCATCTGCAGAGGAACCAGACTGGCCGCCAGAAGCCTCTCCTCCATCACTCTCTGCTTCTCTTCCTGCTCCTCTTTTGTAGCGGAAGGCATACCGTAAGCAGCCGCCAGAGGTGCAAATACCTCTGCATCCTTGTCTGCCAGAGCTGTCAGCTCCAGCTGGAGAATATTCAGGGCAAAGAGGCTCTGCTGCATCTCCTCCTCCACATCCTCATACCGTTTCTTGCCCACAGTCAGATTGGCCACCATCTGTCCCAAAGCTGCCGCCAGACTGCCGCAGAGAGCAGATGCGCCGCCTCCGCCCGGTACCGGCGCCTTTGATGCCAGAGCATCTCCCCAGCTTCCGATTGTCTGTTTTTCTATCATACTTTTCATTTCCTTTCCTGTATTCTGCTGACCTGAATTGCGGCCATTCAGCCATGTATCTTCCTGCCCGCCTGCAGCAAATAACACACGCTGGAAAACGGAATCTTCGCATCACTGAATCAATACAATTGTAGCACATTCCGGATTTTATGGAAACAGAAATTGACATACCTGTTTCCTGACATTATACTATAAGCAGGATACCAATCCCTGTAATATAAAAAAGTCTGGATATCTTCCAGAATAAGGAGGGAAAAATGAAAAAGCTACTCAAAGAATTTCGTGATTTTGCATTAAAAGGAAACATGTTTGATCTGGCTGTCGGCGTAATCATCGGCGGTGCATTCAACGGTCTCGTCTCCTCCCTGGTAAGCAATATTATTATGCCGGTGCTTACTCTGATCACCGGAAAAATTGATTTCAGCAATATGTTTATTGCCTTAAACGGGGAACATTATGCCACTCTGGAGGCAGCAAAAGAGGTTACCTCCGTTTTTGCATACGGACTCTTTCTGACTGAACTGCTGAATTTTATCATTATGGCGTTTGTTGTATTCCTGGTTGTCAAAAAACTCAACTCCCTGCGCCATGAGCCGAAAGCGCCGGCGCCCCATGAAAAGATCTGTCCCTTCTGCAAAACAAAGATCGATCTGGATGCCACCCGCTGTCCTCACTGCACATCCATTCTGTCCGAGGAGAACACCGGCGTATAGTATCCGTTTTTTCTGATACCTGATTACACAACATAAAACGGAGCGCTGCAAAACAGACCTTTAATCTGTATGCAGCGCTCCGTTTTATGTTTTAAAAAAATATAATCAGGCCTCCGCCACAGAGCGCACCACTGATTTCACAGCTCTTTCCAGGCGGACAATCATTTCATCTACATCCTCTTTTTCAATAACAAGCGGAGGTACAAAACGGATAATCTGACTTCCCGCGCTGATCAGCACCAGATGCTCCTCTAAAAGAGCCGTTTTCACCACCGGACCTGCCGGCATGGAAAGCTCCAGTCCCTGCATCAGACCCTTTCCTCTATGCGCTGCAACACAGTCCAGACGTCCTGCCAAAGCCTCCAGCTGCTCCCACAGATACTGTCCGATTTCCCGGACATGAGCCACCAGATTCTTCTCCTCAAACAATTCCAGAACCTTATCTGCTGCCGCACAGACCAGGGGATTTCCTCCGTAGGTTGTGCCGTGATCCCCCGGCTCCATAACCTTTGCAGCCGTGCCGCAGGCCAGAAATGCACCGATGGGAAGCCCGTTTCCCAGGGCCTTTGCCACTGTCATAACATCCGGCTTCACCCCGTATTCCTGCCATGCAAACATCGAGCCGCTGCGGCCCATTCCGCACTGAATTTCATCCAGAATCAGCAGCGCTCCATACTCGTCACAGAGACTGCGGACTCCCTTTAAAAACTCTTCTGTGGCCGGATAAATTCCGCCCTCTCCCTGGATCGTTTCCATAATAACTCCGCAGGTTTTTTCACTGAACAAAGCCTTTACACTGTCCAGATTATTGAATTCTGCAAACCGGATTCCCGGGATCAGCGGAGCAAACGGCTCCTGATAATGGTCATTTCCCGTAACAGAAAGAGAGCCCAGACTTCGTCCATGGAAGGAGTGCTTCATGGCAATAATCTCATAATCCTGCCCCATTCCCTTATTAAAAGCGTGGCGCTTTGCCACCTTTAAAGCTCCTTCTACCGCCTCCGTTCCACTGTTGGTGAAAAACACCTTATCCATACCGGAAACCTTCAAAAGCTTTTCTGCTGCGCCAATCGACGGTGCATTGTAAAACAGGTTTGAAGTATGGCACAGCTTATCCACCTGATCCTTGACCGCCTCCTGAAACTCTCTGCATCCGTATCCCAGGGCCATAACGGCAATTCCGGCTCCAAAGTCCAGATATTCTGTTCCGTCCGTATCATACAGATACACGCCCTCTCCCCGGTCAAACACCACCGGAAAACGGTTGTAAATTTTATACAGGGCATGCTCCGCCCGTTCCATATACTGTTCTTTTCCCATAGCACGCCTCCTTACTGAATTGCATGAAAATACCGCTCTGCCCCATTGGCAAACATCACCGTTCCGATTCCCTGATTCGTGAAAATCTCCAGAAGCAGACAGTGGGGAATCCGTCCATCCAGAATATGAACACGGGAAACGCCGTTTTCAATGGCATCGACACAGTTCTGAAGCTTCGGAAGCATGCCGCCTCCCAGCTGGCCTCCGTCTACAAAAGCTCTTGCCTCATCCACTGTCATTTCAGAAATCAGGGTACTCTTATCCTGAAAATCCCGGTACACGCCCTCTACGTCCGTCAAAAAGGCCAGCTTTTCCGCATGAACCGCTTTTGCAATGGCACAGGCCGCATCATCCGCGTTAATGTTGAAGCTCTGGAAATGATTATCAAAACCGATGGGACAGATAATGGGAAGAAAATCCTTTTCCAGCAAATCATAAATAATCTTCGGATTCACCTCTGTAATATTTCCCACAAAACCGATATCCTGACCGCCGGACAGCTTCTTTTCGCATTTTAACATCATTCCGTCCTTGCCGCTGATTCCCACAGCGTTCACCCCCAGCTCATTTACCAGCTGGACCAGGCTTTTATTCACTTTGTTTAATACCATTTCTGCAATCTCCATGGTATCCTCATCCGTCACCCTCAGACCATTGACAAACCGCGGCTCCATGCCCGCCTTGGACACCCAGCGGCTGATTTCCTTTCCTCCGCCATGAACGATAATCGGCTTAAAGCCAACCAGCTTTAACAGAACCACATCCTGAATCACCTGATACTTCAGATGCTCGTCAACCATAGCGCTTCCACCGTATTTGACAACAATAATCTTTCTGTTAAACCGCTGAATATAGGGCAGAGCTTCAATCAGAACCTCCGCCTTCTGCCGCTCAGTCAGCTGCTCCATATGCAGCTCTTCCTCTCTGTAATCTGTTTTCTTTCCGTTTTCCATCCTTATTTTTCTCCTCTGATACTCCCGTTTTTTCAGGTTTACGAACGATAATCTGCGTTAATTTTTACATAATCAAAGGTCAGATCGCAGCCCCAGGCCGTTGCTGTCTGATCTCCCATTTTCACATCAGCAACAGCCGTTACCTCCGGCTCGGAAAGGATCCTTGTAGCCTCCTCCTCACTGTAATCCAGAGCCACTCCATTTTCAATAATCTGAAGCTTTCCTGCTGCGCTTTCAAAGAACAGATCCACCTTTTCCGGGTCAAACTCTGCGCCGGAATAGCCCATTGCACAGAGGATTCTTCCCCAGTTGGCATCATGTCCGAAGATCGCCGCCTTTGTCAGATTGGAGGTAATCACAGACTTGGCCAGAGTCACTGCCTGCTGCTTGCTTTCTGCCCCGATTATCTTAACCTCAAAGAGAGCCGTGCATCCCTCTCCGTCTCCTGCCATCTTTTTTGCCAGAGTCTCATTGACCACATTCAGCGCCTGACAGAATGCGTAGTAATCCTCATTTTTCTCTGTAATAACCGGATTTCCCGCCATGCCGTTGGCCAGAAGGAGAACCGTATCATTGGTTGAGGTATCTCCGTCTACAGAAATCATATTGTAGGTATCCTTAATATCCTGACTGAGAGCCTCCTGCAGAAGTTCTCCGGAAATAGCCAGATCCGTTGTCACAAAAGCAAGCATGGTACACATATTGGGATGAATCATGCCTGAGCCCTTGCACATCCCGCCTATGGTTACTGTTTTTCCTCCTGCCTCAAATTCCACAGCCACTTCCTTTTTCTCCGTATCCGTTGTCATAATCGCCTTTGCAGCCTCAGTTCCGCTTTCCAGGGTGTCGGACAGAAGAGGCGCCATCATCCTGATTCCTGCCGTCAGACGGTCCATGGGAAGCTGCATGCCAATCACTCCGGTGGAGGCGACTAAAACGCCGTCCTCAGACACTCCCAGGGCCTCTGCCGCAGCCTGGGCCGTCGCTTTGCAGTAGCTGTAGCCCTCTGCGCCCGTACAGGCATTGGCAATTCCCGCATTGATCACAACGGCCTGGGCCTTTCCAGACTCCTTTACCAGCTTCTGATCCCATTTTACCGGAGCAGCCTTTACTACATTGGTTGTAAAGGTTCCTGCTGCCTGACATGGTACCCGGCTGTAAATCATAGCCATATCTTTTCTGTCCTTATACTTGATTCCGGCCGCTGCAGATGCTGCCAGAAAGCCTTTTGCAGCTGTTACGCCGCCTTCTGTTTTCTTCATTTTCTTCTCACCCTCCTGATCCTTCCGAATATTTCTGCCGGAAACGCAGCTGTTCTTCTTTTACTGATTAAACCGGGTAATATTCTCCTCGTTCAGCACAAAATCATACACATTAAAATCCTCCCGCCTGGTCCAGCCCACACGATTCCAGAATTCGTTTCCAAGACTGTTGGACTTAAAGGCCACCAGGCTGACCTTATTGATCCCTTCTGCCCGCAGAGCCAGCATGGCAAAATGGGCCATTCTGTGTCCTACTCCCCGTTTCCGGTAATCGTCTGCCACACACACATGATAAAACGATCCGGTTCGTCCGTCATGACCGCAGAGAATACTTCCCACAATCCGTCCGTTCTGCTCCGCCACCACGCTGGTAGTGGGATTTCTTTTTAAAAACCGCTCCACTCCCTCTCTGGAGTCATCGATGGAACGGATTCCAAAGCCTGAAATCTGCATCCAGAGTTCATAAACTTTTTCATAATCCTCTATGGTCATCTCCCGGATATGTACACTCATGGTTCCTGCCATTGTTCCGAACCTCCCTACGGGAATACCGCAATCTGCCGAAGTCCCGTATTCTCCGGAAGTCCGAACATCAGATTCATATTCTGCATTGCCTGACCGGCTGCCCCCTTTACCATATTGTCAATGGCGCCCATCATAACAATCCGCCCTGTCCTGGGATCCGGCTGAAATGCGATATCTGCAAAGTTGCTGCCCTCAACCCATCTTGTCTGAGGTACCTGGCCCGGGTTCATCACCCGCACAAAATACTCGTTTTCATAATACTTATCGTAAACTGCCTTAATCTCCTCTGCCGTTGTCTCTCTGGTAAGAGAACCATAGGCTGTCACCAGAATCCCCCGGTTCATCGGAACCAGATGAGGAGTAAAGCTGACAGTCACAGGTCTGCCTGCCGCATAAGACAGCTGCTCTTCAATCTCCGGCGTATGACGGTGGGAAGCCACTCCGTAGGGCTTCATGCTTTCATTCACCTCACAGTACAGGCTGGGAACCTTGGCGCTTCTTCCCGCACCGGAGGTTCCTGATTTTGCATCAATAATAATCGTATCCGGATCAATCAGCCCTTCCTTTACCATGGGATACAGCGTTAAAAACGAACATGTGGGATAGCATCCCGGATTGGCTATCAGTCTTGCATTCTTTATTTTCTCCCGGTTAATCTCCGGCAGCCCGTACACAGCCTCCGGAAGAAACTGTGGAGTGGGGTGCTTCAGCCGGTACCACTGCTCATAAACGTCCACATCCTTAATCCGGAAATCGGCACTCAGATCGATAATCTTTGTTTTTGAAAGAATCTCCTCTGTCAGCTGGGATGCACAGAAGCCCTGGGGCGTAGCTGTAAATATCACATCTGCCATATCGGCCAGCTTTGCCATATCGTCATCCTGACACGGCTCGTCTGTCAGGTGAGACATATTTCTATAGATAGAAGAAAAATCCTCTCCCACATAGCTTCTTGATCCATACCACACAAGCTCCACATCCTCACGCTGCAGCAAAAGCCTCGCCAGCTCTGCTCCTGCATATCCGGTAGCTCCGATAATGCCTGCTCTTATCATAATTCTCTCCCTCTCTTATTTCCTTTTCTGAAATCATTCGCAAATTCTTTCTCGCATTGCAGTGATGTCTTGTGAAATTGCTTTGTTTCATTATAACCATTTTTCCCTTCCATGAAAAGAGTTTTTTTCAGGTTTTCGTAATTATACAGCTTGATTGAATATTATGCAATACTTTTTATAAAAATTCAAATAACGCTTGCGTTTTTCGAAAAAGTGTTGTATATTTATGAAGTCATAAACATTTGATTACAAAAAATGAATCATATATGCTGAGGAGGATTATAATTATGAAAGAGAAAGTTGTACTTGCTTATTCCGGCGGACTGGACACTACCGCAATTATTCCGTGGCTGAAGGAAACCTTTGACTATGATGTTATCTGCTGCTGCATCGACTGCGGCCAGGGCAATGAACTGGACGGTCTGGAAGAGCGCGCAAGACTGTCCGGCGCTTCTAAATTATACATTGAAGATCTGGTAGATGATTTCTGCGACAATTACATTGTTCCCTGCGTTCAGGCCAATGCAGTCTATGAAAACAAGTATCTGTTAGGAACCTCTATGGCACGTCCGGCCATTGCCAAGCGCCTGGTAGACATTGCAAGAAAAGAGGGCGCTTCTGCCATCTGTCACGGTGCAACCGGAAAGGGAAATGACCAGATCCGTTTCGAGCTGGGAATCAAGGCCCTGGCTCCTGATATTAAAATCATTGCTCCCTGGCGTATGACCGACGTATGGACCATGCAGTCCCGGGAAGACGAAATTGAATACTGCAAGCAGCACGGCATTGACCTGCCCTTTGACGCAAACCACAGCTACAGCCGTGACCGCAACATCTGGCACATCAGCCATGAGGGCCTGGAACTGGAAAATCCGGCTAACGAGCCTAATTATGATGATCTTCTTGTGATGAGCGTAACTCCGGAGAAAGCGCCGGATAAGGCAGAATATGTAACCATGACCTTTGAAAAAGGCGTTCCCACCAGCGTCAACGGAGAATCCATGAAGGTTTCTGATATCATCCGCAAATTAAATGAGCTGGGCGGAAAACACGGCATCGGTATTATCGATATTGTAGAAAACCGTGTTGTCGGCATGAAGTCCCGTGGTGTTTACGAGACTCCTGGCGGAACCATTCTGATGGAGGCACATCAGCAGCTGGAAGAGCTGGTATTAGACCGGGCTACTATGGAAGTCAAGAAGGAAATGAGCAACAAGCTGGCTCAGATCGTATATGAGGGCAAATGGTTTACTCCTCTTCGTGAGGCTGTTCAGGCATTTGTAGAATCCACCCAGGAATATGTTACCGGTGAAGTTAAATTCAAACTCTACAAAGGAACCATCACCAAGGCCGGAACCACCTCTCCCTACTCTCTCTACAGCGAGTCTCTGGCATCCTTTACTACCGGAGATCTGTATGACCACCATGATGCAGACGGCTTTATCACCCTGTTTGGTCTTCCTCTGAAGGTTCGTGCTATGAAAATGGCAGAGCTGAAGAAAAATAATCAGAAATAACAATTCAGGACGGCGAGAGGATTGGAAGAAAAATTAGCGTCAAGCTTGCTTGTAAGCAAAATTTTCTTCCAATCCTCACATCGGAGGAATCTCCGATGCTTCTTGTCCGGCCAAGCCGGACAAGAAGATGCACCGTCCTGAACAGTTACAATAAACCAAACTGTGTTGGAAAGTAAAACAAAACTCCCGCAGACTCCGGGTTATCTCCGGAATCTTCGGGAGTTTTTCTTTATAATTTTAATTTTCTGCTTCTTCCCTTCCGCTTCAGATAACGGATTCCGTAGTGCTCCGGGATCTGAGCCAGCACAATGGCCACAAATACCAGCACACATCCAACCAGCTCTCTGGCAGACAGCTTCTGTCCCAGAATCACCCAGCCTGCAAGCAGGGAAAAGACAGATTCCAGGCTGAGAATCAGAGATGCCACCGTGGGATCCACATTTTTCTGAGCTACAACCTGAAGGGTATAGGCTACGCCGCAGGAGAAAACTCCGGCGTAAAGAACCGGAGCCCATGCAGCCATAATTGCCTCCCAGGACGGCTTCTCATATAAAAACATGAGAATTCCGGAAATAATTCCCGCTGTAAAAAACTGAATGCAGGAAATCACAACACCGTCCGCCTTCGGAGAAAAATAATCAATGACCAGAATATGAACAGAGAAGCCAATGGCGCATAAAAATACCAGGAAATCTCCCCGTCCAATGGAAAATCCTTCTGTAATACATAAAAGATACATGCCCACTGCCGCAATTGCCACACTGAGCCAGGTATTCAAGCCTGTGCTTTTTCCCAGAAACAGCCCCAGCACCGGAACAATTACAATATAAAGAGCTGTAATAAATCCGGCCTTTCCCACCGTGGTCTGGGCAATTCCCATCTGCTGCAGGGTACTGGCCACACAGATTACAAGGCCGCAGCAGATTCCTCCGATAACTGCCATATGTCTCTGCTGCTGTCTTTGTCCCCTGCTTACATGTCCGTTTTCTCCCGCTCCGATACTCCGGAGAAAAAAGATACAGGGAATCAGCATCACTCCTCCGATCATAAAACGGCAGCAGTTAAATGTAAATGCTCCTACATAATTCATTCCCTCACTCTGTGCAACAAATGCCACGCCCCAGATCAGGCCGGTCAAAAGCAGCATTGCCTTGCTGCCTCCTGATTTTCTGTTTCTGTATTCCATACTTCTTTCCTCTTTACTTACCTTCTTTTTTCCTTACTTTTTTCTTTTATCTGCCCTCTTCAGTATACGCCTGAAAGCCTGAGCTTTCCATCCGGCTTCCATCCGGCAGAATCCACAAAGCCTCTGTCTTGTCCAAAGATTCAATCAGAGCCAGCCCCTCTTCCGGCTTCATATTGAATACGGCTGTAGACAGCGCATCCGCCTCTCCGCTGTCCGGTGAAAGGATGGTCACTGACTGATATTCATTCCAGGGCATCAGAAGTTCCGGATTGATAATGTGATGATAACGTGTTCCGTCTACCTCGTAAAACCGCTGATAGGTGCCGCTGGTAACAAGACACATATCCGTCAGATCCACAACCTGCACATAAGGATTTTCCGCTCCCGGATCCGGATTCTGAATTCCCACTCTCCAGGGCTTTCCATCTCCCCGGGAGCCGATGGTGACAACATTTCCGCCCAGACTTAAAAGAGCATTCGTCACCCCTGCCTCCCGCAAAGTATCAGCCAGTCTCTGCGCTGTGTAGCCCTTGGCCACTGCTCCTACATCCAGTCTCATCTCCGGATCCTCCAGATACACGGTTCCTGCCTGACGGTCCAGATGAATATCATGGATATCCATATGCTTTGCCGCTGATTCCAGTTCAGTCATGGAAGGCACCATGGGAAACTTTGATTCTCCCAGAGCCATTTCCCGGTAATCATGCCAGATCGAAAGCACGCTTCCCATCCCCACATGAACACCGCCCCCGGTCAGATCATACTCCTTTAAGGAAAATTCCAGAAGATCCAGAATATCCTCAGGAACCTCCACCGGAGACATTCCCGCATGATCATTGATGACCTTAATATTATTCACGCCCTCGTAGCTGTGATAAATATCATACAGCTGATGATACCTTTCCAGCTCACTGTGCACCAGCTGCTCCCATTCATCAAACTGCTCCTCATCATCTGCATAAATGGTAATGCTGGTTACGGTATCAAAATACGTCAGATACTGCACATCAAAGGGCTTTTGCTTCTTTCTGATTCCCGCTGTCCCGCAGCCGGCAGCAAGCCCTGAAAGAATCAGAACGGCAGCGGTCACCGCAAGCAGCCTCCAGCGTTTCAAAGGCATCTGCCACCTGTCTTTCCCTCGTCTTTTTACACCTTCCTGCATCTTTTACCTCTCTGTCCTGTAATCCTTCTGCTGCCTCATTCCCCTCTGTTTTGGCACACATAGCTTTTATGATAGCATAAAAAAAGGATGATGAAAAGTCCATCATCCTTTTTTCTTTTCTTATTCCTCAAACCCCACACTCTTTAAGAACCGGTCAAAGCCTTCCCGTCCCTCCGGTGTGCATTTGTAAACTCCCGCATCCTCCAGAACCCGGGCAAATACCTTGCCCACCTCATCCTGCAGGATTCCCGGAATTGTTTCTTTTGTTACTGTTTCATAATGAGGCAGGAACTCGTCCACCCAGTCAGCATGCTTGGTCAGAACCTCATTGCTGCGGATATCCTTTCCTTCCACAATATACTCGCCCAGAAGCGCCAGTTCATCCTTCAGACGGGATGGAAGCACGGCCAGTCCCATGACCTCAATCAGGCCGATATTTTCTTTCTTGATATGATGCAGCTCCTGATGAGGATGATACAGTCCCAGCGGGAATTCTTCTGTCGTAATATTGTTGCGCAGTACCAGATCCAGCTCATATTTGCTGCCGTTTTTTCTGGCAATCGGAGTAATGGTATTGTGCGGCTCTCCGTCTGTCTCTGCATATACAAAGGCCGCCTCGTCCGTATAGGCTCTCCAGGCGCCAAGCACCTTATCGCCCAGCTCAATCAGCTGATCCGGATCTTCTCCCCGCAGGCGGAGCACAGACATGGGCCAGCGGACAATTCCCGCCTCCACATCTTCAAAGCCCTTCATGGTGTAATATTTTTCCACCGGAGCCTTGGCCATGGCAAAGGTGTAATGGCCGCCCTGGAAATGATCATGACTTAAAATAGAGCCGCCAACTATGGGCAGATCCGCATTGGAACCCAGGAAATAGTGAGGGAACTGCTTTACAAAATCAAACAGCTTCACAAAGGTGGCCCGCTCAATCTTCATGGGCGTATGCTGTCCGTTAAACACAATACAGTGCTCATTGTAATATACATAAGGAGAATACTGGAATCCCCACTTGCTGTCATTTACCGTAATCCGGATAATCCGGTGATTGTTTCTCGCCGGGTGATTCAGTCTTCCTGCATATCCCTCATTTTCCATACACAGCAGACACTTGGGATAACCGCTCTGCTTTGCCAGCTTCGCCGCTGCAATCGCCTTGGGATCCTTCTCCGGTTTGGAAAGGTTAATGGTAATGTCCAGATCGCCGTAAGGTGTGCTTGTCACCCACTTCTGATCCCTGCACACCCGGTATCTGCGGATATAATCGGAATCCTGACTCAACTTATAAAAATAATCTGTAGCAGCCTCTGCGCCCTGATTCTTATAAAGATCCCAGAATTTTGCAATCACCTCAGACGGTCTCGGCATCAGACAGTTCATCAGCTTCGTATCAAACAAATCCCGATAGCCAATGCTGTCCTCAATAATGCCCTGGCTGCAGGCATAATCCAGCAGTTCTTTTAAAATCGCTTCCAAATCCATGGAGCCGCTTTCCTCAGATGAGCCTTCTGTCTCCGCCGGCTCCTCGTATTCATCCAGACGCAGCGCTTCCAAAAGCTGATTGATCGCATAGGTTCTGTCATCTTCTGTAATCAGCCCGGTTTCCACACCATACTCCGCCAGGTTTCTAATCGCACTGTAAACCATACCTAAATACCCCTTTTCTTTTTCATTCCTATGGAATTTCTGTTTTTAGTATAACTCCAAACCGTCTTCAGATCTATACAATAATCTTTGAATTTCCTGGAAATTATCCTTCAGGGCCTTCTAATTCCAGCTTTTCACATAAGTATTCAGATTATGAACACAGTATTCATTATACGGATACTGATCCGTTGTCACATATCCTGCAGGCGCGTCGATCAGCTGCGGAATCCTGTTTACCAGAGTTGCGCAGGTCATCTCAACGGTAGCAGGGCGATTGACAGAAATCGTTGTCTCCGGCTCTCCCACCAGAGTCCAGTCATTCCGGTCAAACTCATCCGGCGCAAATACCTTGCCTACACACTCGGTTACAAGCGTAATTCCCTCTTCTGTCTCTGTAGTAACCACGGCCCTCATACCAGTCGGCTCACCGGCCTTGATTACAGCATTCAGGGTTTCGGAGAACAGATCCTCTGAATGGGTTGTTGGATAACATTTCTGAGTCTGCGAGGTAACATGCAGCTTCATCTTACTGCAAAGCCATCCGTTCTGATTCCACATATAGGAAGGAACGTATTGTCCGCTCTCCACCAGCTCCTTCAGCTCTTCTTCTGACATATGGTTAATATTTGCAATCTCTTTTTCAAACCGCTCCGGTGTAAATCCTGCCCCATGGCCTTCTGCCAGAGCAATTCCGTAATCCTCTACATTATACCAGCTGCTGCCCAGAATCTTCGTAATCTTAAAGGAGGATCCTGCCAGATTGGTAACCATGGTTCCCCATACCAGATCGCAGTAGCCTACGCCGGTCAGAGTACAGTTTCCTGCCTTCGCCAGTTCGTCCAGTCTGGCTGTCAGTGCCGGTGAAGAATTCCAGGGATACAGCGCCTCCTCACAGGTTGTAATCGCATTGATTCCATGCTTTGCACAGATTGTGAAAATATCCTCCAGCTCGGCAACCGTACTTCTTGTTGCAATAATGCAGACATCCGGCTTTAAAGCGCCCAGGATTTCTTCCGCCTTCTCTGCGGGAGAAATGCAGACTCCGGTTTTGGGATAATCCTCAGCAACAATCTCAGCTGCATCTTTTCCCAGTACAGCCGGATTAATATCAAAGGCCGCTGTCAGCTCTGCCCCCTTTTCAATGGCATAGCGGATCAAATACTTTGCCATCTTTCCGCATCCATACTGTGCAAACGTGATCTTTCTTTCCATACGAGAATCTCCTTTCTTTCTGTATGATATCCGAACAATAGGTATACCATCAGTATACACCAGAAGCCCCGTATCCAGTCAAGATTCTTTTTCTTTTATTTGCCCGTTTCAGACAGTTCCCAGATAGTTGATTCCCTCCTCCTCCAGAATCACCCTTTCTGTAAAAACCCGGGTCTCCTCCTGATATACATAATCACAGATTTCATATAATGCGGTTCTTGTGTCCCGAACAGTGATATGAAGACGGTTGTCTGTATCCATCCAGACATCTGCTTCCGGAACCCCCAGCTGAATCTTTTCATCCAACAGGACGTAAGCGCTTTCTGCAGTTTCTGCCTGAATCACAAAATGACAGGAATCATCCAGCATCAGCTCTCCATCCTCCACCATGTCCTCCTGTACATACAGCCCAAGCTCCCAGTTTTCCTCCCCGTGAGAAAAAGCAATGGTTCCATAGGGTTCCATCCCCTCCAGGGTTCTTTTCTCTGCTGAGATCTCTCTCTGACCTTCCGGAATCTCTTCTGAAAACTCCTGCAAAAGCTCATCCGCAGTTTCCTGAGATGTTTCCTGCAAAATCTCATCCGCAGTCTCCTGAGATGTTTCCTGCAAAAGCCCGTCCCCGGAAGCTGTGCTTTTTTCTGCAAATTCCTCTGCTGACATTTCTGTATGCTCTTTCGGGTTCGCCGCCTTCTCCATCTGGCATCCTGTCAGAATTCCTGCAGAAAACAAAACTGCCAGAAAACCTTTTTTCCAGATTCTCTGTTTCGCTGCCCTGTCTGTTTTTTTCTCCATAATCTTTTTATCAATATTCTTTTCACACATCATAAGTTTCTTCACCTTCCCTTCTTTTCTCTATCATATCATGCTCCCTTCCCTTATGCTTTACCCTTTCCTTACGATTCTATGTTATTTTCAGACAGGAATGTTTCCTATTACATGAAAAAGAAGCTCGCGAGCGAGCTT
>UQFC01000010.1 GCA_900540335.1 uncultured Clostridium sp. | reverse complement strand
AGTATCTTTTGAAAGGAGATATGACTTATGATGATGCATAATTATTTGGGCGACAACTTATTTGATGAAGATTGGGCAGATACTCCACTGATGAGAGAGTACTTCGGGAAAGGCAATTTCCTGTATCAGGTCCCAGGCACGTCTGTGATTTCCCACATCAGCCTCACAGTGGGCATCGCTGTCAATAATGACAGAAACCTGATGCTTTCTGCACAGCTCCAGCATGGAAATATAATTTTCCCGTGCGCCTTCTCTGTGGCACTGAGGATGGAGTGAGGAGGAGTTGACCTCTAAAAGCACATGGTTTTCTCTGGCTGCGCAGACCAGAGTTTCGTAATCCACAGGGAATCTTCCGTCATCAGGATGGCCGATAATCTGGACATATGGATTCTTCATGGCGCCCAGATAGGCTGCAGTGTTCTGGCTGACGGTTCCGCTTTTGTAACAGGGATCATGAATACTGGCAATCGCAAAATCAAGTCCCTTGCAGTAGCGTGGGCTCAGATCCACAGTGCCTTCATAATCCAGAATATTCAGTTCACAGCCCAGCATCAGCTTGACTCCGTAAAGCTCTCTGGGAACTACCTTAAAATTGATAAAGTAAAAAGGATGGCAGGTGCCGGGCATCTTGGGAGCGTGTTCTGTAACGCCTAAAAGGCTGACCCCTTTTTCTGATGCAGAGCGAACCATCTCATAAAGCGTATTGTATGCATGCCCGCTGACAATGGTATGGGTATGCAGATCAAGAATGTCTGTCATGGTGATTATGCTCTCCTAAACGGTGTATTTCTTGTAACAGTATATCACAATCAGAGATACTTTTCTAACAAAACTATGGTAAAAAAGGCGAAAATGTGGTAAAGTCAAGTATAACGGGCAGAATCTGTTCTGCCCAGGAGGACGATGAAAAGGAGTGTGCAACAATGAGCGAAGAAGTAAAAGAGACAATGGAAGATTTTGCAAGCGAGCTGGAGGCTTCCTACAAGGAGTTTGACGAGCGCCGCAATCCGTATCAGGAACAGGAAGGTCCTGATGCAGAGAAGTGGGCAGAGCTGGTACAGCAGATGCAGGATAAGGCAGTTCTGAATGTAAAGGTGAAAGAGGCTGTAAAGGGCGGACTGGTAACCTATGTGAATGATATCCAGGGCTTTATTCCCGCATCTCAGATTTCTACCAAATACGTAGAGAAGTTAGAGGATATGGTAGGCCAGCATCTGGAGGTTACTCCGATTACCGTGGTTCCGGAGAACAAAAAGCTGGTTCTGTCCGGAAGAGCTGTGATGAAGCAGAAGGAAGAGGAAGAGAAGGCTGCAAAGATGGCTGCTGTAGAGGTTGGAGCTGTTGTCGAGGGTACAGTTGACAGCCTGAAGGACTACGGCGCATTTGTAAATCTGGACGACGGTCTGTCCGGTCTTCTGCATGTATCTCAGATCAGCACTCAGAGAATCAAGCATCCGGGCGTGGTTCTGAAAGAGGGCCAGAAGGTTACTGTTAAGATTATCGGTATCAAGGACGGCAAAATCAGCCTGAGCATGAAGGCTCTGGCTCAGGAGGAGCCGGTTGAGAAGGAAGAGACCTTCCACTACAAAGAAACAGGAGCAGCTACCACCGGACTGGGTGCTCTGTTAAAGGGACTGAAACTGTAAAACAGGGAAAATAAGGCCCGGCTGACCTGCAGGATTTCCTGTTCGTCAGCCGGGCCGGAATCCGCCGGAAGGAATTCCTTCTCCGGCGAAGATACAAAAGCAGGGAGTATAAACAACGTATAAACAGGCAGTGGAGGAGATAGGATTGACGAATATCCCCAACGTTTACAGTCAGATGGATCAGTGGAACTCCGTGATGTTCCTCTATGATTCCGCGCTGAAGGCAATTCGTACCAAGATTGAAATTTTAAACGGAGAGTTTGTCCATATTTACGGACACACTCCGATCGAACACATTAAATCCAGACTGAAAACCCCGGACAGCATTGTAAAAAAGCTGAAGCGGGACGGGCTGGAGGTAACCATTGACAATATGGTGGAAAAGCTGAGCGATATTGCAGGAATCCGCATTATCTGTTCCTTCACCCAGGACATTTATCAGATTGCAGAGATGATTGCCCGGCAGAAGGATGTCAGCGTTCTTTATGTGAAGGATTATATCCAGCAGCCTAAGCCCAACGGGTACAAAAGCTATCATATGGTGGTGACAATTCCCATTTATCTGGCGGCCGGAGCTGTGGAAACCAAGGTGGAAATTCAGATACGGACAGTGGCCATGGATTTCTGGGCCAGTCTGGAACATAAAATTTATTACAAATTTGAAGGAAATGCTCCTGATTCTCTGCAGGCGGAGCTGAAGGCATGTGCGGATATGGTGGATATGCTGGATGCCAAGATGTTTTCCTTAAACCAGTCTATTCTGGAACTGGGAGAGCAGGAAGCAGCCGAGCAGAAGGAACGGACATAAAAGCATAGATGAAGACGTTAGCAAAAGAGACCTGGCAGATTGCCGGACATAACTGGAAAAATATTCTTTTGTTTGAGCTTCTGTACCGGGGAGTAACCATGCCGGTGTATCTGCGTTTCGTGAACCGCAGTCTGCATCTTGCCCTGGAGCTGGCCGGGTACAGCTATCTGACAGCGGGAAATATCGGAAGCTTTCTTGCAAGACCGGGAACGATCTGCATGGCGGGCGCTGTGTGTTTTGTTGGAGCTGTGCTTCTGACTGTGGAGACAGCCAGTCTTATTACGGCATTTCAGGGGTCAGCCTATTACCAGAAGCTGACCCCTTTGCAGATGCTCTGGGGAGGAATGCAGAAAACAGCAGATGAAATCTGGAGAAGAAACTGGCAGCTGGGTCTGGTGATTCTGGCGCAGTATCTGTTTGCCAATTTTTTATTCCTGATTCGTGCGGCCAGTCATGTAAAGCCGGTGAATTTCATTATGCAGGAAATGGCAAAGGAGCCCTGGCTTATGGCGCTGACGGCAGTCCTGATGCTGCTTTGTTTTCTGGCGGCGTTTCCGGCGCTGTTTTCGGTTCCCTGCTGTATGATTGAGCAGAAGAATTTTACAGATGCCAGATACCGGAGTATGGGGCTGATGCGCAAAAAAAAGGTGAAAATCATTTTTCTGCTGGCATGGTTTCATTTACTGGCAGCGGCAGTGGTTTTTCTTCTGTATTTTCTTTCTGTTGTGACAGCCGCCGTATTTATTGAGATTTTTACAGAAAAAAATCTGGCCATGGCAGTGCTTCTTTCTGTGTCAGACAAGCTGGAACTGGGGCTTCTGTTTTTGGGAAGCATTCTGTCTGTTGTAGTCCAGTATGCGGCTGTTTCTGTAATGTATTATCAGTACGGGAACAGAAGGTATCATGGAGAACGGTGGAATTTCGGATATCCGTCTCAGGGAACAGCGAGCCGGAGACGAATGGCGGCAGTTCTCTGCGCCATACTGGGAATCAGCCTGATTTATATTTACGATCTGGTGCGCAATGGTTCCGCTTTGTCTGATGAGATTCTGATAGAAACGCAGATTACAGCCCACAGAGGGAGCTCGCTGGCTGCTCCGGAAAATACTCTGTCTGCCGTACAGGCGGCCATTGATGATCTGGCGGACAGTGTGGAGATTGATGTACAGCTAAGCCGTGACGGGGTTGTGGTGCTTGGCCACGATGCCAGTCTGAAACGGGTGGCAGGAGTAAACCGGCCCATCAGCGCCCTGAACTGGGATGAACTTCAGAAGCTGGATGTGGGAGCCTGGTTTTCCGGAGACTTTGCGGGAGAACGGATTCCGGCGCTGGAGGAGGTTCTGGAACTGTGCAAAGGAAAAATCAACCTAAATATTGAACTGAAAAATGTAGGCCCGGAAAGCATTCTTCCGGAAAAAACCGTGGAGCTGGTGATGGCTCACGGAATGGAAGAGCAGTGTGTGATTACCTCTACCAGTCTGAATTATCTGAAGGAGGTAAAGGCGCTGGAACCGCAGATTCGGACAGGATATATTATTTCTGCTGCCTACGGAAATTTTTATTCCAGTGAGGCCGTGGATTTTATCAGCCTGCGGTCAGGCTTTGTGAATGAAAAGCTGGTTGAGAACATTCATGTTCAGGGTAAGGCAATCTATGCCTGGACAGTAAATTCCAAAAGTGAAATGGAACGTCTTGTGATGCTGGGTGTGGACGGAATTATTACGGACAGGCCGGTGCTGGCCCGGGAAATTATTTACCGGGAGGAGGCCACGGAAAACCTGATGGAGTATGTGCGCCTGGTATTTAAATGAGAAAATCTCCTGTACAGCAGTCTTTGCTGCAGGAAATGACAGAAAGGTTTTGGCAGAATTATGAGAGCAGTATTGCAGAGAGTGACTCATGCGTCGGTGAAAGTTGACGGGGAAACAATCGGAGAAATCGGAAATGGTTTTTTGATTCTTCTGGGTGTGGCAGAAGAGGATAATGAGGCGGCAGCAGATAAGATGGCAGATAAAATCTGCAGGCTGAGGATTTTTCAGGACGGGGACGGAAAAACAAACCTGTCTTTGGCAGATGTGGGAGGAGAGCTTCTGGTTGTCAGCCAGTTCACTCTGTATGCAGACTGCCATAAGGGAAACCGCCCCAGCTTTATCAAGGCGGGAAATCCGGAAAAAGCCAACCGGCTGTATGAGTATTTTGTGGAGCGCTGCAGGCAGTATGTGCCGAAGGTGGAGCATGGAAGCTTTGGCGCGGATATGAAGGTGGAACTGTTAAATGACGGTCCCTTTACTCTGATGCTGGAGGGGGACGAAAAGGGAATCCGCTAAGGCCGGTAAGGTCAGGGACGGAGAACATTATAGAATATAGACAGAAAAACTGGAGGACAAGGAAATGAGTGACAACAAGGAGAAAACAGAAGGAATGATGCTGGAGGAGCAGCTGGTATGGAAATTCCCCCATATCGGAAAGGATGCGCCGGAGCAGGTTGAGGCTGCAGCAGAATTCTGCGAAGGCTACAAGGCATTTCTGGATGAGGGAAAAACAGAGAGGGAATGTGTGGAGGCGGCAGTAAAGCGTCTGCAGGCAGCAGGATATACAGAGTTTGAAAAGGGACGCAGCTACAATCCGGGAGATCAGGTATACTTTGTCAATAGAAAGAAGGCTTTGATTGCAACTACCTTCGGACAGCTTCCGGTGTGCGAGGGTCTGAGAATTAACGGCGCTCACATCGATTCTCCCCGTCTGGATCTGAAGCCGAGCCCGGTTTATGAGAAATCAGATATTGCCTATCTGAAGACCCATTATTATGGGGGAATCCGCAAGTATCAGTGGGGAACCATTCCTCTGGCTATGCACGGTGTTGTGATTAAGAAGAACGGCGAGCTGGTGAAGATCTGCATTGGAGAGGATGCAGCTGATCCGGTATTCTGTGTCAGTGATCTTCTTCCGCATCTGTCGGCAAAGCAGAACGAGCGGAAATTAAGCGAGGGATTAAAGGGCGAGGAGCTGAATATTATTGCAGGTTCTATTCCTTTTGTGGACGACAGTGTCAAGGAACCTGTTAAGCTGCTGGCTCTGAAGGTGTTAAATGACCGTTACGGAATCACAGAGGGAGACTTTTTCCGTGCAGAAATTGAGATGGTTCCGGCTCATAAGGCTTCTGATGTAGGTCTGGATCGCAGTCTGGTAGGCGCTTATGGACAGGATGACAGAGTTTGTGCCTACACGGCTCTGATGGCAGAAATTGCAGCAAAGAATCCGGTTCACACCACTGTGACCGTTCTGGCAGATAAAGAGGAGATTGGTTCTGAGGGAAATACGGGTATGAATTCTGATTTCCTGAAGCACTATATTGAATACCTGGCTCAGGCGGAGGGAACCGATCCCAAGGATGTATGCATGGCTTCTCTGTGTCTGTCCTCAGATGTAAATGCGGCTTATGATCCGACCTTCCCTGATGTGTATGAGGCGAATAATTCCAGCTATTTAAACAAGGGCTGCGTTCTGACGAAGTATACAGGCGCAAGAGGAAAATCCGGCTCTAACGATGCCAGCGCAGAAACCATGGCCCGTGTAATCGCTATTATGGAGGAGAATGGCGTATACTGGCAGGCAGGCGAACTGGGCGCTGTAGATCAGGGCGGCGGCGGAACGATTGCCAAGTTTGTATCTCATTTGAATATTGACACAGTGGATCTGGGCGTTCCGGTTATTTCCATGCATTCCCCATTTGAACTGGTTTCCAAGCTGGACGTATACAATACCTTCCGCGCATTTGAAGCATTTTATAAATAAAGGATAACAGTTCAGCTCCGGGAGCTTCAGACGCCCCCTGCTTCCTGTACGGCAAAGCCGGACAGGAAGCAGGGCTGAACTGTAATAAAAATTGCAATATAAAGTTGTGAAATCTTTATGAATTTGCCGGAAAGGCTTTTTAAACAGGTTGTAATATGATATAACAGTAGGAAGTACCCGTATTTTGCGGATGCTTCAAAAAATCAGAGATGAGGAAAGTATTATGAAAAAATATGTGAAACTGGCACTTTGTGGAATGGCGGCGGCAGCGCTGGTTACAGGCTGCGGAAAAAAGGACGCGGAAGAGACAACAGCCGCACAGACAGAGAGCAGCACAGCTGCTGACAGTACGGAGACTGCAGCCGAGGAGAAGGCAGATCCGGGTAAGCTGACGAAGCTGGGTACATATAAAGGCGTGGAAGTAAAGAAAAACAGCACAGAGGTAACACCGGAAGAATTGGAGCAGCGGATTCAGGGAATTCTGGATGCCAATCCGGAGTATATTGAGATTACGGATCGTCCGGCCCAGAACGGTGATATTGTAAATATTGACTTTGTGGGAATGAAGGACGGAGAGGCCTTTGACGGCGGAACTGCTGAGGATTTCCCGCTGGAGCTGGGATCTCACTCCTTCATTGAGGGATTTGAGGAAGGCCTGGTAGGAGCTGAGGCAGGAAGCGAGCTGAGTCTGAATCTGACCTTCCCGGAGGATTATTTTAATGCAGATCTGGCAGGACAGGAAGTAGTGTTTGACGTGACTGTCAATTCCATCGAGGAAAGAAAAGAGGCAGTTCTGGATGAAAACTTTGTTCAGAGAATGTCTGATTTCACCACAGTAGATGAATTTAAGGCAGATACCCTGGCTGACATGGAGCAGGAAAAAGAAACCATGGCAGAGAATCAGCTGGAGTATGATGCATTTATGGCAGCTCTGGCCAATTCAGAGTTTGAAATTAACGAAGAGGCTGTAGAGCAGCAGTATGAGGCACAGCTGAATTACTATACTTCCATGGTTCAGATGTACGGAATGACCATGGATGATTATGTGGCAGTTTTTGGAATGACCATAGATGATTTCCAGAAGGAACTGCGGACAGCTGCGGAAAATGCTTTGAAGCAGGAGCTTCTTGTAGATGCAGTTGCCGAGGAAGAGAAGCTGGAGGTAACAGACGAGGATCGTCAGAAGGTGGCAGATCAGTATGGTACAGACATCCAGAACATGAAGGATACCTACGGCGAGGAGGCTCTGGACAGAACCGCTCTTGTTTATAAGGTTCAGGCACTGATTAAAGATAATGCAGTTGTAAAATAATACGAAACATAACTATTCAGAACTGGCGGGAAAGCCGTGTCAGGAAGCTTTCTCCGTTCTGAAGTGTTACTATTAAACAATACAAAATAATATGGGGGTACTCTATGGAGCTGCTTAAAGAGAGAATCCGCAAAGACGGAAAGATTAAGGCGGGAAATGTACTGAAAGTTGACAGTTTTCTGAATCATCAGATGGATACGGATCTGTTTCAGGAGATTGGAAAAGAGTTTAAACGGCGCTTTTCCGATGTAGAGATCAATAAAATCCTGACGATTGAGGCATCAGGTATTGGAATTGCCTGTGTAGTTGCACAGCAGTTCCATGTACCGGTTGTATTTGCGAAGAAGAACCAGACAAAAAATATTGCCGGAGATGTGTATACCAGCAAGGTAGAATCCTACACTCACGGAAGAACCTATGATATTATCGTATCCAAGGAGTTTCTGGGAAAAGGGGACAAGGTGCTTCTGATCGACGATTTTCTGGCAAACGGCAAGGCGCTGGAGGGACTGGCAAGCCTGGTGAAGGATTCCGGTGCAGAGCTGGTGGGAGCCGGTATTGTAATTGAAAAAGGCTTCCAGGTAGGCGGCGATTTGCTGCGAAATCAGGGAATCCGTCTGGAATCTCTGGCAATTGTGGAGAGTATGGATGAGGAGAGCGGAGAGATTGTATTCCGCGATGATAAGGCGTGAGCAGAAAAGCATTGTTTTTTGACATTGACGGCACTTTGCTGAGTGAAATTACCAGACAGGTTCCGGAAAGCACGAAAGAAGCTTTGCGGATTGCCCGTTCTCTGGGACATCTGGTATTTGTAAACACAGGACGTTCCTATGGCTCTCTGGGGCCGATTAAGGATATGCTGGAGGTGGACGGCTGGCTTTGCGGCTGCGGTACTTATATTGAGGCTCAGGGAAGAGAACTGTACCATCGGGCAATGCCTCAGGAGCAGGTGAAAAAAATCTGCAAAGCAATGGAGGCTGCTGATGTGGACGGAATTCTGGAAGGACGGGACGGCTGTTATCTGGGAAGCGCGGAAAGCCGTTTCCCGGAGGGACGCAGACTCCGCCAGTCTATGAAGGCGTATATTCGTTCCCTGGACTGGAATCAGGAGTGCGGAACAGTAGAAAAATTCTGTGTACTGGCAGATGAAAAAAGCGATAAGGCCGGTTTTTTCCGGAGCCTGGGCCTGGATATTCAGGTGATTGACCGGGGAGACGGGTTCTATGAGTGTGTTCCGGAGGGACACAGCAAGGCCTCTGCGATTGATATAATTCTGAAGGAATATGGACTGAAGCTGACGGATGCCTATGTATTCGGAGACAGTACCAATGACCTGGCAATGTTTGAGCATGTGCCCAATGCCGTTGTTATGGGACACCACAGTCGGGAGTTAGAGCCCTATGCCAGCTTTTTTACAAAGACAGTAGAACAGGATGGTATCTGGTATGCCATGGAGAAGCTGGGACTGCTGGAATAGTCGCAGACACCTGCGGAAGGGAATGCGGTTCACTTCTGAGGCAGGGACAATCAAAGGCAGATATGCCGGAGCGGAAACAGGAGAGATGAGAAAACAGCCGTGACGAAAGAAGCGGCTGTTTTTGCCATCTAACAGGAAAAACAGCAGAAAGGTTGACAGATTGGAAAATGAAACTGCGGATTGGAACCAGAAAAAGTAAGCTTGCAATGATACAGACGGAGATTGTGCGTGATGCTGTTTTGAAGAAATTTCCGGATACTGAGATCGAGCTGGTACCAATGAGTACCAAAGGAGATTTAATTTTAGATCGTTCTCTTACAAGCTTTGGAGGGAAAGGCATTTTTACAGGAGAACTGGAGACGGCGCTTCTGGATGGAGAGATTGATATGGCGGTTCACAGCGCCAAGGATATGCCTATGGAATTTCCGGAAGGTCTCTGTATCGGCGCTGTGCTTGAGAGAGAAGAGGCGGCAGATGTGCTTGTTACTTTAGACGGCACACCGGCAGAAAAGCTTTCGGCCGGCAGTGTGATTGGAACCAGCAGCCTTCGCAGACAGCTTCAGATTCACTCACTGAATCCGGGGGTGGAGATTAAGCTTCTGAGAGGAAATGTACAGACCAGGATAGAGAAGCTGCGCCGGGGAGAGTATGACGGAATTCTTTTGGCCGCGGCAGGACTTGCACGTTTGGGACTAGACCGGGAGGAGGGGCTTCATCTGGAGTATCTGGATAAGCACAGCTTTGTTCCGGCCGCTGGTCAGGGAATCCTGGCGGCAGAGGTGCGCCGGGAGGATATGGAAGAGGGCGGCAGGCTGGAAGAAATTCTGAAAAGCATTCATTCAGGAACTGCAGCTGCAGAGCTTTTTGCAGAACGGGAGTTTCTCCGGATTCTGGAGGGCGGCTGCAATGCGCCCTGCGGCGCCTGGTGCCGGATTCAGGAGAAAACGATGATGATGACGGCTATGTATGCAAGAGACGGGATTCATCCGGTGATTTTTGAAGAAAAACTGGCTGTCGGGGAAGAAACGGCTCAAAGTCAGGCTGACAAGGTGATGGCCCGGGAAGAGGAAGGTCCGTTTTCCGGAGGGCTTATGGATACTGCCGGAAGACTGGCGGAGAGACTTGCAGCCCGTCTTCAGTATAAGCCGGTTTATCTGGTTGGAGCGGGCCCGGGGGACGGCGGTCTGATCACGAGAAAGGGGCTGGAATGTCTGCGTCAGGCAGATGTGGTGGTGTATGACAATCTGATTTCCGGTTCCCTGTTAAATGAGGCAAGGCTGGATGCAGAGCTGATTTATGCGGGAAAACGTTCCGGAAAGCATTCTATGAGGCAGGAACAGATCCAGAGAATTCTGGTGGAAAAAGCAATGGAAGGAAAGAATGTAGTACGTCTGAAGGGCGGTGATCCTTACATTTTCGGAAGAGGCGGGGAGGAAGCTCTGGCGCTTAGAGAGCAGGGAATTCCGTATGAGGTGATACCGGGAGTGTCATCGGTCTACAGTGTTCCGGCCTACAGCGGAATTCCTGTCACACACAGAGAGGTGGCATCCTCCTTTCATGTAATAACCGGGCACGAGGGGGATGGAAAACAGACCGCCTCTGTTGATTACCGGATTCTGGCAAAGGAAGAGGGAACACTGGTATTTCTCATGGGCCTTGGACATCTTCGGTTTATTGCAGAGCAGCTGATCAAATACGGAAAGGATCCGGCTACACCGGCTGCAGTGATTGAAAACGGAACCACGGCAAAGCAGAAAAAGGCAGTGTCAGATCTGGCACATATAGAAGCCGCAGTGAAAGAAAAGGGACTGTCTACACCGGCACTTATTATTATTGGCGCAGCAGTGGGGATGGAGTCCAGGCTGGACTGGTTCGGCAGCGGAGCATTGTCAGGAAAACGGATTTTGATAACGGGAACACGCCATATGGTTTCAGAACTGGAGGCGGAATTGAAGCCTTTGGGTGCAGAATGTGTGGCAGTGAGTCTGATTGAAAGCCATCCGATTTGGACAAAAGAAACGGCAGCTGCCTTGAAAAATGCCGATCAGTACAGCTGGCTTGTATTTACCAGCAGGAATGGAGTTGATCTGTTTTTCCGGATGATGAGGCAGACAGGACAGGATCTGCGTATTCTGATGCATGCGAAGCTTGCAGCCATTGGAAGAGGAACGGCAGAGGAGCTTTTAAAGCATGGATTTATTTGTGACTTTGTGCCGGAAAATTTCTCTGGCTCAGGTCTGGCGAAGGAGTGGATCCCCAAACTGAAAAAAACAGACCGGGTTTTAATACTTCGGGCTAAAAATGGTTCCCCGGTTCTTCCTCAGGAACTGGAAAAGGCAGGAATTTCCTTTACCGATGCGTCTGTGTATGAAACCTGGACAGACTGGCGGCGTCAGGAGGAGCTGAATCGCCTGGCGGAGACTGTGGATTATGTGGTCCTGGCCAGCAGCTCTGCGGCTCAGGCAATGAAGCAGATGCTCAGCAGGAGACTTCCGGAGTCTGCCAGGGTGATTGCTATTGGGCCGGTTACTGCGGAAACAGCAGAAGCTTTGGGCATACCGGTTGATTTGGAAGCAAGAGAATATACTGCAGCAGGAATTGCAGCAGCGCTTTTGGAGGATGTTTCACGATGACAGAATATCCGTATTTTCCATTGTTTGTGGATCTTTCCGGAAAGAAAATCCTGATTGTGGGGGCTGGAAGCATTGCGCTGAGAAGGGCAGAAACTCTGGCTCCTTTTGGAGCAGAGCTGATTGTAACTGCGCCGGAAGGTCGTCCGGAGATGGAAACTCTGGCGGCGGTCTGGAACCGCCGCCGGTTTCAGGAAGAGGATTTGGAAGGGGCTGTTCTGGTTCTTGCAGCTACAGATGATGAAGCTGTGAACAGTCTTGTGGCAGAATTGTGCCGGGAACGGGGAATTCCGGTAAACAGCTGCAGCGACAAAACGCAGTGTGATTTTTATTTTCCAGGAATTGCAAGAAAAGAAAACCTGGTAATTGGAGTTACTGCTTCAGGAAAAGACCACCGGCTTGCAGCTTCAGCTGCCGGACAGCTCCGGAAGTGGCTGTCCGAACGGTAGTCATTTGGGGGGCGGGCAGAGTTTTGTCCTGAGCGGCAGTTAAGCTTTTTAGAAAAAAATGGAGAGGAAAACAAATGAGTACAAAGAGCAAAAGATGGATTTATGCGGCAGTGGGCGCTATCGTTCTGCTGCTGGCAGGAATGGTTTATGCGTGGAGCGTTCTGTCGTCACCGATCGGGGCGTATTTTCCGGAGTGGAGTAAAGCGCAGCTGTCCCTGACCTTTACAATTTGTATGGGATTTTTCTGTGTAGGAGGTTTTCTGGGAGGTCTGGCAAATAAAAAAATAAATGTGAAGTTTCATGTATGGGCTTCTGGCGTGCTTTTCTTTGCAGGATTTTTTATTGCCTCCAGGGCGCAGAGTCCAGCCGTGCTTTATCTGGGATATGGAGTTCTCTGCGGCTTTGCCTCCGGTCTGGTGTACAATGCAGTTATGAGTACGATTTCCGGCTGGTTTCCGGATAAGCAGGGCCTGGTTTCCGGACTGCTTCTTATGGGCTTTGGAATCAGCAGCTTCGTTGTAGGAAAAATTTATCAGGCAGTAACGCCTTCCGGCGTTGGAATTGACGCATGGAGAAATTCCTTTTTTATGTTTGGCATTATCATTCTGGCGGTTATGGCTGTCTGTGGATTTTTCTTTGTAAAGCCGACAAAGGAGGATATCCAGAATATTCTGGGTGGAGAGCCGTCGGGAAAATCACATTCCGGCGGAAAGCAGGAAACAGGCGCTGAGAAAGAAGCATCTGCAGATATGACAGCAATGGAGATGATAAAGACAAGGGCATTCTGGCTGTATTTTGCCTGGGCAGTGCTGCTGAGTGCCGCCGGACTGGCGCTGATTTCCCAGGCCAGCGGCGTTGCAGCTGAAGTGGGACAGGGTGTGGATCCGGGAACGATTGCAACGGTAGTGGGGCTGATTTCCATATTTAATGGCATAGGCCGTGTAATATTTGGCGGTATGTATGATAAGGCCGGAAGAAGCCGGACAATGGCGGTGATTACGGTGGCATTTCTGGTTTCTGTAGGAATTCTGGTTCTTGCTCTTTTACAGCAGAGCTTTGCTGTTATTGTGGCAGGATTTATCTGTACCGGATTTTCCTACGGTGGAATCAATCCTACAAACTCTGCCTTTATCAGTGATTATTTTGGCAGAAAGCATTTTCCGGTAAACTTCTCGATCATTAATATGAATCTTCTGGTATCTTCTTTTGGAAGTACTATTGCGGGAATCTTATATGACAGAAGCGGTTCTTTTTTAAGTACTTTTTTGATGATGATTGGAGCGGCTGCAGCAGCTCTTCTCTGCAGTGTGATGATTCATAAACCGGTGATGAAGCATGAATAAGAAAATAAATCTGACAGATATTCGAGTTGTGATGTTTCTGGCAGGTGTGTGCTGTTTCCTCTGGGGCAGCGCAACACCTGCGATTAAGACAGGGTACAGGCTGTTTCAGATTGATTCAGCAGATACCAGTTCTATCCTTTTATTTGCGGGAACAAGATTTTTTCTGGCAGGGATCCTGGTCATTGCCTGGCACAGT
The DNA here is from genome assembly GCA_900540335.1 of uncultured Clostridium sp. Taxonomy (GTDB): domain Bacteria; phylum Bacillota; class Clostridia; order Lachnospirales; family Lachnospiraceae; genus Brotaphodocola. The sequence goes on along the minus strand of UQFC01000010.1, from coordinate 30,469 downwards.
CTGACCAGCAGAAAATGGATTTTTCCGCCCAGGGGATCGGCTTTGGCGATTGTACAGCTGGCTTTGAGTCAGACCATCCTGCAGTATGTGTTTTTCTATGTAGGGCTTTCTCATGCGACCGGCGTTCATGGCGCGATTATTACGGGAACAAATGTATTTTTTTCTATTTTGTTTGCCAGTCTTGTTTTCCGCTATGAGACGCTGAATGTCAGAAAGATTGCAGGCTGTCTTCTGGGTTTTGCAGGTATTGTGATTGTAAATCTGGCAGGCGCCGGTTCGGAGGGATTATTCGATGTTTCCTTCCTGGGAGAGGGCTTTGTGCTTCTGGCGCAGATTTTTTATGCCGTATCCAGTGCTCTGGTTAAAAAATATTCCGGGCAGTTTGATGTGGTGACTTTATCCGGCTATCAGTTTATGCTGGGAGGACTTGCGCTGATGGCGATTGGCGCGGGCCTGGGAGGAACTCTGGCAGGAGCGACAGGCTCTTCTGCTTACGTCCTTCTTCTGTATATGGGCTTTCTTTCGGCTGTGGCATATACCCTGTGGGGCGTTTTGTTAAAATACAATCCGGTCAGCCGGGTGACAATTTTTGGATTTATGAATCCGATGTTCGGCGTTCTGCTTTCTGCCGTATTTCTGGGAGAAAGCGGGCAGGCCCTTACCTGGAATACCCTGGCGGCTTTGATATTAGTAAGCCTTGGAATCTATGTGGTAAATGGCGGAAAGGCTCAGGAAAAATCGTAAAATAAAAATTCGGGCAACCGAATGACAAAAAGATGAGGAGATAGATACCCTATGGGATTTCAATTGGATGTAAGCATACCGGCAGTGACCGTGTTTCTTCAGGGACTGATCAGCTTTTTTTCTCCCTGCGTGCTTCCCCTGCTTCCGCTTTATATTGGCTACCTGTCAGGCGGAACAGGAGTGAGAGGTGAGGATGGGAAGATTCATTACCACCGGGGAAAGGTGATGGCAAATACCCTGTTTTTTGTAGCAGGTGTCAGCTTTGCCTTTTTTCTTCTGGGATTGGGAATGACTGCAGTGGGCAGCTTTTTCCATTCCAGTCAGGCAATGTTTGCCCGGATTGGCGGTGTGCTGATCGTGTTTTTTGGTTTGTATCAGCTGGGCGTTTTTGGAACTTCCCGGGTTCTGGGACAGGAACGGCGGCTTCCGTTTCAGCTGGATAAACTGGCGATGTCACCGGTAACGGCTCTTTTGATGGGCTTTACCTTCAGCTTTGCCTGGACGCCCTGTGTGGGTCCTGCTTTAACCAGTGTGCTTTTGATGGCGGCATCTGCTGCCTCCAGAATGACGGGATTTGTCCTGATAGGTGTGTATACTCTGGGATTTGTTCTTCCGTTTCTTGCGGTAGGTCTGTTCACTACCACGCTTCTGGAATTTTTCAAAAAACACCGGGGTGTGGTACAGTATACGGTGAAAATCGGCGGGCTTCTTATGATTGCCATGGGACTGATGATGTTTACTGGAAAGATGAATGATATTACAGGATATCTGTCTCAGGTGACGGAAGGCACAGTACAAAACGGCTCAGAAGAAAAAATACCGGGAGAGGATGAAACAGAAGCCGGCAGCGCAGCGAAAGAGGATGCAGAGGTATCAGAAGATGCCGGGACAGAGATTTCTGAAGAAGAGGCAAAAGAGAATTCCTCTCTTCCGCCGGCCATTGATTTCGAATTAAAGGATCAGTACGGCAATACTCACCGGTTATCAGATTACAAAGGAAAAACAGTGTTTTTAAATTTCTGGGCAACCTGGTGTCCTCCGTGCAAGGCGGAGATGCCGGATATTCAGAAGCTGTATGAAACCTATGATCAGGAAGGGGAAGATGCTTTGATCGTTCTGGGGGTTGCGGCTCCGGGACAGTGGAAGGAGCAGGATGAAGAAGGGGTTAAGGCATTTCTGGAGGATAAGGGATACACGTATCCGGTGCTTATGGATTCTTCCGGAACTGTCTTCCTCCAGTATGGCGTATCCTCTTACCCTACCACCTTTATGATTGATCGGGACGGAAATGTCTTTGGATATGTTCCGGGAATGCTGTCTTTTGATATGATGGAAAGTATTGTGAAGCAGACTATGACCGGAGTGAGAAGCGGAGAGTAATCACGGCTTTGTCTCTGATTTATAAAAAAACAACCTGCAGCATACCATGGATTGAGTGGTATGTGCAGGTTGTTTTCTTATCTGCCTACAGAATCAAACTGGCGGCAGATATCCTCTGAGGGCGGTGCAGTTGCCAGAGAAACGATGAGAATGGCAGCTGATGCAGCCAGAAAGGCCGGAAGCAGTTCATAAATATTCCAGGCTCCTCCTAAGGGGCGGACGCCGTATTTCCATACAAAGACCATGACTCCTCCGGAAACCATACCGGCCAGAGCACCGTAGAAATTGGTTCTCTTCCAGAAAAGAGAAAACAGCATAATGGGACCAAATGCGGCGCCGAAGCCGGCCCAGGCAAAGGATACAATCGTAAATACGGAGCTGTTCGGATCCCATGCCAGGATGATTCCGACCAGAGCAATGGCAAGAACTGTGATACGTGCAGCGGTCATGGAGGTTTTTGCATTCATTTTAATTTTCAGAAAATCCTGCAGCAGGTTCTGAGACACGCTGGAGGCAGCTGTTAAAAGCTGAGAGTCTGCAGTGGACATTGTGCTGGCAAGAATACCGGCCAGTACAACACCGGCAATAATGGAAAGCAGGAAACCGTGGCTTCCCAGCAGTCCGGAGAGACGGACAACAATAGTTTCGGAATCTGCGCTGGTGGTAAAGGTTTCCAGTTTCCCTGCGGCAGAAACACCGTATCCGATGATACCGATGAGGATGGCAACAAACATGGAGATGACCACCCATACAGAAGCAATCCGGCGGGAGAAGGCAAGCTTGTTTTCATCCTCGATTGCCATAAAGCGGAGAAGAATATGGGGCATTCCAAAGTATCCCAGTCCCCAGGCCATCATGGAAAAAATGGAAATCATGCTGTAGGGAGCGGCGGTATTGGAAGCGGGATCGTGAATCTGAGTCATGGACAGGTATCCGGCCAGAGAGCGGGCATTGTCCATAACGGCATTCCATCCGCCGGCAATGTGAATTCCGTAGAAAACAATAATAATCAAAGCAACACTCATGACAATGCTCTGAATCAAATCTGTGGTGGAAACAGCCATAAATCCACCCATAATGGTATATCCGATAATGACTATGGCGCCGATAATCATAGCTGTATGATAGTCGAAGCCAAACAGACTGTTAAACAGGGTTCCGACTGCTTTAAAGCCGGATGCAGTATAGGGGATAAAGAAAATAAGGATAATGACAGCGGAAATGCACATCAGAATATTTTTCTCATCCCGATACCGGCGGGAGAAGAATTCCGGTATGGTAATCGCATTGCAGGCAATGGAATATCGGCGCAGCCGTTTGGCAACAATAAGCCAGTTCAGGTAGGTTCCTGCGGCAAGACCAAGGGCAGTCCAGCCGGCATCGGCAATTCCGGTGAGATAGGCGAGTCCCGGCAGCCCCATTAAAAGCCAGCTGCTCATGTCAGAGGCCTCTGCGCTCATGGCAGTTACAAAGGGGCCCAGCTTTCTTCCGCCCAGATAGAATTCATCAGTGGAATCAACGCTTCCTTTTTTGCTGAAGTACCATCCCACATATACCATGGCCGCCAGATAAACGACAATGGAAATCATAATTCCTGTAAGTCCAGATTTCATAATGGTAATCCTCCTCATTCCCTGTGATGACAGCAGTGAAAGTAACCTTTGCAGCCCTGCTGTATATATTTGGGGATTATAGCACGAAGAAAAATAGACTACAATACAGAATAGAGTATAGACTAAATACTATACGAATTTTAAAAATATTAAAATATTTCTTTTATTTTAAAGAAAAATAACAAGACGAATTTTATAAATAAGATAAATACGAATTATAAATTTTTTTTGATGAAAGTCAATTTTTGAATTTGCTTATGGAATCGCGCAGCCTCCTCCTCAGGGCAGGAAGCTGCTTAAGAAACCGGGAAGCACCCGTTTGCTGTACTGGCGAAGGGAATATTCCCCGCCGCAGAGACACCAATCGTAGAGGAGAGCCCGTTCACAGAGGGCATAGAGTTTTACCATTTCGCTGACTGTGGACTGGGTGGTAAGCTGACCGGCGGTTTGTCCGTCAGAAATGATTTTTCGCAGCAGCCTGTAGTAAATGCGATTGTGATCCAGCAGGTGTTTTTCTCCGCTGGTTGTCAGCTGAGTGGAGTACAGGCGGGTCAGAAGCTCCAGAGAAATGCTGTTTTCGATCATTCCAAAAAGCTCGTCGTTAAGAAACAGGAGCTGTTCCATTGCAGTCATTTCCGGTTTCAGAAGAGGAATCAGCTCCTCGTATTTGTCATCAAAAAGATTGCTGAGGGTGCTGAGCAGAGCATCCTTTCCGTCAAAGTAGTGATAAAAGGAACCCTTGGAGGTGCCGGATAAATCAATAATTTCTTCTACGGTTGTGTACTCGTAGCCCTGTTCATAAAACAGCTTCCATGCGGCGCTGACAATTTTCCCCCGCGTGTTTCGTGTGTTTTTTCTGGCCATGATATTCTCCTTTGGCAGTTGTCTGATGGAATCCAGTATACCACAGCGCAGGGGTTTCTGCTATAAAAGAAGGCTTTCTGATGCCGGATTCAGGCTGCATATTAAGGAAAACATGCAAATTTGTGAATATTTTATGACATATTCGAAAAAGCACTATCCAAAAGGAATTGAATCGTATATAATACAAACTGCCTGTTTGAAATTGAGGAGGAAATAAAATGTTTAGCAGAAAAATGAAAATTTTGATGATTGCAGTTGGCTGTGCGGCAGCACTGAGTGCCTGCACGAAGAGCAACATTGTGCAGCCGGAGCAGGAAAGCTCATTTGAGCCGGACTTCAATATGTACAATAATATTGAGCTGGATGAAGAGCAGCTTCAGGCAGATGTGGAGGATGTCTGGCTGGATGAAAGCGAATTCCCGATGGGAGCAGCCTTTGCATTTGAGCTTAATGAGGATGAGGCTTATGTAGATATGTCTGTGGTTGTAAAAGACGGAACTTCTCCGGAGGATGCAGCCTGGTATGCAGATCAGGTTGTGAAGGGATTCAATGATCAGGTTGCCATGCAGGATTTTTCCTATGGAACAGCAGAGGAGGACAGCTTTGGAGGATATTTCCAGGACAGAGAGCTTCATCTGAAGATTTATGAAGAGTCCCAGTATGATGCAGATGGGGAGCCGATGTATGAAACCACAGTTCCGGCAGACACATATGTAACGTTTGAGATTCAGTAACAGAGTGGAAGAAAAAAGAAAATGCAATACAAAAAAACCGGGCAGGACGTCTCCGTCACTGAACCCGGTTTTTTGTGTATGAAAAACTTACTGTGCATTTTCCTCTTTGGGAGTTCCTGCTACGATAACGGAAGAAACGGGGGTCTCCTCCTGCGATGCTTCCTGGGCAGCTTCTTCAGCAGCCTGTTCCTGAGCGCTGGATGCGGTAGGATCTACCTCGCTGCAGACAACAGCCAGAGATACCAGTCCGTCCCGATATTTTACGGTGTAGGTATTGCCGCTGTCAGTGGCTCCGGTCTTGTCAAAGCTGGTATGACCGCTGTTTCTCTCAGTCTGGATATAGTCCAGAACAGCCGGTCCTGTGGTCTCGCCAAGAGCGGCAACCATCAGCTGGTTGTAAGCCTCGTTGTAAGCTTCGATATCGGCGATTGCGGAATCAAAGTGGTAGGCCATCTCAAATGCCTGCTCCTTGTAGTTGGCAGCAGTAGACTTGGAGGTTTTCCAGATAGAGGAAGTGATAAATACATAACCGTCCGGGTTCTGGAAACCATAGGTGATCTCAGTATTGTTTTCTGTACCGGCTGTGCGGATGGTATTCTCTGTACGCTTATCCTGAACCTGCATCAGAATCTTATTCATAAAAGCTTCCATCTCTGCCTGGTAGGTGGAACGGAGAGTTCCGACAGCAGCGCGGGAGGTTCCGGCAGTAGCGGCGTCAGCGGCGATATCAGCAGCAGCCTGCTTTTTTGCAGGGCTGGGGCGCTTTGCCAGCTCGGCCTTTCTCTCGTTTTCTTTCTTCAGATCTTCTTCTGTTTTATCAATACGGCGTCCCATGTCGTCTGTGCGGAAGGAGCCCATGTTGGAGTTCGGCATGGTGTAGCCATCCGGATCCATAGCATATACAGCACCGTCAGCCGGGTCGGTGAACCAGCCGGCATATACAGGACGGCTTCCGTCATCGTTCTCGTAGTAGCGGCCAAGGGCATCTTCCTTCCAGGAACCTGCAAATGCTGTAATTCCGGTAGACAAGGTTAAAACAAATGCAGCTGCAGTGACGCCAAGTAATTTCTTTTTCATATAATAATACCTCCTGTAATAATCTCATTTGTTGTACCGATGTTAAAAGCATATCATAAATAGAAAATCTGCACAACTAGATAAAATATGAAGATTGTATGACGTTTTAATAATAGAAACTTCATAAAAATGCAAGAAAGAAGCTTGATTGCGGGCTTTTTTCCTGCAGCAGAACAATTCTCCGGAAAAATTCGCCTCCGCCGTATGGAACTTTCTGCGGAGTGTTTTTCGCAGGATATAAATTCCTACGAAAAAGACAGGAACCTTGCGGCCCCTGTCTCCTTAACGCTTCTTCTCGAAGCGCCCTGTACTGTCCACATAATAATTATCGATCCAGGTATTCTTAGCCATCACACCATCTTCGTCCAGATAGTACCAGGCTCCGTTTTCCTTGTACCAGTAGTCAGATTTTCGGTTGCCATTCTCATCCAGATAGTATCGGTTGCCGTCTACCTCCAGCCATCCGGTCGCTTTTGTACCATCATCCTGAATGTATTGCCACTCTTTATCTTCTGTCTGGCGCCATTCTCCGGCTAATGCGGGGAATACGCTGAGAAGGCTGCAGGCAACGGCCAGGGCCAGCGCTGCTCCTGTATTCTTTTTCATGACAGTTCACCTTCCTTTGTTTTATGCTGATTGGGGGATCCGATCACACTGATATGTCTGACCGGTTTCTGATTTTATTATAGCAACAGGGGTCCTATCTGGCAATACTCGGAGAAGGATTGTAAGGAATTGACCGAGATCGTAAGAAAATCGTTAAAAACAGAAATACTTTGTCGCTTTTTGCGACAGATTTTCCTTTTCAAATACGACAAAAGGACGTATAGTGGTTCTTACATGCATAAATTCAGAAAAAGGGGCGGATGGAGTATGGATGACAGAAATATGACATTGGAAAGGCTGACAGAAGAGAACAGGAAATTGAAGGAGGACAGGGAAATTCTTCTGGATACCCTGGTTCAGATGAACAGAACCTTAAACAGGCTGATAGAGGAATATGTTACAGGAGTAAAAAATTAGAAAAAACAGACAGGGATGTGCCGGAGCAGGAAAAGCTCAGCTGCTGCCGGAACAGTTGTGTTCCAGACGTTTTTCCAGCTCTTTATTGCGGGAGAGCAGCTTCCAGATAGTCTGGTGCATCCAGTCAACGGTATGATTCAGCTGCTGATTTTCCTGCTGAAGCTCATGAAGGCGCATATTCATGGCGAAAAACATATGGCGATAGGTGCAGGAACCGGTGAGGCAAAGGCTGTCCGGCTCGGAAGCGGCGTCGGAGGAAATCTGTCTGGCTTCAGACAGAATGTGGTCCAGAATCAGAACATTGCGTTTTTCCGGAGAAAGACGCATGAATTCCGCGCAGGGAACAGATAACAGCTTCATTTCATGGCTGCAGGCGGAGCAGGAAATAAGGGAATCCTGCTGAACATAGGCATAGCGTCCGCATTTGGGACAATAATATACAGATAACTTATTCATTTTTTATACACTCCTACTTATAGTCTTTATATATGACGAATCAGACCGGAATATGTAACAAATAAATGAAAAAAGTTTTGAAAACAGCAAAAAAGGGCGGAAAGCCCTTTTTTTGTTCCATAGGAAATTACGTCCTAGGATTGTTTGAACGGATAATAAAAACAGGGATGCAAACGTATCTGTCCCAAAGTGCAGAAGCGGTCAGTTACGGAAGAATGATTCCGTTGGTGTCAACAGTCCAGACCTTGTCATTGGTGTCGGAAATATCCTTGTAGCCAGCTCCCAGCTCCGGTCTTGTGTGGGATTTGGAGGAGGAAGATGCTCTCTGGATAGTTCCGGAGGCATTGACCAGATAGGAGACTCCGTCCAGCTCCACAGGTGCATATTTCAGGTCACGGTCGGCGCTTAAGCGCAGTCCCTGGCGGTAAACGCTGTTGTCGCGGATTCCGTGATAGCCGCGGCCCTTGCTGCTTCCGTCTGTGTAGAAGAACCAGGTCTGATTTTCACCCAGATCCTCATCGTAGATGGACTGCTTTCCGGTTCTCATAATGCCTTCCTCTCCAAAGTAGAAATTGAAGATTCCGTCTTCTGTGCGGACCTGCTGAAGCCCCGTCACCAGCTCGCCCCGGTGATTGAAGCCATAGCGTTTGGAGTCAACGGAAAATACCTCTACGCCTTCTGCAGACGCATGATGGGGAACGCCTTTTTTAAAGAAAAAGGTAAAGATTTCCCCTTCTTCGCTGATTTCCGGTGCGCCCTCAATCTGATACCAGCCGTCGGCACGTTTTCCATTTTCCTCATAATACTGATAGGAGGCAATAGCCGGGCCGGAAGCGTTGGAGTCCGTTGCTGTCTCATCTGCCGGAAGCCGGTACCAGCCGGTCTGGAGAATTCCGTTTTCAAAGGTATAGTAGTTTCCGTCTATTTTCCGGTCCACCTGGTTCATAACCATGCGTCCGTTGCTGTCAAAGTAGTGCCATACCATGTCCTCATCGGCATACTCGTCCTCGTTTTCCAGCTGAATCCAGCCGGTTTTCATCACGCCGTCGTTTTCATCGCCCAGGTAATAGTGAAAGCCGTTTAATTCCAGCTTTCCGGTCTGCATATGGCCTTCTTCATTAAAGTAATAGTCTTTGCCATCAATGGTCTGCCATCTGGAGACCACGGATTTGCCGTCTTTTCCATAGTAATACCAGCTGGTTTCCGGCATTTCGTCATCCCATTCGTCCTCGTTGCTTACGCTGACCCACTGGTTGGAAACCCGCTTGCCTTCCTCGTCCACATAGTATTCATCCACCTGGGAGGAACGGGTAATGTGTCCGTCTTCATCTAAATAGTACCACTGATTGTCTTTCTTTTTCCAGGAATCGGTCAGATAGTAGCCGTCGCTGTCCTTATAGCGAAGGGAACCGTCCTCCTCCACCCATCCGGCGGAAGCGGCAAAGGCGGTCTGAACCAGACCGGGAACAAAGACAGAAGGGGTTACCGCTGTCATTACTGCAGCGGTGGATAATACAGCCAGAATTTTGCATTCTTTTCTCATAAATTGTTTACTCTCCTTTTTTCGTGTGGCCGAAAATCCGTGTTTGCATTACCTGGCCAGTATAACGGATAAAGCGCAGTTTGAAAAGTGAGGGTTACTGGAAGCGCTGGTACAGGGTGGAAGAGAAGGATGAGAGGGGCTGCCGGTTCCGGGGGGCAATAAATTCGTGCAAGAAACGGGAAACTATGGTATACTAGCCGCAGAACAGTCTGCCGGAAAAGGAGCAGACGAAGAAGGAGAAAGGAGACTTCCCGATGAAAGTAAAGGTATCCAATTACATTGCACAAAAACTGACGGAAAACGGAATTAACCAGGTCTTTACCGTGACCGGGGGAGGAGCCATGCATTTAAATGATGCTCTGGGACATCAGCCGAGGCTTCATTGCCTTTATCAGCACCACGAGCAGGCCTGCGCCATGGCGGCTGAGGCTTATGCCAGAATTCACAATAAAATTGCGGCTTTGTGTGTGACTACGGGACCGGGGGGAACCAATGCGATTACCGGAGTTGTCGGCGGATGGCTGGATTCCATTCCCATGCTGGTTTTATCAGGACAGGTTCGCTATGATACCACTGCCCGTTGGACCGGGCTGGGGATCCGGGCTATGGGGGATCAGGAATTTGATATTACAAAATCCATTGACTGCATGACAAAATACAGTGAGATGGTGGTGGATCCGATGCGGATTCGTTATTGTCTGGAAAAGGCGCTTTATCTGGCCAAGTCCGGACGTCCGGGACCTGCATGGCTGGATATTCCGCTGAATGTTCAGGGCGCGTTTGTGGAACCGGAGGAGCTGATCGGGTTTGATCCTGCTGATTACGAGGCCGGCGGAACCGGCTGGGCCCTGGCAGAGGGACAGGCTCGGTATGGAATTGAAGAAGATGCTGCGGGGAAGGGAGAGCGCCGTCAGGTTCTGCCTCCGAAGGTCAGCAAAGAGACCGTCCGGACAATTCTGGAGAAGATTCGTCAGGCCCGCCGTCCTGTACTGAATGCAGGAAACGGAATCCGCATTGCAGGGGCTCATCAGGTCTTTCTGGAGGTTGCAGATATGCTGGGGATTCCTGTGGTAACCGGCTGGAACAGTCAGGACTGCATTCCGGATGAACATCCTCTGTATACAGGAAGAGCCGGCAATATGGGAGATCGCCCGGGCAATCTGGCTGTTCAGAACAGCGACCTGGTATTTTCTGTGGGAAGCCGTCTCAGTATCCGCCAGGTGGGATATAATTATAAAACCTGGGCAAGGGAAGCCTGGATCATTTATTGTGACGCAGACGCAGAGGAGCTGAAAAAGCCCAGCGTTCACACGGATATGGCAGTTCATGCAGATGCAAAGGATCTGCTGGAGACCATGGCAGAGGTGCTGCGGGAGGAAGCTGCAGCAGGAGAAGGAAATCTGCCTGTATTTGACGGCGGAGAGGGACTTCCGGGAATGAACTGGAATGAAACCTGCCGGATGTGGAAAGAGCGGTATCCTGTGGTTCTTCCAAAGCACAGGAAAGAGGTGGCGGGACAGGAGGCCAATGTCTATGCGCTGGTAGAGGAATTAAGCAGCCGCCTGAAGGAGAATCAGATTACGGTGGTGGGAAACGGTTCTGCCTGTGTAGCCGGCGGTCATGCCTATATTATAAAAAAGGGCCAGCGGTTTATTACCAATTCTGCCATTGCTTCTATGGGATATGATCTTCCGGCGGCTATCGGAGCCTGTATGGCTTCCCGGGATCCGGAATATCAGGAAGAGCCGTCAGCCAGAGAGGATATTATCCTGCTGACCGGAGATGGAAGTATTCAGATGAATCTTCAGGAGCTGCAGACGATTATTCATCACAGAATGCCGATTAAGATTTTCCTGATTAACAATGGCGGCTATCATTCCATCCGTCAGACTCAGAAAAACTTCTTTGGGGAGCCGTTAGTGGGAATTGGCGAAGACAGCCATGATTTAAGCTTCCCGGATATGGAAAAGCTGGCGGCGGCTTACGGTTATCCTTATGTCAGAGCCTGCTGCAACAGGGAGCTGGGCGAAGCGGTGGAGAAGACACTGGCATTGGAGGGACCGGCAATCTGCGAGGTATTTGTGACAAGGGATCAGAATTTTGAGCCGAAATCCTCAGCAAAGCGTCTTCCGGACGGAACCATGGTTTCCCCGCCTCTGGAGGATTTGTCTCCGTTCCTTCCCGAGGAAGAGATGGATGCCATGATGATTATTCCGAGAATCAAAGAGTAAAGGACAGAATGATGAAAGTAATTGTAACAGGAGCTACCAGCTTTATCGGAACTGCGGCAGTGCGTCTGCTTCTGCAGCAGGGACATCAGGTCTGCGGAGTAGTCCGGCCCGGCTCAAAAAATCTTTCCCGTTTATGGGAGGCAGTGCCGGAAACAGCCAGAGAGCGGCTGGCAGTGGCAGAGCTGGATATGAAGGAAATCAGAAAGCTGGAGCAGGCTCCGGAAGCAGCTGGAGCAGATGTCTGGCTTCACATTGGCTGGGACGGCGCCGGAAGCGACAACAGGATGAAGCGCGAGGTGCAGCAGGAGAATGTGAAAAATTCTCTGGAAGCGGTCCGGACAGCGGCAGCTCTTGGATGCCGCCGGTTTCTGTTTACCGGTTCTCAGGCAGAATACGGGGTATACCATCAGGAAACGAGAGAGGATATGGTCTGCCGTCCTGTGTCGGAATACGGAATTGCCAAGGTGGATTTTGGCAGACAGGCAGAGGGCCTGTGCCGGATGCTGAATATGGAATATGTCCATGCCAGAATTTTCAGTGTATACGGGCCGGGGGATCATCCCTGGTCCCTGGTGCAGACCTGTCTGGACACCTTTTGCCGGGGCGGAGAGATGAAGCTGGGAGAATGTACCCAGATGTGGAATTTCCTTTATATTGAAGATACGGCTGCCGCTCTTGTATGCCTGTTGACAGAAGGCCGTGCAGGTGTCTATAATATTGCAGGTAATGACACCCGCCCGTTGCGGGCCTATATTGAAGAAATGTATGAAATATGTGGAAATAAGGGAACCTTTCGATATGGAGAACGGCCGCAGAATGCGGAAGGACCGGCAGATCTGATGCCGGATATCGGGAAAATATGCCGGGAAACCGGGTGGAGACCTGTGACCACATTTGCGGAGGGAATCTATGAAACATTGCATAGCCTGCGGGCATAGTCTGCCGGAAACTGCCCTGTTTACGTTAAAACAGGCGCCGGCTTCCGCTCAGGATATTCCTGACAGGGAAACGGTGGAAGAGGATCAGGGGGTGGATCTGCCTCTGTATCAGTGCAGCTGCTGCGGACTGGTACAGTTTGACTGCCAGCCGGTTTCCTATTACAGAGATGTGATCCGGGCCGGCGGATACTCCACCACAATGACAGAGCTGAGAAGAAATCAGTACCGTCATCTGATTGATACCTGGCATCTGGATGGAAAGAAGTTTATTGAAGTCGGATGCGGACGAGGGGAATTTCTGAAGGTGCTGACAGAGTTTCCGGTGGAGGCTTATGGAATGGAGCACCGGGAGGAGTTAGTGGAGGAGGCGGTCAAATCCGGTCTTTCGGTTTGGCGGGAGTTCCCGGAGACTGCGGACCAGCAGTTTGAGAACGGCCCCTTTGATGTATTTTTATCCTTCAATTTTCTGGAGCATCAGCCGGAGCCGGGAGTTATGCTTGAGGCCATTTACCACAATCTTTCCGAAGACGGCATGGGGCTTGTGACAGTGCCTGCTCTGGAGTATATTCTGGAACAGGGCAGTTACTATGAGCTGATTCGGGATCACCTGGCTTACTATTCCTTTGAAACCTTGCGGGCTCTTCTGGAAAAATACGGCTTTGCGGTACTGGAAGAGGAGATGATCAACCGGGATACGATTTCCATGGTGGTAAAAAAGAAGCCGCACTGGAGCTTTGAGTCTTCTGCGCAGCGGAAAGACGAAGCGGCGGCGGAGAATTCGGAAAACCCTTCAAATCCGGACTGGAATTCAGGGGCGGCCACGGTTTCGGTAGAGCCTTTGACAGACGGATACCGGATTGTGATGGATGAGGCCACGAAACTGATGGAACGGCTTCACCAGGAGGACAAGACCTTCGCCCTGTGGGGGGCAAGTCATCAGGGATTTACCCTGGCGGCGACAACACCCTTGGGAAGCCGGGCGGAGTATATGATTGACTCGGCGCCGTTTAAGCAGGGAAAATTCGCTCCCGCTTCCCATCTTCCCATTGTGGCTCCGGATGAGTTTTTTGCCAATCCTGTAGATGTGGTTCTTATTGCCGCGCCGGGATATACCGATGAGATAGCAGGCATTATCAGGGAACGGTTTGGCAGCGATGTGGAAATCTGCGCCATGCGGACCAACCGGGTGGAACGGCTGTAATGTTTCAGTGAAAATGTAACAGTTACGTGAAAATTGACGGATGACAGAAGGAGAAAGCATGAAAAATCTGGAAGGACAGAGGATTGTGATGACCGGGGCGACCGGATTTATCGGAAGAAATGTGGCAGAGCAGCTGCTGGCACAGGGCGCAAGGGTGTTTGCTCTGGTGCGTCCGGAGTCCAGGCATCGAAGAAACCTGCCGGTTCATGAACATTTAACCTGGATTGGGGCTGCCATGGAGGAAGCGGAAAGCTGTGTTCCTCTGATTGGACACGCAGATGGATTTCTGCATTTTGCCTGGGGCGGGGTGAACCGTCAGGAAATTGATTCGCCGGAGGTTCAGGCGTCTAATGTGGACGGTTCTCTGGCATGTCTGGAGGCGGCATGCAGGCTGGGCTGTCAGGTGTTTATGGATGCGGGTTCGCGTGTGGAATACGGAATTACCGCTGACGGAACCATGGAAGAATCCATGGAGTGCCATCCGGTCAATGCCTATGGAAAGGCCAAGCTGGAATTTGCCCAAAAGGCAGAAGCATTTTGCCGCCAGAATCAGATGACCTTCTATCATCTGCGGTTTTTCAGTGTTTATGGAACAGGGGATCATCCCTGGTCTATTATCTCCACGCTGGTAAGAGAGCTGCCCCAAAATCACAAGGTAAGCCTGAGCGCCTGCCGTCACAGGTGGAATTTTATGGATATTTCAGATGCAGCCCGTGCGGTAACAGAGCTGTACCGGTTTTCGGATCTTCACGAAGGCGAAAGCCGGACGGTGAATGTGGCTTCAGAGGATACAAGGCCCCTGAAGGAGTTTGTGGAGGAAATCCACAGGATCTGCGGGGAAAAGGGAAGTCTGGAGTACGGCACCTTTGTGCAGGCAAGGGAAGGCGCTTTGTCAATCTGTCCGGTGGTCCGGCAGCTGAAGGCGCTGACAGAGGAAACCTGGCAGGAGCAGGTTCCCTTTGAAAAAGGAATCCGGCGGATGCTGGAGGGAGAATACGGAGGTTGAGATGAAAAAAATCAGTGTGCTGATTCCCTGTTATAATGAAGAGGAAAATGTGGAGCCAATCAGCCAGGCTGTGATAGAGACTCTGGAGAGGGATCTGCCCCAATATGATTATGAGCTTGTATTTATTGACAATGATTCCCGGGACAATACACGACCGATTCTTCGCCGTCTTTGCCGGGAGAATCCGAAAATCAAGGCAATTTTTAATGCCAGAAATTTCGGGCAGTTTAATTCCCCCTATTACGGGATGCTGCAGGTGACGGGAGACTGTGTGATTGAGATGGTTGCGGATTTCCAGGATCCGGTTGATATGATTCCCAAGTATGTGAAGGCCTGGGAAGAGGGCTATAAAATTGTAATCGGAATTAAGACCAGCAGTAAGGAAAGCAGGATTATGTATGCTCTTCGCTCTCTGTATTACAAGACGATTAAAAAATTGTCAGATGTGGAGCAGATTGAGCATTTTACCGGTTCCGGGCTTTATGACAGAGATTTTATTGAGGTTCTGCGGAATTTAAATGATCCTACGCCCTTCCTTCGGGGAATTGTGGCGGAGCTGGGATATAAAAGAAAGGAAATTCCCTACGAGCAGCCAAAACGCAGGGCGGGAAAGACCCACAATAATTTCTACCGGCTGTATGATGCAGCCATGCTGAGCATTACCTCCTACACGAAGGTGGGACTGCGGCTGGCAACCTTTCTGGGAGCGGCCTGCGGTGTGATCAGCATGGGAGTCGCTCTTGTTTATCTGGTTATGAAGCTGGTCTGGTGGGACAGATTTGCAGCAGGCATGGCGCCGCTTTTGATTGGAATGCTGTTTCTGGGCTCTGTCCAGATGTTTTTCATCGGTATGGTGGGCGAGTATGTGCTGGCAATCAACCAGAGAGTTATGCGCAGGCCCCTGGTTATTGAGGAAGAGCGTCTGAATTGGGACAGTACAGAGGGAAAAGGACAAAAAGCTGATGAAGTATAAGATAGATGTAGTAAGAATCCGGGAAAATTCCATAGAGCTGAATGGCTGGGTGATTGGAAAGACACCCCAGTCCCGGGCGGAATTCCAGGTTCAGGACGGAAACCGGGAGCCGGTGGAATTTCGTTATGTGGCAACCAGACGGGATGATGTAAGTCAGATTTATTATAAGCAGGTGTATGACCGGGATTATGGATTTGATATCCGCTTCCCCTACACTCGCGGCGCAGATTACTGGCTTCTGATTCGCTGTGACGGGAAAACGGCACGGATCAAATTCAATGAGGAGCTGATTGCCAAGCGGGCCAGTGTGGCGCATAAGCGGATGGAGAAGATCCGGGATTTGATGAATATGGAGACAGTCCGGGTAGCTGTGGATTTCGGGAAAAAGCATGGTCTGAAGGCCTTGTTTTTAAAGTCCAAGCATAAGCTTCAGGGACTGGACAATGATTATGATTACGGCGAGTGGTATGATCTGACAAAACCCACAGAAGAGGAGCTGAATCGTCAGAGAGAGACAAAGCTTCCCTTTGAACCCCTTCTTTCTGTGGTGATACCGGCTTACAAGACTCCGGAGAAATATCTTCGTGAAATGCTGGACTCTATTCTTGTGCAGACCTACAAAAACTGGGAGGTCTGTCTCGTCAATGGAAGTCCGGCCGGAGAAGGAAAGATTGTGGAACGGGTAATGGCGGAGTACACAGCCCGGGACAGCCGGTTTCATTATAAGAATCTGGGCGAAAACCTGGGTATTTCCGGCAATACCAATGCGGCGATTGAGATGGCAGCGGGAGATTTTGTGGTGCTGGCGGATCATGATGATACGATTCCGGAGCAGGCTCTGTTTGAGGTGGCTTCGGCCATCAATGAGTATCCTGGCTGCGATGTGATTTATTCAGATGAGGATAAGCTGGATATGGACGGCGGCGCTCTTTTTGATCCGCATTTTAAGCCGGACTTCAATCCGGACCTTCTGACCAGCGTAAACTATATCTGCCATCTGTTTGTGGTAAAGCGAACACTGTTAGAGCAGGTGGGAGGATTTCGCAATGAGTACGACGGAGCTCAGGATTATGATTTTATTTTCCGGTGTACAGAGGCGGCAAAGGAGATTTATCACATTCCCAGAGTTTTGTATCACTGGCGCTGCCACCAGGATTCCACTGCCAGCAATCCGGAAAGCAAGCTGTACGCCTTTGAGGCGGGAGCTAGGGCGATTATGGCCCATTATGAGAGATGCAAAATTCCGGCGGAGTCTGTGGAAAAGGGCGTGGATTACGGGATTTACCATACAAAATTCCGGATTCCGGGAGAGCCGCTGGTGTCTGTGATTATTCCCAATAAGGATCACGCTGCAGATCTGGATCTGTGTATTCGTTCCATTATAGAAAGAGCCACTTACAGGAATCTGGAATTTGTGGTGATTGAAAATAACAGTACGGAATCCGAAACATTTACTTATTATGAAAAACTGCAGAAGGAATTTCCGCAGGTCCGGGTTGTGTGCTGGGAAAGAGAATTTAATTATTCTGCCATCAATAATTTCGGCGCCCAGTTTGCGGCGGGAGATTATCTTCTGTTTTTAAACAATGACACAGAGATTGTGTCTCCCGGCCTTTTTGAGGAGATGCTGGGATTCTGCCAGCGTCCGGAGGTAGGCATTGTGGGAGCGAGACTGCTTTATCAGGATGATACGATTCAGCATGCCGGGGTGGTGATTGGCTTTGGAGGAATTGCCGGTCATACCTTTATCGGGCTTCACGAGGCGGAAAACAGCTATTTCCACAGAGCAATGTGCGCTCAGGATTACAGTGCGGTGACAGCAGCCTGCATGATGACAAAGACAGAGGTGTTCTGTCAGGCCGGCGGATTTACCGAGGAGCTGGCGGTTGCCTTCAATGACATTGATTACTGCATGAAGGTGCGGGCTCTGGGAAAACTGGTGGTTTATGCGCCTTATGCTGTGATGCATCACTATGAGTCAAAATCACGGGGACTGGAGGATACTCCGGAGAAGGTGGCAAGATTTAACCGTGAGGTAGCTATTTTTGCCCGCCGGTGGCCGGATATTCTGAAAAACGGAGATCCCTATTACAATCCGAACCTGACGCTCCGCAAATCAAATTTTGCACTGAGAGATCTGCTGAAGGAAAAGATTGGAGAGCCCTATAAGCTGGAAGTATAGCTTTGGAAAAGTGAGATACAATATGGAAAAGAAAGTAACAGTGATTATTCCCAATTACAACGGACTGAAGTTTATGGAACCGTGCATGGCAGCGCTGAAGAGGCAGACCAGCCAGGAGTTTGAGGTGCTGGTGGTGGACAACGGCTCCACAGACGGAAGCGCAGAATGGCTGAAGGAGCATCAGATTCCCGGTATTTTCCTGAAGGAGAATACCGGGTTTTCCGGTGCTGTTAATGCAGGAATCCGGGCTTCCCGGACGCCTTATGTGATTCTTTTAAACAATGACACAGAGGCAGAACCGGATTATATCGAAGAACTGGTGAAGGCAATAGAGCAGTCGCCCCGCATATTTTCTGTAAGTCCCAGAATGATTCAGATGCACCGCAGAGACCGGATGGATGACGGAGGAGATATGTACAGTATCATGGGCTGGGCATATCAGCGGGGAGTAGGACAGGAGATTGAGCGCTATGAACGTCCCTGCCATATTTTTTCTGCCTGTGCCGGTGCTGCGATTTACCGCCGGGAGATTTTCGAGGAAATCGGATATTTTGATGAAATGCATTTTGCATATCTGGAAGACATTGATGTGGGATACCGGGCAAAAATTGCGGGATACTATAACAGATACTGTCCCAGCGCTGTTGTGTATCATGTGGGAAGCGGAACCAGCGGTTCCAAATACAATTCCTTTAAGGTGCGGCTGGCGGCCCGCAATTCCGTATATCTGAATTATAAAAATATGCCGCTGCCTCAGCTGCTGGTAAACAGTGTTCCCATTCTTATGGGAGTGGCCGGAAAGTATCTGTTTTTTAAGAAACGGGGATTTGCGAAGGAGTATCTCGACGGAATTGCCGAGGGGCTTCGGACTGTAAAGCACACAAAGAAGGTTCCTTATAAAAAAGAAAATTTCAAAAATTATCTGGCGATTGAGTGGGAATTGATATACGGTGCGGCGCTGTACGTTTATGAGTTTTCCAGACGCCATCTGAAAAAGTTATGACAGCGCAGGATGCAGGGAACGGGGGTTTCAGAGCGGGAAAAAAGAAATAAGAAAGAAACGTCCCTGATATTTAAGAAAAAATTTATAGAGTTCAGTGTTAAAATCGTGTATAATCGTTACCATTGAGTTACTATGCAGTTTGGAACCGGGGCAGCTCTGACCCCGGAACTGGAAACAAGGTGGATCCTATGATAAAAGATAACCAGACCAGGTTTAACCGCCTGCACGTTCTTCTGGACGCGCTCGTGATTGCCGCGGCCTATATTCTCAGCTGGTTTATTTTCCTGAAAATCGGAATGTTCGGTAAGGCGGGAATCCTGCCTACCTGGTTTTATATGAGTGCACTGGTTATTATCGTGCCGGTGTATCTCCTTTTGTATGCTTTTTTTAAACTGTTTACCCCCAAGCGGGTGCAGGGCAGAAGACTGGAATTTGCCAATATTTTCAAGGCCAACCTGATCGGCCTGTTTCTATTTGGAACAATTCTGTATCTGGGAAGGGAAAATCCTTACCTGCATCATTTTTCGGCAAGGCTGGTAGGCGGTTTTTTCCTGATCAATATTGCAGCAGAGACTCTGGAACGATATCTGATCCGGAATATGCTCCGCTCCATCCGCTCCAAGGGCTACAATCAGAAGCATGTGCTTCTGGTTGGCTACAGCCGGGCGGCGGAAGGATACATTGACCGTGTTTTGTCGAATCCGGAGTGGGGATATCAGATTCGAGGAATTCTGGATGATCACCGGGAAAAGAATGAAGAGTACCGGGGAATCAGGATCATCGGTCCTGTCAGCAATCTGAAATCAATTCTGGATTTGAATATGATGGATGAAATTGCCATTACTTTAAGTATTGGTGATTACGGCTGCCTGGAGCAGCTGGTGGCGGAGTGCGAAAAGTCCGGTGTTCATACAAAATTTATTCCGGACTACAATGGAATCATTCCTACAAAGCCTTATACAGAGGATCTTCAGGGACTTCCGGTTATCAATATCCGGAGAGTTCCGCTGAATGATTTGCTGAATGCCACCGTGAAGCGGATGGTGGATATTTTCGGTGCAGTGGTTGCCCTGATTTTGTTTTCCCCCATTATGCTGGTGACGGCAGGGCTGATTAAACTGACTTCTCCCGGACCGCTGATTTATAAGCAGGAACGGGTGGGACTTCACAATCGTCCGTTCAGTATGTACAAGTTCCGCTCCATGGAGGTGCAGGAGCCTGACAAGGAAAAGGGAAAATGGACTACGCCCCATGACCCCAGAGTGACGCCGGTAGGCCGGTTTATCCGGAAAACCAGCATCGATGAGATGCCGCAGCTGATTAATGTGCTGATGGGGGATATGAGCCTGGTGGGACCAAGACCGGAGCGGCCGTTTTTTGTGGAAAAGTTTAAAGAGGAAATTCCCCGCTATATGATTAAGCACCAGGTTCGTCCGGGAATGACCGGATGGGCTCAGGTCAATGGATACCGCGGAGATACTTCGATTGCGAAGCGGATTGAGCATGACCTGTATTACATTGAGAACTGGACCCTGGGATTTGATTTTAAGATTTTATTTCTGACATTTTTCAAGGGTTTCATTAATAAAAATGCCTATTGATTTCCTGGTGGAAACAGGCAGCAAGCCAGACAGAAAGAGGTACGTCAATGAATCGTGATTTTGATGAGGAGTTAGGGCGCAGCAGGCAGGATGGCCGGAGACGGGAGTCAGGAACCCCGGATGACCGGGCAGAGTATTCCGGCGGGCGCAGAGGTGAAGCAGGAAACGGCGAGTATTCCAGAAGACACAGCAGCCACAGAGCCGGATATGGAACAGCAGGGGCGGATTACCGCAGTGAACAGGAACTGTGGGAGGAAAGGAAACGCCGCCAGCTGCATCAGGAGGAGGCAGGTGAGTCTGAAGCCTTTTCTGGAAGAGCAGAACGCAGCTTCGGAAGCGAGGAGCGCACGGGACGGGGCAGAAGCAGGGCAGCAGCCTCCAGAGGCAGAGGCGCACGTCCGGAGACGGGAAGGAAACAGTCCTCTCAGACCAGACAAAGCGCCCGTCAGACTGCGGCAGGCGCAGATGGTCTGTCTCCCAGAGTTCAGGCTCAGATTCAGAAAAAAAAGAGACGCCGCCGTCTGCTGATTATGATTGTTGCAGAATGTATTGCGCTGGCTCTGATTTTCGGCTATGGCTTTGTAGCCAGAACCATGGCAAAGATTCAGCGTCCGGAGAATTTCAATATGGACAGCATTGCTACCAACGAGATTTCCGAGGATGTGGCAGAGCAGATGAAGGGCTATTGGACCATTGCCCTCTTCGGCGTGGATTCCCGAGGCAATGTTGTGACCAAGGGAACCAATGCGGATGTTAACATGATCTGCAATATCAACCGGGATACAGGTGAGATTAAGCTTGTTTCTGTATACAGAGATACTTATCTGAATGTTTCCAAGGAGGGAACCTACAATAAGCTGAACTACGCTTATGCGGTAGGAGGACCGGAACAGGCGATTGAGACTTTGAACAGGAACCTGGATCTGGAAATCAATGATTATATGACCTTCAACTGGAAGGCAGTGGCAAATGCCATTGATATTCTGGGCGGTGTGGACATTGAACTGAGCAAGGCGGAGTTTTATTATATTAACTCCTTTATTACAGAGACAGTAAAAGCAACGGGGATAGGCTCTCATCAGCTGACTCATGCAGGCATGAATCATTTAGACGGTGTTCAGGCCGTGGCTTATGGACGTCTTCGTCTGATGGATACGGACTTCGCCCGTACAGAACGTCAGAGAAAGATTATCCAGCAGGCTTTTGAAAAAGCGAAAACGGCGGATTTCCAGACTCTGTATGTTTTGATTGGAACGGTATTCCCTCAGGTTTCTACCAGTATCTGGGTAGATGATCTGGTGAATAATGCAAAGAATATCAGTAAATTCCATCTGGGAGAAACCACAGGATTCCCTCAGGCCCGGGGCAATGCCAATATCAAAAAGAAAGGTGATGTGGTAGTTCCGGCAACTCTGGAAAGTAACGTAAAGAAGCTTCATGAATTCCTCTATGGAAACACAGACTATACGCCTTCTGAGACGGTGAAGAAAATCAGCGCCAAAATTGCTTCTGACACAGGAATTTACAAGGAAGGCCAGTATGTAGATAAAGTGGGAACAGACGGAGGCGTGATTCAGCCGCCGAAGACGAAGCCTGCAGAAACACAGAAGCAGGAGACGGAATCTGCAAAGGAAACAAAAGAAACAAAGGAAACGGCAGAGGAAGGCTATCAGTATGTTTATGTTAAGGATGCAAATGGAGAGCGTGTCCGCAAAAAGGTAAAGATGGAGACGAATGCAGACGGAGAATACGTAAAGTGGGAAACGGATGCAGACGGATATCTGACAGACGATCGGGCGCCGTCTCTTGAGCCTGCAGAGACGGATGAAAACGGCAATCCGAAGGAATCTACAGGAAGAGACTGGATTCGTCCGACTGAGACAGATGCAGACGGCAATATTATTTATCCTACAGATGCGGACGGCAATTATATTACAAGGCCGGGTGAGACCCTTCGTCCGGGAGAAAGTTCTTCCGGAAGCGGCACGTCTCTTCGTCCGGGAGAAAGTTCCTCCGGAAGCGGCACCTCGTCCCGTCCGGGAGAAAGCTCCTCCGGAAGCGGCACATCATCCCGTCCGGGAGAAAGTTCTTCCGGAAACGGCACCTCGTCCCGTCCGGGAGAAACATCTTCCGGAAACGGCACCTCATCCCGCCCGGGAGAGAGCGGTTCCGGGACAATCAGACCGACAGCTCCGGAAAGCTCCTCTGGTTCCAGACCTGGCAATGTGACAGATGCTCCGGGAGCCATTGCAACGACAGGCTCTCCGGAAAATGGAGGACCGGGAAGCTCTTCCTCCGGTAACTCAGGAAATACAGGAGGGCCGGGAAGCAGTTCCCAGAATGGAAATCCCATTGTCTCTCCGGGATCGGGAGGCGGAAACAGCAGTGGATCTTCTGTTGTTCCTACAGCGGGAACCGGTGTAGTGGCAGGACCGGGACAATAATATTCGTCATTTAAAGCAGACCCATGCGGCGGTTCGGGCAGTTATCTGTCTGAGACCGCCGTAAAATTTAAAAACCCGCAGGAATTCACATACAAACTATAATTCCATCACATTTTCGACACAAAATCACGATATAGTTTCCATATAAGAAAAAAGAAAACAAAAAACAGTTCTGAGACGATACAGGAAGAGAAAGACATCTGAGCTGTTATTCCATATAGGGAACCGCAGAAAGGAGATTGTGACGATGTTTGATAATGAAAGAAATGAATATCGGGAAAATGAAAATGGAGCAGGAAGCCAGGAGCGCTATACAAGACCGGAAAGCCAGAGTGCAGACCAGAGCGGCTATGTGCGGGCAGGAAGCCAGGAGGGCTATACAAGGTCAGAGGGTCAGAATACAGACCAGCAGGATATGTATACAAGACGGGATTACCGGGATACTTCCTATATTCCGCAGGAGAGAGAGGTTCGTGGGAAGAAGAAAGGTTCTATGGCTGTCAAAGTGGCCGGAGTAACTGCGGCAGCGCTTTTGTTTGGAACCGTAGCCGGAGGTACCATGTTTGCCGTGAATACAGTGGGCGAGCTGGTCAAGGGCCGTTACACAACAGAAAGCACATCAGAGCCGGTGACTGTGGCGCAGGCAGAAACCAGCGGCAATACCGGTTCAGGCGGAAACGGCGGAGTGCCGGTGACTGCGGCAATTCAGACAGATGTTTCTGCTATTGTGGAAAAGGCAATGCCGTCAGTAGTTGCCATTAACAACACCATGCTTCTTCAGCATCAGACCTGGTTCGGACCAAGCCAGACCATTGAGGTTCCAAGCAGCGGATCCGGAATCATCGTAGGCCAGAATGATGAAGAGCTTCTGATTGTTACGAATAACCATGTGGTTGAGGATTCCAGGGAGCTGACGGTTACCTTTATCGATAACGAGCCGGTGACAGCAGCCATTAAGGGAACCGATTCTGATTCTGATCTGGCAGTGATTGCAGTAAAGCTCAGTGATATTCCGGCTGAGACTATGAGCCGTATTAAAGTAGCAGTTATGGGTGATTCCGATGCGCTGAAGGTTGGCCAGGGCGTAATTGCCATCGGCAATGCACTGGGATACGGCCAGTCGGTAACTGTGGGATATGTGAGCGCTCTGGACCGGGAGGTTCATGCAGAAGATGACACAACCAGACATCTGCTTCAGACAGACGCAGCCATTAACCCGGGAAACAGCGGCGGCGCACTGTTGAATATGAACGGTGAGGTTATCGGTATTAACGCTGCCAAGTATTCTTCTACAGAGGTAGAGGGAATGGGCTATGCAATTCCCATTTCTCAGGCACAGGATATTATCAATGAGCTGATGAACAAGAAAACCAGAGTGGCTGTAGACGAAAGAAAACAGGGATATCTGGGAATCCAGGGACAGAACATTGACGAGACGGCAGCAGCCATGTACGGTATGCCGCGTGGTATCTATGTATATAAAATTACAGAGGACAGCGCAGCATCCCGCTCAACACTGAGAGAAAAAGATATTATTACCAAATTCGACGGACAGACCGTTCGAACCATGGAGGATTTAAAAGAAATGCTGACCTATTATGAGGGCGGCGACACAGTAAATCTTACAGTACAGTCCCTGGAAAACGGAGAGTATGTAGAGCGCACTGTGGAAATTACACTTGGAACAAAGCCGGCTGCGGAAACCAATTAAAGGAAACAGAAAAGTGCCGGCTGCGGAAAACAGCAGGAACCATCAGATACTCAGAGTGTTTTTATACACCCTGAGTATTTGCGTACAAATAAGGCGGCAGTCAGGCAGTGTATTTTCCTGCCTGTTTACAGGGAACAGGAAATACAGGACAAAGCTGCTGTGAAATAAGAAAAAAGGAAAGGGATTGCGAGGATGGAAGAAAAGGAACTGCGTACCGGAACGGAAGAGGGAACGGATTCCGGCGCTGATGAGAAGGATGGACAGGAGTATGAAAAAATCTGCTATATCTGCCGCCGGCCGGAAAGTAAGGCTGGCAGTATGATTGTGATGCCGGGCAATATGTGCCTGTGCCATGATTGTATGCAGAAGGCATTTGACTCTATTATGGGCGGAGGTATGAATATACCGGGAATGGATTTGTCCAAAGTGGATTTATCTAAAATATCAGGAATGCCTTATATGAATATGAATTTTTCTGTTCCCCCGGAAGGACTGGATGCAGAGCATGCGGGGATTGCTCCCAGACAGCAGATTAAGAAAAAGAAGAAAAAAGAAGGCCCGGAATTTTCTCTGAAGGATATTCCTGCGCCTCATGTGATTAAGCAGAAGCTGGATGAGTATGTGATTGGACAGGAGCGGGCAAAGAAAGTGATTTCAGTGGCCGTTTACAATCATTATAAGCGGGTGTATGCAGAGGATTTGAGAAGCTCCGGAAAAAATCAGGAGACAGAAAATGAGGATGTAAGAATTGAAAAGTCCAATATCCTTATGGCAGGTCCTACAGGAAGCGGAAAAACCTATCTGGTAAAAACTCTGGCAAGGCTTCTGGATGTGCCCCTGGCTATTGCAGACGCAACCTCTCTGACAGAGGCGGGCTATATTGGAGATGATATTGAAAGCGTTGTGTCAAAGCTTCTGGCTGCAGCAGGCAATGATGTGCAGCGGGCAGAGCATGGAATTATTTTTATTGATGAGATTGATAAAATTGCCAAGAAGAAAGAAACCAACACCAGAGATGTCAGCGGAGAATCTGTTCAGCAGGAGCTGTTAAAGCTGCTGGAGGGAAGCACCGTTGAGGTGCCGGTAGGCTCCAACCAGAAAAATGCCCTGTCACCTATGGCGACGGTAAATACAGATAACATTCTGTTTATCTGCGGAGGTGCATTCCCGGATCTGGAAACAATCATCAAAGAAAGACTGTCAAAAGCGACTTCCATGGGCTTTGGCGCTCAGCTCAAGGACAGCGTGGACGGGGCGGAAAATGTACTGCGCCAGGTGACAAGCGAGGATTTGCGGGCATTTGGCATGATTCCGGAGTTTTTAGGGCGTCTGCCTGTGGTAGTGACTCTGGATAAGCTGACAGAGGATATGCTGGTTCGTATTTTAAAGGAACCGAAAAATGCGATTTTGAAACAGTATATCCGTCTGCTGGAGATGGATGAGGTGAAGCTGGTATTTGACGATGAGGCTTTGCGGTGGATTGCTGCGGAGGCGCTGAAGAGGGAAACAGGAGCCAGGGCGCTTCGGGCAATTCTGGAAGAATATATGCTGGATATTATGTATGAAATCCCCAAGGATCCCAATATCGGTTCTGTGGTGATTACACGTCCCTATCTGGAAAAAAGCGGCGGTCCTTTGATTCAGATGCGGGGATAATTTATTCCCGCATCTGCAGAAAACTCTGGTAGAGATTGAGGGTTCCGAAGCCCCACTGCCGGTTTGGCCATGAGAATCCCGGGTTTCTGTCGGCGCCGCGGATCAGAGTGGCCTTCAGAGAGGTGCTGGTCAGGGATTTTTCATTTCCGGAAGCAATTCCCCAGGACAGGAGAACAGCGGCAGCCCCGGCTGTGATGGCGGCGGCAACGGAGGAGCCGGTACGCCAGGTAAGAACCGGAAGGGTGGTTCCGGCTTTATTTTCCTGCTGTACGGCAGGACCCTGAACACGAACTCCGGGAGCGGCCAGATCCGGTTTGATCTGTCCGTCTCTGGTATAACCGCGGCTGCTGTGAATATAAATGCTGTTATTCAGATGATCAAAGGTGCTGACGGTGGTAGGCATCAGACTGTTGCCGGGATCAGTAATGGTTGTATCCGGATCCGGGCGGAGAAAGAGCGTTTCTTCCGAGAGAAAACCATGCATGGGGAGCCACATATGGAATTGTCCGTGTATGGAGAGAACAGGATATACACGAACATGCCAGATTCCCGGGGCAGGTGTTTCAAACCGCATAAAAATCAGCTGGCTTCCGGAATTTGTTTCGTTGGGCAGGTAGGACAGGGTAATCCGTGAGGCATCCAGCCGGAAGGGAATCACCGTATCCCGCCCAAGAACCAGGGGAATCCGTTCTACAATTTCCCCGGAGGGAGAGACAAAGCCCACGGTGTAAAGCTCGGGATTTTTTGCCCACAGCTCCAGACAGAAACCGGCTTCCCTGGAACCAACCCGGATTTCTGCATCATCGAAATCCTGATTTTCGGAAAGTCCGCCGAAATAGTGGTGGTGATAGCCGGCTTCATTTCCTGCGGCTGCTGACAGAAAGAGCCCCTGGGTTCCAATCAGATCCTGAAGCTGGAGGGAAAGAGGAGAGGTTCCGTCATGGGCGCCCTGAGAGGTTCCGGCGCCCAGGTAGAGAACCAGAGGCATCTGATACTGGTTGGCCAGTCCCAGAAGATAACTGACAGCCGCCATAATATCATTTTCCTGATAGGCCGGAACTTCCGGAGAAATCAGAAAAAAGTCCCGCAGATATTGTTTTGCGGGCTTTAATTTTACTATGGCAAGAGAGGCCTCCGGGGCAGCGCCGGAAAAGGGCTCCGGCAGACTGATTCTGTTTCCGGCTGCAACGCCGGCCATAAAGGTGCCGTGACCGTCTGTATCACGGGTGGGAACAATCTCATAGGGAGCTTCCGAGGCAAGGGCCTGGTTGATCTGTTCTCTGCTGTAGACAGTTCCGTATAAGGGCTGAAAACCGGGAACCTCTTCCGGCGCCGATTCACCGGAAACAGACTGATCCCAGATATTGTAGATACGGGTGGTGCCGTCAGGGTTGCGAAACAGCGGATTGGTATAATCAATGCCTGTATCAATAAAACCGATTAAAACGCCGCGCCCGGCTGCATTTAAGGCAGGCTGTTCAAACACAGGAGAGATTCCGCTGATTTCCAGAGCGGTTGTGTCCTGAAGACCGTAAAGTTTCGGAATGCTTTCGTAGGAATAGCGGGAAAGCGTTATGGGAAGCGCCTGTTCCAGAGGAAGATGCAGAATGGCAAAATCACGGCTGACGTAATTGAAACAGCGGTGGTTTTTCTGATCAGGAGCAGACCAGAGAGAACGGGCAGAGTACCGGACAATAAAATCCGCGAAATCCTCTGACCCGGGATAAAAATCACAGAGCTTCATTTTTTCACCTGAACAGTTATCTTTGTATTATTATTATGAAAGAACAGCGGGAAATGAGAATAAATTGACGGATATTTTAGAACATAGTAAAATAAAAATTATCACAGAGAACAGGGGGACATCAGTATGGCATTGGCGGCAATCATTGCGCTGTTAGCGGCAGCAGATTTGATCGTGAAGGAATGGATAGAACATCAGAAGCCGGAGGATTTTCCGCGCCCGGCGGCGAAAACGGGAGGCAGGCTCTGGCTGTACCGTAATCACAACGGAGGTTTTCCCTTTGGATTTATGGAAAAGCACGGGGAACTGGTCAGAGGAATTCCGATGGCTGTGATTTCCTGTCTTGGAGGTTTTTTGCTGTGCCTGATGCAGAGCCGGGGACACAAGGGTCAGAAGGCAGGTCTTGTCCTGGTTCTGGGAGGGGGACTGAGCAATCTTTATGACAGATGCATTCGCCGGTATGTGGTAGATTATGCCAATCTGCGTTTTGGATTTTTGAAAAAAGTAGTATTTAATCTGGGAGATCTGTTTGTGCTGGCGGGAACGGTGCTTCTGATGGTTCTGGAGCTTTTTGAGACCGGCAGGAATAAAAAGAAAATGCCGGGGAAATCAAGACGGTGCCTTTCCTGATAAACATAAATTGTAACTGTTCAGGCCGGGGCATCTTCTTGTCCGGCAAAGCCGAACAAGAAGCATCGGAGATTCCTCCGATGTGAGAACTGGCAGGAAAACCCGTTTACAAGCAAGCTTGACACGAATTTTTCTGCCAGCTCTCCCGCCGTCCTGAATAGTTACCATAAATTTTTTGTGAAAACAAGGAGAATTCAAGGAAACTGAAGGCTCTTTGGTTGACAGAAGATAGGAAACATTGTACAATGATAGGCAATTTACAAAAAAAGGAGATTGATAGTATTTTATGTTAGACTCAGGCGACAGTGTGGGCATACGATTGGTTCTTGTGATTCTTTTGTTAGGTTTATCGGGATTTTTCTCTTCTGCGGAAACGGCGCTTACCACCGTCAGCAAGATGAGGATTCGCACTCTGGCTGAGGCCGGAGACAAGAAGGCCATTACCCTGATGAAGGTGATAGAGAACCCCGGGAAAATGCTCAGTATGATTCTGGTAGGCAACAACATTGTAAACCTTTCGGCATCGTCTATGATGACCACATTGACTATGGAGTTATTCGGCAGCAAAGCTGTCGGTGTGGCAACCGGTGTGTTGACTCTGCTGATTCTGGTATTTGGTGAGATTACACCGAAGACCATGGCAACGCTCAATGCTGAGCGTCTTTCCCTGGCTTATGCAGGGATTGTGTACTGGCTGATGCGTCTGCTGACGCCGGTGATTTTTCTGGTAAACAAACTGTCTACGGCAGTCATGTTTCTTCTGCGGGTGGATCCGAACAAGAAGCCGGATGCCATTACCGAGGATGAGCTGCGTACCATTGTGGAGGTAAGCCACGAGGAAGGCGTGATTGAAAGCGAAGAAAAGAAGATGATTAACAACGTGTTCGATTTCGGAGACGCCGTGGCCAGAGATGTGATGGTTCCCCGGATTGACATGGTGATGGTGGATGTGAATGCCACCTACAAGGAGCTGATTGAGCTGTTCCGGAAGGAGCGCTTTACCAGAATTCCTGTTTATGAGAATTCCACGGACAACGTGATTGGTATTATTAATGTAAAGGATTTTCTTCTGTATGACAATGCGCAGAAGTTTTCCCTGCGGGATTTGTTAAGGCAGCCCCTTTATACTTATGAGTATAAAAAGACAGCGGAGCTGATGGTTGAGATGAGGAAAACCTCCAACAATATTATTATTGTTTTGGATGAATACGGCGCTACAGCAGGTCTGATTACTCTGGAGGATATGCTGGAGGAGATTGTAGGTGATATCCGGGATGAGTACGATGAGGACGAGGAGGACGAGGTAAAGGAGATTGCTCCCAATGAATACCTGGTCAGCGGTTCTGCCAAGCTGGATGATCTGAATGATCGCCTGGATTTGGAGTTGGAATCGGAGGATTATGATTCCATCGGCGGTCTTGTGATTGGACTTCTTGAACACCTTCCGGAGGAAGGGGAAGCAGTTGACTGCGGGAATATCCGCCTTGTGGTAGAGCACGTAGAGAAAAACAGAATTGATAAGATCCGGCTGTTTATTCAGCAGGAGTCAGATCGTGAAGAAAAGAGACGGCAGCCGGAATGGGCTGTTGACCACAGCACGGCAGGCGAGGCGTAAAGCCCCGCCTGTTTTTTGTTTCACAGGAAATTACGTCCTGTGAAACAAAAACGCTCCGCGAGGATCGCCATGCGGCGGCAGAGAATTTTGTCGCAGAAGC
>UQFC01000009.1 GCA_900540335.1 uncultured Clostridium sp. | reverse complement strand
CCATGGGTTGGAAGAGAATTGGGCTGATGAGACGACCCGCCGCAGGCGGAGAAGCTCGCGAGCGGGCTTCTTTTTCACGTTCATAGAAAATCTGCCGCCAGCGTGTCTGACTGGCGGCAGAAAGCAGAGATATGTCTGATTGTCAGCAGAGCATCATTTCCGTATGGGTTACTCTGCGTCAAAATGATAAATGGTTGTGGTTCTGTACTCCTCGCCTGCTTTTACAATAGGAGAGGCAAACTGGGGCTTGTTGACAGCGTCCGGGAAATACTGGGTCTCAAAGCAGTATCCGTAACGGGGATCGTAAAGGGTGCCGCCCTTTCCAATCTGACCTTTCAGGCCGTTTGCGGTATAGAACTGAACACCGGGAAGATCTGTGTAAACCTCCATGGTGCGTCCGCTTGCCTCATCTACCGCTTTGGCAGAAAGAGCCAGCTCACCGGGAGCGTGGTTTAAAACCCAGTTGTGATCGTAACCGCCGGCATTTTTTAAGGGCTCATAGTCTGCGTCAATCTCATCACCAATGGTTTTTAATTCTGTAAAGTCCATGGGAGTTCCCTTGACAGGTTCCAGAACACCGGTGGGAATGGATTCCTGATCAGGAATGGTGTAGGTATCTGCATCAATCCATACCTTCTGTGCCAGGACACTTCCTGCATCGTGACCAGCCAGATTGAAATAAGCGTGGTTGGTAAAGTTTGCGATGGTGTCAGCATCGGAAACCATCAGATAGTCCAGACGAAGGCTGTTGTCCGGAGTCAGAGTATAGCTGACTGCAATATTGGCATTGCCGGGGTAATTCTGATCTCCGTCAGGGCTGAACAGGGAGAAGGTAATTTTGGTGCCAAGACCTGTTTCCTCTACCTCTGCATCCCAGAGACGGCTTCTGTAAAAGTCAGGGCCGCTGTGGAGATTGTTTTTGCTTCCGGAATTAATGACAAGGGCATAGGTAATACCATTTAATGTAAAGGCTGCGCCTCCGATCCGGTTGGCGTTGCGGCCTACAATTTCTCCCATATGACCGCTTTTGGTCAGAATATCTTCCACAGAATCATATCCCAACAGTACGTCTGCCAGTTTTCCGTCCCGATCCGGAACCTTCATTTCCAGCCAGGTTCCTCCCAGATCTGTAAATGCGGCAGATACGCCGTTTTCATTGGTCAGCGTATATTTGCTGACTGCAGCTCCGTTTTCCAGAGTGCCGAATGCTTCTTTTTTCCATGCCATAATCGTGTCTGTCCTTTCGTTTTATGAAATGATAGCTGTTTGGGACTGCCTGCCTCTTCTGAATGAATGTCAGAAAGAGAAAACGGCGGTTCCAGTTTACTTAAAATTATAGCACAAAGAAAGGAAGGAAAAAAGTGAAAGATATGCTTTCTTTCCAGACTGCTATATTTTGACAAAACACACAGAAGATGCCAGTGTATTATCCTGTTTTGCACATATACTAGGAGCGTAACAAAAAACAAACCGGTCGTGAGGCAGGAAAAGAACGCAAAGGTTCGCCTGTCCCATGACAGGCGAATTTGAAAGGAGACTACACTTATGGCAAGCAAATCTTCTAACAGAGCAGAGGTACCTGAGGCAAAAGAGGCACTGGATCGTTTTAAAATGGAAGTTGCAAACGAGCTGGGCGTTCCCTTATCCAACGGATACAACGGAAACCTGACATCCGCGCAGAACGGATCTGTAGGCGGTTATATGGTTAAGAAGATGATTGAGGCTCAGGAGAAGCAGATGGCCGGTAAGTAAGGCCTGACTTTCAGCCGTTTTTTCTGTTTCAAACAAACAGGAGGAGGAATCCCGGGGCGGAAAGCTCCGGGATTTTTCTGATTTTTGTAAATAAACTGCTTGTGCAACCTGAATTTTAACTATATAATGGTACATGAAAAAGTTTGAAGGAGTTAAGTTATGCGTGTGATAGCCGGAAAAGCAAGACGGGTTCCGTTAAAAACCCTGGAAGGTATGGAAACCCGGCCCACCCAGGATCGAATTAAGGAAACGCTTTTTAATATGCTTCAGTACGATTTGGCAGACTGCTGTTTTCTGGATTTATTTGCAGGAAGCGGCGGAATCGGAATCGAGGCATTAAGCCGCGGCGCCGGATTTGCCGTATTTGTTGAGCAGAATCCAAAGGCGGCAGAGATTATCCGGGAGAATTTAAAAGCCACAAAGCTGGAGGATCAGGCTTTGGTGATGAATTGTGATGCTGTTTCCGCCTTAAAGCGGCTGGAGGGAAAGTACCGGTTTGATTATATTTTTATGGATCCTCCCTACAATCAGGAGCTGGAGCGCCAGGCGCTTTCCTGCCTGCAGTCATCTGCGCTGATTGACAAGCAGAGTACCATTATTATAGAAGCATCTCTGGAGACCTCCTTTGACTATCTGGAATCCATGGGCTATTTAATGGAAAAAAATAAACAATACAAGACAAACCGGCATGTGTTTGTCTATCGAGGTGAATGATATGGCGACAGCAGTTTATCCGGGCAGCTTTGATCCTGTGACCCTGGGACATATGGATATTATTGAGCGTACTGCCCACATGTTTGATCATGTAATCATCGGAGTTTTGCAGAATAATTCAAAAACTCCGTTGTTTTCTGTGGAAGAACGTGTTAATATGATAAAGAGTATTACATCACATCTGAAAAATGTTGAGGTTCGTTCCTTTGACGGCCTTTTGGTTGATTTTGTCCATCAGTGCCGCGCGGATGTGATTGTGAGAGGCCTGCGGGCTATTACAGATTTTGAATACGAGCTTCAGATGGCGCAGACCAACCGGGTAATTGCTCCTGATATTGACACCATATTCCTGACAACCAATCTGAAGTATTCCTACCTGAGTTCCAGCATTGTAAAAGAAATCGCATCCTATGACGGAGATATCAGTGCATTCCTTCATCCGGATATTGCTGTTCAGGTAAAGCAAAAGCTCGGAAAATAATGGCTGCAGCCAAGTACATATAGAAGTGAGGAGAAGAAACATGAGTAGAATTGAACAGTTAATCGGTGAAATCGAAGAATATATTGACAGCTGTAAGTTTCAGCCCCTTTCCACAACCAAGATTCTGGTCAATAAAGAGGAACTGGAGGAGCTGTTAGTTGAGCTTCGTCTCCGGATTCCCGACGAGATAAAGAAGTACCAGAAGATTATCAGCAATCAGGATGCTATTTTAAATGATGCCCGCGCGCAGGCAGACGCTATTTTAAAAGATGCAACCCAGCAGACCAATGAACTGGTAAATGAGCATGAGATTATGCAGATGGCTTATGCCAATGCCAATCAGATCATTGAGGAAGCCCAGCAGCAGGCTCAGGCAATTATCGACAATGCAGTGGATGAGGCAAACAGCGTTCGTCAGGGCTCCATTGACTATACAGATAATATGCTGCAGAGTCTGCAGGCAATTATCAATCATTCTATCGAAGAAGCTCAGGGACGTTTTGATTCTTTCCGTGCTTCCATGCAGGAAAGCTATGATATTGTCACCAATAACCGCAATGAGCTGTCCGGAAGTATTTCTGCTCCGGCAGAGGAGCCTGTACAGGAAGAAGAGCAGCAGTAATTCTGCTTACAGTGGCTGCATGAGACTGATGAGCAGCTGCGCCGCTATGCAGGTGAGTCCCGCGTGAATGAGTTTCCACAGTACATAATGCCGGATGGACAGCCCTCCGGCATTTTTTGCTGTCATAGGAAATTGCGTCCTGTGACAGAAGGAGTCAGAAAGGACACTTTTTGTCTGGAAGATTCCGGAGATTCCCCCAAAGGCAGCAGCGGCCAGGGCGGGAGGAATGGCGGTATATTCTGGAAATACAGTGGAAATCCGGTGGATTCCTGTGGTCATTTCCACTGCGCCTGTAATAAGGGCCTGGAGACGTTCGGGGAGAACAGAAATCTGACGGATCCACAGGGCGAAGATGGAAAACATCATCATACATCCGCCGATGAGGACCATGGTTTCTGCAGAGGATAAAAGAATGGATTCCAGGCTGACAGAGGCTGTTTCCCGGCAGACAGGGGAGGACGGGGTCTGGCTGCCGTACCCGGGCCGATACAGCTTTTGTGCCAGAAGGGACAGAAGAGGAATCGGAAGGCAGACGGAAAGCAGAAGGAACAGGGGAGGGATGCTGACAGGAAGCTGCTGTCTGACGTAGCCAAGAAGGAACATGGGGCTGGGATGGCAGCAGAAGGCAAGGAGATACTGCGCTTCTTTTTGTGAGATTTTTCCCTGACGAAAATAATCGCTGCACAGCTTTGCACCCAGAGGATAACCGCAGAGCAGTCCGCAAAGGAGAATGTAGGCTCCGGACACGGAAACATGGAACAGGCGGTGAAAAAGGGGATAGACAGGTTTTACAAGCAGTTCAGCGCCGCCTGAGACAGTGAGAAGCTGTGTCAGAATCAGAAAAGGCGCCAGGGCAGGGAGTACTGTCTGATACCATAAAAGCAGTCCTTCGGATGCGCCCTGGACGGAAAGAGATGGAAAGGCGAGGACCAGTCCTAGCAAAACAATGGGGACGGTTTTGACAGCCATGGGGAGACCTCCGGTTAAGATGATATTATTTTTTATGAAGACTCCGGGGTTTTTATGCGTTCAGCGGTTTCCATGAATCTGAATCTGTGATATACTAAATAAAATTTCGCCTGAAAGGATAGATGCGATAGATGAAACTTCCGGAAACATTTTTAGAAAATATGAAGGAGCTTCTGGGCGGGGAGTACAGCGCCTGGCTGGCCAGCTATGAGGAAAGTCCCCGGCAGGGACTGCGCATCAATACAGGAAAGCTGACTGCAGAAGCCTGGAAGTCCATAAGTCCTTACGGAACGGATCCGGTTCTGTGGACAGGCAATGGATATTATGTTGGGGATCAGGACAGACCGGCCAGAGATCCCTATTATTATGCAGGGCTTTACTATCTGCAGGAACCCAGTGCGATGGCGCCAGCTGCCCTTCTTCCCGTTGAGCCGGGGGATCGGATTCTGGATCTGTGTGCGGCCCCTGGAGGAAAAAGTACAGAGCTGGGGGCGCGGCTGAAGGGACAGGGGCTTCTGGTATCCAATGATATCAGCAATTCCCGCGCAAAGGCTCTGCTGAAAAATCTGGAGCTGGCGGGAGTTTCCAATCTCTGTGTAACCAGTGAGACTCCGGAAAAGCTGGCAGAGGTATTCGGGCCGTTTTTTGATAAAATTCTGGTGGACGCCCCTTGTTCCGGGGAAGGAATGTTCCGAAAGGATCCGGATTTGATCAAAAGCTGGCAGGAACACGGGCCTTCATATTATGCTCCGATTCAGAGGCAGATCCTTTCTCAGGCAGTGCGGATGTTAAAGCCCGGCGGGTATCTGCTGTATTCTACCTGCACCTTTGCTGTCAGTGAGGATGAGGATACGGTTCACTGGCTTTTGGAGCAGGAACCGGAGCTGGAGCTGAGTCCCCTTGATTTGTGGGAAGGAGCGCAGCCGGGGATGAACGGAGAACCGGTAATCCGCCTGTTCCCCCATAAAATCAAAGGCGAAGGACATTTTGCGGCTCTTTTTCATAAGAAAAACAGCAGTTCGTTCCAGGAGATTTCAGAAGAAGAAAATGGATGCAGAGGCAAAAAAAGAGGTCCGGCGGGGAACCCGGGAAAGGGACCTTCCGACCGGGATCTGGGAGAAGGCTTTCTGCAGTGGGAAGAGCAGGTTTCTGTTCCCTTTCCCAGAGAACGGATGATGATTCGGGATCATCTGGTTTATCTTCTTCCGGAGGGATTTCATCCTGGCTGGAGACTCCGGTATCTGAGAACGGGACTTCTTCTGGGAGAACAGAAAAAACAGCGTTTTGAGCCTTCCCAGGCGGCTGCCATGGCTCTCAGTCCGTCCCGGTACTCCTGCTGTTTTTCCATGAAACGGTCAGATGAGCGGGTGATCCGGTATCTGAAAGGAGAGACAGTCAGTCTGACAGAGGAGGAAACCAGCCGGGAATCATGGCCAAAAAACGGCTGGATTTTAGTATGTGTGGACGGCTGGCCTCTGGGATGGGCAAAATATGCAGGAGCAGTCCTGAAAAACAAATATTATCCGGGATGGCGGTGGCAGTAATGGGAAATACAATTCGACTTGACAAATATCTTACAGAAATGAATAAAGGAAGCCGTTCTCAGATTAAGGAGGCGGCAAAGAAGGGAAGAATTCAGGTAAACGGACAGACGGAGAAGAAAACGGACCGGAAAATCGACCCGCAGACCGATCAGGTGCTTCTGGATGGAAAACCGGTTGATTATCATGCTTATGAATACTATATGTTGAATAAGCCACAGGGTGTTGTTTCTGCGACAGAGGATCGGATTCATAAAACAGTAATCGATCTGCTTGGCGGAGAAATCAGACGGGATCTGTTTCCTGTGGGCCGTCTTGATATTGACACAGAAGGCCTGCTGCTTCTTACCAATGACGGAGATCTGGCCCACCGGCTGCTGTCTCCGAAAAAGCATGTAGATAAGCAGTATTATGCCAGAGTAGCCGGAAAACTTCCCTCAGACAGCAGGGAGCAGATTGCGGCAGGGATAACCTTATCGGACGGTACCCGGGTGATGCCTGGAGAGCTGACCATACTGACGCCTGCCCGGGAGGGAGAGGAGATTTCTTCAGAAACAGAGATTCTTCTTACAATAAGGGAAGGAAAATTTCACCAGGTCAAGCGGATGTTTGAGGCGCTTGGATGCCAGGTGGTGTTTTTAAAGCGTCTTTCCATGGGAAGTCTGAAGCTGGATGAAGGACTCAGACCGGGAGAGTTTCGAAAGCTGACAGAAGAGGAGCTGGAAGGGCTTCTAAGGGAAAGAGAGGAGGCCGAACAGGCCTTAAAAGAAAAAGAAACGAAAGAGAAGCTTCCCGGACTCTTAAAAGGCAAGGAGGCGGTTATTTTCGATCTGGACGGCACACTGGTGGATTCCATGTGGATGTGGAAGCAGATTGACATTGAATATCTGGGAAGATTCGGATACGAATGCCCTCCGCAGCTTCAGAAGGAAATTGAAGGAATGAGCTTTTCGGAAACTGCCGTATACTTTAAGGAGAAATTTCAGATACCGGACAGTCTGGATGAGATTAAGCAGTGCTGGATTGATATGAGTATTGAAAAATACCGCTGTCAGGTTCCTATGAAAAAAGGAGCCCGGCGTTTCCTCAGCTATTTGAAGGAGAACGGATTCCGGGCAGGCATTGCCACCAGCAATGGCCGTGCCATGGTAGATGCAGTGCTTCATTCCCTGGATATGGAATCATTTTTCCAGGTGATTACCACAGCCTGTGAGGTGGCGGCAGGAAAGCCGGCCCCGGATATTTACCAAAAGGTGGCAGAGACCCTTCAGGTTCCGCCGGAGAAGTGCCTTGTTTTTGAGGATGTTCCTGCAGGTATTATGGCGGGAAAGGCGGCAGGAATGACCGTCTGTGCCATAGAAGACGAATTCTCCGCGCCTATGCGGGAGGAGAAGCTGGCTCTGGCTGATTACTATATAGAAGATTACGATGAAATATTCGATAAAAAATGAGGACAATGAATATGCATGATTATTTGCCGATATGTCGGGCGGATATGGAAAAAAGAGGATGGGATCAGTGTGATTTCGTATATGTTTCAGGAGATGCCTATGTGGATCACCCGTCCTTTGGAACAGCCATTATCAGCCGCCTGTTAGAAGCCCACGGTTATAAAGTCGGGATCATTGCCCAGCCTGACTGGACCGATCCGTCCAGCATCCAGATTCTCGGGGAACCACGGCTGGGTTTTCTTGTGTCTGCGGGAAATATGGATTCCATGGTCAATCACTATTCGGTGTCAAAAAAACGCCGCCAGCAGGATTCCTACACCCCGGGAGGTGTGATGGGAAAACGGCCGGATTATGCGGTTGTGGTTTACTGCAATCTGATCCGTTCTGTATACCGGGATGCGGCGATTATTATTGGCGGCATTGAGGCGAGCCTGCGCAGACTTGCCCACTATGACTACTGGTCCAACCGTCTGAAGCGCTCTGTGCTTCTGGATTCCCAGGCAGATCTGATTTCCTATGGAATGGGAGAGCATTCGATTGTGGAAATTGCGGATGCCTTAAACAGCGGAATTCAGGTAAAAGATATTACCTTTATTGATGGAACCGTATTTCGGACCCGGAATCTGGATGTGGTTTATGACTATCAGATACTTCCGGATTACGATAAAATGAAGCGGGATAAAAAAGAATATGCGAAGAGCTTTTATGTTCAGTACAGCAACACGGATCCCTTTGTGGGAAAACGTCTGGTGGAGCCGTATTTCGGGAAGGAGTTTGTTGTTCAGAATCCTCCCGCGAAGCCTTTGACCCAGGAGGAAATGGATCAGGTTTATGCTCTTCCCTATATGCGCAGTTATCACCCCTCCTATGAGGCGCAGGGAGGAGTTCCTGCCATCCGCGAGATTAAATTCAGTCTGATCAGCAACCGGGGCTGTTTTGGCGCCTGCAGCTTCTGTGCCCTGACCTTCCATCAGGGACGGATTATTCAGGCAAGAAGTCACGAATCCCTGATTCAGGAGGCGCGGCTTCTGACGGAGGAACCGGATTTTAAGGGATATATTCATGATGTGGGCGGTCCGACGGCTAACTTCCGTTTTCCGGCCTGTGAAAAACAGATGACAAAGGGCGCCTGTCCCCATAAACAGTGCCTGTTCCCGGAGCCCTGCAAGAATCTCCGGGCAGACCACAGTGATTACATTGCTCTTCTCAGAAAGCTGAGAGAGCTTCCAAAGGTAAAAAAGGTCTTTATCCGTTCCGGCATCCGGTTTGACTATCTGCTGGCCGATAAAAACCGCCTTTTCCTGCGGGAGCTTTGTGAGCATCATGTAAGCGGTCAGCTGAAGGTTGCGCCGGAGCATGTGTCAGATGCAGTGCTTTCCAAAATGGGAAAACCGAAAAATGCGGTATACAACCAGTTCGTAAAAGAATATAAGGAAATGAATGCCCGCATCCACAAGGAGCAGTATCTGGTTCCCTATCTGATGTCCTCCCATCCCGGCTCCTCTCTGAAGGAGGCCGTGGAGCTGGCGGAATATCTGCGGGACCTTGGTTATATGCCGGAGCAGGTTCAGGACTTTTATCCGACGCCTTCTACGATTTCCACCTGCATGTATTACACAGGACTGGATCCCAGAACCATGGAGCCGGTTTATGTGCCGGTGAATCCTCATGAAAAGGCCATGCAGAGAGCTCTGATTCAGTATCGGAATCCAAAAAACTATGATTTGGTAAAAGAGGCGCTGATCCAGGCCGGAAGAACGGATCTGATTGGCTTTGACAAGAAATGTCTGATTCGTCCGAGACCCGGAATGAGCGGAGGCTCCTGGGGCCATTCCGGAAGCCCAAAAGCGGCCAAGGGCAGGGATGTGAAAGGAAGAGCGGGGGCAGGTACAGGAAAGCCGTCAGGCGGAAAAAAGAAAACCATCCGCAATGTTCATCAGAAGAAGCAGAAATAAAGGATTTACCAGTCAGGAAAGGCAGGGGTTGGAATGAAAATTGCAATTGTAACAGGCGCTTCCTCCGGCATGGGGAGAGAGGCTGTGATTCAGCTGGCAGACCGGTTTGGCGGAGGACTGGGAGAGATTTGGGCGGTTGCCCGCAGAGCAGACCGGCTGGAAGAGCTGCGCAGTCAGGTTCCTGTGCCGCTTCGGATTCTTTCTCTGGATCTGCAGCAGCCGGAGGCTCTTAAAGCGCTCAGCCGGCAGTTAAATGAACAGAAGCCGGATGTGAAAATTCTGGTAAACGCAGCCGGATACGGAAAGACAGGAGCAGTGGGTTCTGTCGCAGGAGAAGAAGAAACCGGTATGGTGCGGTTGAATTGTGAAGCTCTCTGCGGAGTGACCTCTGCGGTGCTTCCCTATATGTCACGGGAAAGCCGTATTATTCAGTTTGCCTCAGCCGCCGCCTTTCTTCCCCAGCCGGGATTTGCCGTGTATGCAGCTACAAAGTCGTTTGTACTCAGCTACAGTCAGGCATTAAACAGTGAATTAAAGCCCCGGGGCATTACGGTAACGGCTGTCTGCCCGGGCCCTGTAGCGACAGAATTTTTTCAGGTTGCTTCGCCTTCAGGAATGCTTCCGCTTTACAAGCGCCTTTCCATGGCAAAGCCGGAAAAGGTTGTGAAGCTGGCTGTCCGGGACAGTATGATGGGAAAAACCATTTCTGTCTACGGTCCTCTTATGAAAGCGTTTTTCCTGCTCTGCCGTCTGGTTCCTCACCGTCTCCTTTTGAAAGTGATGGAGGCATGGAACAGTCCTTCGGAAATCCGGGGACGGAATGAAAATACCAAAGATGAAGGAGAACAACGCAGGAATGAAAATCAACAAAGGTGAGTACGGCTATCGTGACAGCCACAAAAAAATGCGGGTTTTTCTGACAGGACTTTTAACAGCGGCCATTCTGGCGCAGCTGATTGCCCGCTCTTTTACAGACAGTCAGGCAACGAAAAATATTCTTACAGTCATGGCAATCCTTACGGTGCTTCCCATGGCAAATATGGCCTCTCCTCTGATTGCCTCCTGGAAATACCGCACTCCCTCCGAAGCCTTCCACCAGAAAATGGTTCCTTATGAGAAGAACGGAGAGGTGCTTTATGATCTGATTGTAACTACGAAGGAGCATGTGATTCCTCTGGATGCTGCGGCAGTTCATCCGGCCGGAATTTTTGCCTACTGCACTTCTTCCAGACTGAATACAGGAAAAGCAGAAAAAGAGCTTCAGGAGCTGCTGAAAAATAACAGAATCAGTTTAAAGCTTCGTCTGATTACGGATGAAAAGAGCTTTTTCCGCCGCCTGGATTCGCTGAAGCCGGCTTCGGAATACGAGGATGACGGTACTTTGGAATATGCAGCCCGACTTTTGAAAAATTTGTCCATGTAGGGACAGGGATTTTTCCGGCTCAGCCGGATAAAAGGAGACAATCATTGTGAAAAGTGTAATTGTAAACAGCAACGAAGCCGGACAGCGGCTGGATAAGCTGCTGGGAAAATATTTGAATCTGGCAGGAAAAGGCTTCCTTTACAAAATGATGAGGAAAAAGAACATTACCCTTAACGGAAAAAAATGTGACGGTTCAGAGAAGCTGTCAGAGGGGGATGAAATTCGTCTGTTTCTTTCTGATGAAACCATAGAAAAGTTTTCTCAGGTCCGGGTGCAGAAGGTCAAAAAAACAAAGCTGGATCTTGTTTATGAAGACAACCATATTCTGCTGATCAATAAGCCGGCAGGAATGCTTTCACAGAAAGCAAAGGATACGGATGAATCTCTGGTAGAATATGTAATCGCCTATCTGATGGAGACGGGACAGTTGACTGCGGAGCAGCTTCGCAGCTTCCGTCCTTCCGTGTGCAACCGGCTGGATCGCAATACCAGCGGTCTTGTGGCAGCAGGAAAATCTCTGGCAGGTCTTCAGATGCTTTCAGCCCTGTTTCAGGACAGAAGCCTTCATAAAGACTATCTGTGCGCAGTAGAGGGGCGTATGGACGGACCCAGAACCATTGACGGTTTTCTTTTGAAAAATGAGAAAACCAATCAGGTGACTATCACGAAAAATCAGGTTCCGGACAGTGTTCCCATTCTGACCCGCTACGAGCCTCTGGGACAGGCAGGCGGATGCACACTGCTGAAGGTTCGCCTGATTACGGGACGGACCCATCAGATTCGCGCCCATCTTTCCTCTATCGGACATCCTCTTGCAGGGGATTATAAGTACGGAAAAGAGGAGCTGAATGCCAGAATGAAAAAGCAGTTTGGCATTCACAGTCAGATGCTTCACTCCTGGAGAATGGAATTTCCCGCAATGGAAGAGCCTTTTGCCTATCTCAGCGGAAAGGTTTTTACTGCTCCTGTGCCGGATAGCTTCCGGAGAGTTTTTGGAAATATGGCGGATCATCCGGGAGGAGAGATATAATGGGAACCTGGAAAAGCAGGGGACTGCGGGGGTCAACGCTGGAGGATATGATTAACCGGAGCAATGAGATTTACAGAGAAAAAAATCTGGCTCTGATTCAGAAAATTCCAACGCCCATTACTCCAATCACCATTGACAAAGAAAGCCGTCACATTACTCTGGCCTATTTTGAACAGAAAAGTACGGTGGACTATATCGGCGCTGTTCAGGGCATTCCCGTATGCTTTGATGCAAAGGAGTGCGCGGTAAAGACCTTCCCTCTGCAGAATGTTCATCTGCATCAGATGATGTTTATGAAGGACTTTGAGCAGCAGGGAGGAATTGCTTTTTTTATTCTCCATTTTACATCGGAGGATGAGATTTATTACATTCCCTTCCGGAGAATGTACCAGTTCTGGAAGCGAATGGAGGATGGGGGAAGAAAAAGCTTTACATACGAAGAGATTGATCCCGAATTCCGGATTCAGGCCAGCCGGGATATCCTGGTTCACTATCTGGCGGCGATTCAGCGGGATCTGGATTTGAGAGGGGAGGAGTAGAGGTGGTATTTTCTATTGTAAAACAGTCTCTGGATATCCGGTTGAGTTTTCCTCACACTCCGAAAATGACAGCGGATACCGAGTGCGCCGCAGCAATCGGCATGCTGGCAAAGCTGTACGGGCTTCCTGTGCCGCAGCGTCAGGAGGAGCTGACGCAGATGCGGGAAACCTTAAAACAGCAGATCAGGGATCTGCCTTCTACAGAGCAGATGGACAGGCTGGAGCAGATGCTTGATGACTATGAACCCAAGCTTTCGATGGATGATGAGAAGTACCAGCTTCTTTGTTATACCTACGAGCATACAGAGAAATAAAACCGGGAGGAAAGACGAATGTCAGTAAAAGAACGTTATGGAACCATGATGGACAATGCTTTTGGCGGATATTACGACCTGTTTCGGAAACAGAAGGCTCTGTCTTCGGATACGGCAGTTACCATGGAGACGCTGTTTGGGGAAATGAAGCCCACCAGGGCAGACCGGCAGATGATCCGTAAAATGGTAAGCTTTGGCGTAGTAAAAAAAAGCGGAGACGGCGGTCTGTGGCTGGATGAGGAGAAGGCTTCCAAGCCGGGCAATGTACTGGGGCAGAGGTTCCTTATTCTTGTGGCGGCTATGATTCTGGCAGTAGCATACTGCTGGGCCATGGGCGATTTTACATTTTAATCTGAAAAGCTGAAACAGCAAATATAAAACAGGAGGACTTTTTATTATGTCTAACAAACGCATTATCCAGGTGGAGGAGAAGGTGCCCTTTCAGCTGCTTCTTCCTCTCAGTATTCAGCACATGTTTGCCATGTTCGGGGCATCTGTTCTGGTACCGTTTATTTTTGGTATCAGCCCGGCAATCGTTCTGTTTATGAACGGTCTTGGAACACTGCTGTTTATTTTTATTACCAAGGGAAAGGCTCCCGCGTATTTAGGCTCCAGCTTCGCTTTCCTGGCTCCGGCAGGAATTGTAATCGCCAATTTCGGCTATGAATATGCACTGGGCGGTTTCGTTGCAGTCGGTTTCTGCGGCTGCGTGCTGGCACTGATTGTATACAAATTCGGAACGGACTGGATTGACGTGGTTCTTCCGCCGGCTGCCATGGGACCGGTAGTGGCATTGATTGGTCTGGAGCTTTCAGGAACTGCGGCCAGCAATGCAGGACTTCTGGAGGAAACCATTAATCCGGCAAACCTGATTGTATTTCTGGTGACTCTGGGTGTGGCTGTATTTGGTTCTATTTTATTCCGCGGCTTTTTATCCGTAATCCCCATTCTGATTGCGGTGCTGGCCGGATACGGGGCAGCAGTGGCCTGCGGAATCGTAAGCTTTGAGGCAGTTGCCGCAGCGCCCTGGTTTGCCCTCCCTGATTTTACTCTTCCCAAATTCAATCTGGAAGCAATCCTGATTATTCTTCCTGTGATTCTGGTTATTACTTCCGAGCATATCGGTCATCAGGTAGTTACCAGCAAGATTGTGGGCCGGGATCTTTTAAAGGAGCCGGGACTTCATCGAAGCCTGTTTGGAGATAACTTCTCTACCATGCTTTCCGGCTGTATCGGTTCTGTTCCTACGACAACCTATGGAGAAAATATCGGCGTTATGGCGATGACGGGAGTATACAGTGTCAGAGTTATCGCAGGCGCAGCTGTACTGTCCATTATCTGTTCCTTTATGGGAAAACTGTCTACGCTGATCAGCACGATTCCCGGTCCGGTTATCGGAGGAATTTCTTTCCTGCTGTACGGTATGATTGGTACCTCAGGCCTGCGGATTTTAGTGGATTCCAAGGTGGATTACGGAAAATCAAGAAACCAGGCGCTGACCTCTGTAATTTTTGTTACCGGTCTGTCCGGTATTGCCATTAAAATCGGCAATATCCAGCTGACGGGCATGGTACTGGCCTGTGTGGTAGGAATGGCTCTGAGCCTGATCTTCTTTGCACTGGATCGTTTAAAGCTGACGAACGATCGATAAAAAAGGGTTGAAACACTGACTG
This sequence comes from uncultured Clostridium sp., assembly GCA_900540335.1. Taxonomy (GTDB): domain Bacteria; phylum Bacillota; class Clostridia; order Lachnospirales; family Lachnospiraceae; genus Brotaphodocola. The sequence goes on along the minus strand of UQFC01000009.1, from coordinate 29,870 downwards.
CATCAAAAAAGCACGACCGCAAAATATTTTCTGCGGGCCGTGCTTTTTTTCTTCCATAGGAAATTATGTCCTGTATTTTATTCTTTTCCATCCCAGCAGTAGGTGCAGAGTTTTTCTCTGGGAAGTCCGATGGATTCAATCAGATCGTCCAGACGATGGAATTTTAAGGAGGTAAAGTTCAGGCGTCTGCGGATCTCCTCGACCATTTCTTTATAGTTCTGGCTGTCCGGATCTGCGTAATCAGCCAGCAGCTCTGCAGAGACATGGTCTCCTTCCCGTTCACGGATAATCCGGCGGGTGATCAAATCCAGATCCGAATTGGAGCGGGAGAAGTTCAAGTATTTGCAGCCGAAGAGAAGGGGCGGACAGGCCGGACGGATATGAACCTCGCGGGCTCCGCTCTGGTACAGAAATTCTGTTGTTTCTCCCAACTGGGTGCCGCGGACAATGGAGTCGTCAATCAGGAGAAGACTCTTGTCACGAATCAGGGCATCGACCGGAATCAGCTTCATTTTCGCAATCAGGTTACGCTGACTCTGGTTCTGAGGCATAAAGGAACGGGGCCAGGTTGGTGTGTATTTAATAAAGGGACGGGCAAAGGGAATGCCGGATTCATTGGCATAGCCGATAGCGTGGGCAATGCCGGAATCGGGAACTCCGGCCACAATATCCGGGTGAATGGTCTCTTCTTTGCTGTTGTCCGCTGACTGGCTGTGCCCCGGACATCCTGCGCAGCCGCCCTTGCAGCCCAGATCCCGGTCAGCCAGAATCCGTCCGCAGTTGTAACGCATCTGCTCCACATTGACTCCCTCATAGCTGGAGGTGGGGTAGCCGTAGTAAACCCATAAAAAGGAACACTTTTTCATCTCTCTGCGGGGGGCGCTTAAAGACTGTACGCCTTCCGTATTGACCAGAACAACCTCGCCCGGACCAAGTTCATAGCAGTCGTGATAACCCAGATTGATATATGCAAAGCTTTCAAAGGAAACGCAGCAGGCATCCTCCTTTTTGCCAACAACAACAGGAGTCCGTCCGTACCGGTCGCGGGAAGCATAGATTCCCTCCGGTGTCAGCAGGAGAATCGTCATAGATCCCTTGATCATCTCCTGGGCATAAACAAGGCCCTCCACCAGGCTCTGCTTCTGGTTGATGATGGCTGCGGTCAGCTCGCTGGCGTTGATCCGTCCTCCGCTCATTTCCATAAAGTGAATATGGCCATTTTCAAAAGCAAGCTTCACCAGCTCCTCTTCATTGTTGATTTTTCCCACAGTTACAATGGCATAGCTGCCCAGGTGGGACTGAATCAGAAGGGGCTGAGGTTCATTATCAGAAATAGAACCGATTCCGGAATTTCCTTTCAGCTCTTCCACATCGCGTTCAAATTTTGTTCTAAACGGAGAATTTTCAATATTGTGGATACTCCGCTGGAATCCGGACGGCCCGTAAACCGCCATGCCTCCCCGCCGTGTTCCCAGATGGGAATGATAATCCGTACCAAAAAATAAATCCATAACACAGTCATTTCTTGAGACAACTCCAAAAAATCCGCCCATGTATCATGTCCTCCATATAATATGTAAATAGCATACCTTAATAGTGTATCATATATTACACATGTAATACAATCAGTCTTATTTATTAAAAATACTTATATATAGGCGCGAATTTACCCTTTTGGCAAAATGATTGACGAACCTGTATTATAAATGTAAAATGAGATCAGAAAATTCCGCAGAAAGGGTGTGGATCGTATATGACCGGATATGAACTTTTGTGGCTGATTTACCTGTATTCCTTTTTTGGATGGTGTCTGGAGGTCTGTCTGGCTGCACTGCGGCGGAAAACCTTTGTAAACAGGGGAATTTTAAATGCTCCGTTTTGTATGCTGTATGGTTTTTCTGCTGCAGCGTTTGCCCTGTTTCTTCCGGAACTGAAGGATCGTCCTGTTTTCCTGTTTCTGGGAGGAGCTGTGCTGGCCAGTTTTCTGGAATACTGGTCAGGAAGATTGATTGAACGGATTTTTCACCGGAAATGGTGGGATTATTCCGGTCACAGATTCCATCTGGACGGATATGTTTGTCTGACCTATTCAGCAATATGGGGACTGGGAGCTGTCCTGATGATCAAGGGGCTTAACGCTCTTTTGCTGGCTGCAGTGGGACTGATTCCTCATCCTGTGGGGGTGGTTCTTCTCTGGATTCTGACCCTGTCTCTGGCAGCAGATGCTCTGGGAAGTGCGGGGGCGATTCTGGAGCTGCGCCAGGAGCTGCGCAGGGAAATTACGCCGGAGGAGCTTTTAGAGGTCTCCTCACGACAGGCGGCGGGGCCTGTCCGCAGAAAGCTTCTGGAGCTGTCTGTATTTTTAAACAGCAGGATTGCCCGCAGGATTCAGCGGCGTATGATGAAGGCTTATCCCAATATCTCTTTAAAAAATCTGAGAGAGGAGCAGAAGCGGGAGAAGGCCCGCAGCCGTGTGGCAGAGGCCTTTGTGTTCGGATACGGATGCAGCTTTTACAAGCTGGTTTCTTTGTTTTTTATCGGCGCGTTTTTAGGAGATGTGGTAGAGACTGTTTTTGTATATTACACCGCCGGGGTTCTTATGAGCCGGAGCAGCGTGGTTTACGGCCCGTTCAGCATTGTCTGGGGGCTGGGCTGTGTCATGCTGACTGCTGTGCTTTACCGGGTCAGAAATACGGCAGACCGTCATATTTTCCTGGCAGGTACTGTTCTTGGAGGCGCTTATGAGTATTTCTGCAGCGTATTTACAGAACTTGTTTTTGGAACGATATTCTGGGATTACAGCGAGATACCCTTTAACCTTGGAGGCAGAATCAATCTGCTGTACTGTTTTTTCTGGGGAATTGTAGCTGTAGTATGGCTGAAAGGGATTTATCCGGTTCTTTCCCGCTGGATTGAAAAAATACCGGTAAAGGCCGGGAAAATCGTAACCAATCTTTTGATTGTTTTTATGCTTTACAATATGCTGCTGTCAGGAATGGTTCTGGCGCGGTATACCCAGAGACAGGCGGGAGAAGAGCCGGCAGGTGCTTTGTGGCAGAAAACGGCAGAGTCGCTGGATGAGCATTTTCCGGATGAAAGGATTGAGAAAATTTATCCCAATCTGGTCATTGTTGATTGACAATTCAGATTCCATCTCCTATAATAGTAACCACGTTATTCAATTATCACTCTACCGTGTGAAAGTAAATGGTAATCTGTGAATTTCGGGAGGGAAAGGAGTATTTATGAATCATCAGCTGCTTCATACCCCGGAGGGTGTCCGGGATATCTATGGACCGGAATGTGCCAGGAAACTGGCGGTTCAGGAGAAAATTCTTCAGGTGTTCCGCCTGTATGGCTATGAAGCCATTGAGACACCTGTGTTTGAATATTTTGATATTTTCCGTAAGGAGAGGGGAAGCGTCAAATCCCAGGAAATGTACAAGTTCTTTGACCGGGACAACAATACGCTGGTGCTTCGGCCGGATATGACGCCGTCCATTGCCCGGTGTGCTGCTAAATATTTTATGGAAGAGGAAAATCCCATCCGCCTGTGCTATGTGGGGCCTTCCTTTATCAACAGCTCCAGTTACCAGGGGAGGTTAAAGGAAGCAACCCAGACAGGAGTCGAGCTGATTGGCGACGATACCTGTCAGGCAGATGCGGAAATGATCGCCATGGTCATCCAGTCTCTGAAAGAGGCCGGACTGACAGAATTCCAGGTGGAGCTGGGGCAGGTAGAGTTTTACCGGAGTCTGACAGAGGAAGCCGGGATGGACGAGGAAACCAGGGAAAAGCTTCGTATTCTTATTGAAAATAAAAATTATTTCGGTGTGGAGGAGCTTTTGTCTGAGCAGACGATGACTCAGGAGCAAAAGCAGCTGTTTTTAAAGCTTCCGGAGCTGTTTGGAGACATTGATCAGATTCGCGCTGCAAGAACCATGACCTCCAATCCCCGCGCGCTTCAGGCCATTGACCGGTTAGAGCGGGTTCAGGAGCTGGTGGATGCTTACGGTCTGGGAGACTATGTTTCTTATGATCTGGGGATGCTGAGCAAATATTCCTACTATACCGGCATTATTTTTAAGGCCTATACCTATGGAACGGGAGAGTATATTGTAACAGGAGGACGTTATGACCGTCTTTTGGAGCAGTTCGGGAAAAAGGCTCCGGCTGTGGGCTTTGCCATTGTGGTGGACCAGCTGATGCTGGCGCTGTCCCGCCAGAAAATCCAGGTTCCTGTTTCTTCCGTCTGCACGGCTCTTGTTTATGAGCCGGATGCGGCTATGAAAGCCATTCCTCTGGCCTGCAGTCTTAGAAGCCGGGGAGAAACCCTGCAGATGGTGTGCAGGAAAGACGGAAAGCCGGCGGAAGCCTACGAGGAGTGGGCGGCAGCTCAGGGAATCGGACGTATTCTGTTTTTATCTGACGGAGAGAAAGAGGTTCTGGAAGTGAATCTGGAAACGGGACAGAGGAAACGTCTGTCCGGGCAGGAACTGACTCCTGTTGAGAAAAAGGAGGTGGCACACCCGTGAGATATCTGACCTTTGCGCTGGCTAAGGGACGGCTGGCAGATAAGACTCTGGCTCTTTTTGAACAGATTGGAATTACCTGTGAGGAAATGAAGGATAAAACCTCCAGAAAGCTGATTTTTACCAATGAGGAGCTGGGATTCCGGTTTTTTCTGGCCAAGGCAGGCGATGTGCCTACTTATGTGGAGTACGGAGCTGCTGATATCGGAGTTGTGGGAAAGGATACGCTTCTGGAGGAAGGCAGAAAGCTGTATGAGGTTCTGGACCTGAAAATGGGACAGTGCAGGATGTGCGTCTGCGGACCGGAATCTGCCCGGGCGTATCTGAATAACCATGAGCAGATCCGTGTGGCAACAAAATATCCGGCTATTGCAAAAGATTATTTTTATAATAAAAAGCATCAGACAGTGGAGATTATCAAGCTGGGCGGTTCCATAGAGCTGGCGCCGATTGTAGGGCTTTCTGAAGTAATCGTGGATATTGTGGAAACAGGATCGACCCTTCGGGAGAACGGGTTAAGCGTACTGGAGGAGGTTTGTCCCCTGTCAGCCCGCATGGTAGTCAATCAGGTTAGTATGAAAATGGAAGATGAGCGGATCACCAGACTGATTCAGCAGCTTCGCCCCCTGATTCAGAACCGGTAGACGGTCATTCTTAAGAGAAACAGCCCGCTGCGGGTGCTGTTGTGAAATGCATCCTGCCAGGCGGAGAAAGGGAGAAAATATCATGAGAATCGTTCGACTGAATGAAGAAACCAGAAAAAATCTTCTGGCTGATTTGTTAAAGCGGGATCCGAACAACTATACTGCCTATGAAAGCACAGTGCAGGAAATTGTAGAGGATGTAAGAAAAAACAGAGATCAGGCTCTGTTTGCCTATACAAAAAAATTTGACGGGGCAGATTTAAACAGCTCCAATATCCGTGTTACGGATATGGAGATTCAGGAGGCTATGGCCCAGGTGGAGCCGGGGCTTCTGACCGTTATGAAGCGGGCTATGAAAAATATTCGGGAATATCACGAAAAACAGAAGCAGTACAGCTGGTTTGATTCCCGCCCGGACGGAACCCTGTTAGGACAGAAGGTAACGCCTCTTTCCAGTGTGGGCGTCTATGTTCCAGGCGGAAAGGCAGCTTATCCGTCTTCTGTTTTGATGAATATTATTCCGGCAGAGGTTGCAGGAGTTCCGAGAATTGTCATGGTAACGCCTCCGGATAAAAACGGAAAGGTCAATCCGGTTACACTGATTGCCGCCCGCCTGGCGGGAGCTACCGAGGTATACAAGGCCGGAGGGGCACAGGCAGTGGCAGCTCTTGCTTTTGGTACGGAATCCATTCCCCGCGTCAATAAAATCGTAGGGCCGGGCAATATTTTTGTAGCTCTGGCAAAGAAGGCTGTGTATGGTCATGTGAGTATTGACAGCATTGCCGGTCCCAGCGAGATTCTTGTTCTGGCAGATGAAACGGCCAATCCCCGGTATGTGGCAGCGGATCTGCTGTCTCAGGCAGAGCATGATGAGCTGGCCAGTGCAATTCTGGTGACCACCAGTATGGAACTGGCAGAAGAAGTGGCCCGCCAGATTGACATTTTCCTCCAGACTCTTTCCAGAAAGGATATTCTGGAGAAATCCCTGGAAAACTACGGATATATTCTGGTTGCCGATTCCATGGAGGATGCCATTTCCACAGCCAATGAGATTGCATCGGAGCATCTGGAAATTGTGACCCGGAATCCCTTTGAGGTTATGACTAAAATTCAGAATGCAGGAGCTATTTTTATGGGCGAGTACAGCTCTGAGCCTCTGGGAGATTATTTTGCAGGTCCGAACCATGTTCTTCCGACGAATGGAACTGCAAAATTCTTCTCACCTCTGGGGGTAGACGACTATATTAAGAAATCCAGCATTATTTACTATTCCAGGGAGGCTCTGGAACCCATTCATAAGGATATTGAGGCATTTGCAGAGGCAGAACATCTGACAGCCCATGCCAATTCCATTCGTGTCCGTTTTGAATAGAAGGAGGAGCTATGAAACGCACTGCAGTGATGGAACGAACCACAAAAGAAACAAAGATACGTCTGAGCCTTTGTCTGGACGGTACCGGGAAAGGAGATATCCATACGGGAATCGGTTTTTTTGACCATATGCTGGAGGGCTTTGCCCGCCACGGCCTGTTTGATCTCAGCCTTTTCGTGGAGGGAGATCTGCAGGTGGATACCCACCATACCATTGAAGACACAGGAATCGTACTGGGCAGAGCGATTAAGGAGGCAGTGGGAGATAAAAAGGGAATGGTGCGCTACGGCTCTATGATTCTTCCCATGGATGAGGCTTTGATTCTCTGCGCCCTGGATCTGTGCGGACGGCCCTATCTGGTATATGATTTGAAGCTGGATCGGGAGTTCGTCGGAGATCTGGAGACAGAAATGATCCGGGAATTCTTTTATGCGGTTTCTTATGGAGCAGAGATGAATCTCCACATAAAACAGCTGAGCGGAAGCAACAATCATCATATAATAGAGGGCGCCTTTAAGGCCTTTGCCAAGGCCTTGGACAGCGCAACCCGGCTGGATAGCAGAATTACAGATGTTCTGTCTACCAAAGGGGTACTCTGAGAGAAAGGGTGAAAAGTCATGCAGTTATATCCGGCGATTGATATGAAGGATGGAAAGTGTGTCCGCCTTACAAAGGGACTTTTTGATAATATTACAGTTTACTCCGATACCCCGGCTGATATGGCAAAGCTGTGGGTCAGCCAGGGAGCGACCTTTCTTCATCTGGTGGATTTAGACGGCGCTCTGGCCGGTCATTCCGTCAATGCACCGGCAATCCGGGCTGTTCTGGAGCAGGTTTCTGTTCCGGTTCAGTTAGGCGGCGGAATCCGAAGCGCAGAGGATGTGCGGGCAATGCTTGATTTGGGCATCTCCCGGTGTATCATCGGCACAAAGGCAGCAGAGCATCCGGAATTTATGCGGGAACTGGTGGAAACCTTTGGGCCGGAGCGGATCGTGGCAGGAGTAGATGCAAAAGACGGAATGGCAGCGGTGGCCGGCTGGGAGAAAACCAGTTCCGTAACTGCGCTGGAGCTTTGTATGAAAATGAAAGAGTACGGAGTCCGTCATATTGTATACACGGACATATCCAGGGACGGAACGCTGACAGGCCCCAATATTCCCTATACCAGGATGCTGGCAGAAAAAACGGGGCTGGATGTGATTGCTTCCGGCGGCGTGTCCTCTGTGAAGGATCTGGAAACCCTCAGCGAAAACGGGATTCCAGGTGTGATTATCGGAAAAGCCCTTTATGAAAAACGAATCAGCCTTCCGGATGCGGTGGCCAGATTCCAGTAAGGAGGAAAATCATATGGCAGGTGATAAATATCTGATGGCAGCAGTAGGCTGCCGGAATCAAAAGGCGGTGCTGCCGGTTCCGGGAGAAGGCTTTGTCCATGGAAGCGGCGAAGAGCTTTCCTTTCTTTCCTTTGCAGAAGCCTGCAGCCACAACGGTTTAGACGGACTTTGCGTGTTTGATCTGTCAGAATCGGATGAAGAACATGAGAAAACGATTGGCGCAGTCAAAGAGGCAGTGCGGGTTCTTGATATTCCCGTTTTTCTCGGAGGGAGGATCAAACGTCTGGAGGATGTAAAGAAATATCTCTATGCAGGCGCAGAGGCAGTATTTCTGGATGGAGGAAACGAGGACAACATTGATTTAATCAAGGAAGCAGCAGATCGGTTTGGAACAGAAAAAATTGCAGTTTTTCTGTCAGCAGCAGATCAGATGAAGCGGGTTCAGGAATTTTGCCTGCTGGGCGCCGGAAAGATTCTGGCAGAAAAGCAGGTATTTCTGGCAGGCGGGACAGAGTCAGCAGAAGAGGCTCTGGTACCGTTTCTGATTCTGACCGGTAAGACGGACGGGGATGAGGCAGAGCTTTTGAAGCAAAACAATATAGAAGGCGTGATTTATCCGGCCGGGGAGCCGGAAAGCGGCTGGTACATGAAGCAAAAGCAGAAACTGTCAGAGCAGGGGATTTCGGTTGATATTTTAAAAAGCCAGATACCGTGGAGTCAGTTCCGGACCAATCAGGACGGCCTGATTCCAGTCATTGTTCAGGATTACAAAACATCCGAGGTGCTTATGCTGGCTTATATGAACGAGCAGGCCTTCGAGGATACTCTTCGCACCGGAAAGATGCATTATTTCAGCCGGAGCCGCCAGAGCCAGTGGGAAAAAGGAGAAACCTCCGGTCATTTTCAGTATGTGAAGGCTCTGTTTCTGGACTGTGATAATGACACTCTTCTGGCAAAGGTTCACCAGATTGGAGCCGCCTGTCATACAGGAAGCCGCAGCTGCTTTTTCCAGACTCTGGCCCAAAAGGAATATCAGACAGCCAATCCTCTGAAGGTTTTTGAGGATGTGTTTGCAGTGATTCAGGACAGAAAGCTTCATCCGAAGGAAGGATCCTACACCAATTATCTGTTTGATAAGGGAATTGATAAAATTCTCAAGAAGGTAGGAGAGGAAGCTACGGAGATTGTCATTGCAGCAAAGAATCCGGATCCGGAGGAAGTCAAGTACGAGATTTCAGATTTTCTGTACCACGTTATGGTATTAATGGCAGAGAAAGGGGTAACCTGGGAAGAGATTACGCAGGAACTGGCCAATCGCTGAAACAGACTGGAAAAATAAAAAGTTTACATAATTTAATTATGTAAACTAATGTAAAGAATATGCGGTCACTCACGGCTGAACGCAGGAAAGAGAGAAAAGATGGATAAGGATGAGCGGCTTTCCCGCCAGATGGAATTCTGCCGGGAAATTGATAAAGAAAAACAGATTCTTCGGCAGACGCTTCTGACAAACGGGACTCAGAGAGAGGACGATTCCCAGCATGCCTGGCATATGGCAGTAATGACGCTTTTGCTCAGTGAATATTCCAATGAGCCGATTGATGTATTGAAAACCATTTCTATGCTGCTGATCCACGATCTGGTGGAAATTGATGCAGGAGATACCTTTGCCTATGACGAGGAAGGAAAGAAAACCCAGAGGGAAAGGGAGCTTCGGGCAGCTGACCGGATTTTCTCAATTCTCCCGGAGGATCAGCGGGATAAGTTCCGCAGTCTGTGGGATGAATTTGAGGAAGGCACCTCCCCGGAGGCATTATTTGCCCATACTATGGACAATATCCAGCCGACGATGCTGAATGCAGCGACCAACGGAAAAATGTGGAAGGAAAAGCAGGTACATCTCAGCGGAATTCTCAACCGGAATAAGACAACGGCTTTAGGGTCAAAAGCTCTGTGGAAATATTCTCTGGAGCAGCTGATACGTCCCCATGTGGAAGGCGGACAGATTATCGACGATACGGAGAAGGAATAAAAAAGAAAAACAAATCAGACAACAGAAGGGAGACAGAATGGAAATGTCATCAGTAACAGAACGATTTTTAAGGTATGTGTCCGTAGACACTCAGTCTAAAGATGATCAGGAGGCTTTTCCCAGCACGGAAAAGCAGAAGAATCTTGGAAGGATGTTAAAGGCTGAGCTGGAGGCCATGGGACTTTCAAACGTAAGGATGGATTCCTGGGGCTATGTATACGGAGAAATTCCGTCAAATCTGGAGGGAGAGGCAGCGAAGGCAGAGCTTCCTGTTCTTGGCTTTATTTCCCACATGGATACGGCGCCTGCCAGTCCGGGAGCAGACATTAAACCGCAGATTATCAGAAATTATGACGGCGGCCGGATTGTAATGAATCGGGAACTGGGAATTTCCATGGGGCCGGAGGATTATGAGGAGCTGGCAGATTATGCAGGCCAGGATCTGATTACGACAGACGGAACCACACTGTTAGGGGCTGATGATAAAGCCGGTGTTGCCGAAATTATGGAAATGGCTGCTTATCTGATGGCCCATCCGGAACGGAAGCACGGAAAAATATGCGTTGCCTTTACTCCGGACGAAGAGGTTGGACGGGGAAGTGATTTCTTTGATGTGGAAGGCTTTGGAGCAGATATTGCCTATACCGTAGACGGCGGAGCTCTGGGCGAGCTGGAATATGAGAACTTCAATGCCGCATCTGCTTTTATTACCATTCACGGTGTAAGCATTCACACAGGCACAGCCCGCGGAAAAATGAAAAACGCCATTTTAATGGGCATGGAGCTGCAGTCTCTTCTTCCTGTATTTGAAAATCCTGCATGCACAGATGGATATGAGGGATTTTTCCATTTGGACGATATGAAAGGAACTGTGGAGTCCTGTACCATGAAATACCTTATCCGCGATCATGACCGGACAAAATTTGAGGAAAAGAAAGCGCTGATGGAGCAGGCCGTGGCTTATTTAAATGCCAAATACGGCAGCAATACCGCAGAGCTTACCTTAAAGGACAGCTATTACAATATGCTGGAAAAGATCAAACCACATTTTGAATTGATTGAAACGGCAAAGGAAGCAATGGGCGAGCTGGGCATTCAGCCGATCATTCGTCCGATTCGCGGAGGCACAGACGGAGCAAGACTGTCCTTTAAGGGACTGCCCTGTCCGAATCTGTGTACCGGAGGGCACAATTTCCATGGAAGATACGAGTATATCTGCATTCAGTCCATGGAGAAAATCGTGGATCTGCTTTTGAAGCTGGCAGAAAAAATCACCACTCCGTAAGCGCCGGGCTTACCCTGCTGCAGACGGACAGGAAAAGGGAGGGCCCCATAGGGAAGCCCTCCTTTTTGATAAAATAAAACAATGGCTTTACAACAATTCAAAAAGTCCTGTGGACTGGAGAAAAAGAACGGTCATCATAACCGGTGTCACATAGCGAATCGTAAAAGAATACATCTTTTTTCTTCGGAAGGGGTGACCGCTGGCCTCCATTTCCTCACAGATCCATTCCGGCTTCATAACCCATCCCACAAAGATACAGGTGAGAAGAGAAATAAACGGCATCAGGAAGCTGTTGCTGATATAATCCATAAGATCCAGAAGCTGGGCTGTTGCCCCGTTGGGAAGCTTCAGTTCAAAATAAAAGACATTATATCCCAGACAGATTACAACAGAAGCGGCTGCAGAAACAAGGCTGATCACCAGGCTCATTTTTTTTCTTGAGGTATGAAAAATATCCATGCAGTTGGCTACCAGGGTTTCCATAATCGATACGGAAGAGGTCAGAGCAGCGAACAGAACCATCAGGAAAAAAACAAGGCCCAGAATGCCGCCGGCAAATCCCATTGCTTCAAAAACCTTTGGCAGTGATACAAACATCAGGCTGGGGCCGGAAGCCATTCCCTCTGTGCCGAAAAAAACAAAGACAGCAGGGATGATCATCAGTCCGGCTAAAAAGGCAACCACAGTATCAAAAATTTCGATTTGACTTAAGGAACGGCTTAAATCAATTTCTTTTTTTACATAGGAGCCGTAGGTGATCATAATGCCCATGGATACGCTGAGCGAGAAGAACAGCTGGCTCATGGCATCCAGAAGAATCTCCAGGAAACGTCCGGGAGTCAGTCCTTCAAAATTGGGAATCAGATAAACGGCCAGTCCATCCAGACCGGTACGGACCACTCCGTCAGCGCCTTCATGGGAGAGGGTAAGTGAGAAAAGTCCGATTCCAACCACCATAAGAAGCAGTCCGGGCATCACAATTCTGGAAAAACGTTCAATTCCCTTTTCGACTCCCCGGTATACGATCAGTGCAGTCAGAGAAAGGAAAATCAGCATAAATACAATGGGTGAAGCCTTTGACGTAATAAAGGAAGTAAAATATCCGTCAGCGGCTGCAGCCCGGCCGTTTCCGCTGAAAAAGGTAACCAGATATTTTAAAATCCATCCGCCGATAACGGAGTAATAGGTCATAATAAGCGCAGGAACCAGGAAGGTCAGATATCCGAGAAATTTCCATTTCTGATTCATGGTTTCAAAGGCGTGAAGCGCATTTTCTTTTGTCCTTCTTCCAATGGCGACATCCGTAACAAGAAGGGTGAAGCCGAAGGTTACGACAAGACCAAGATAAACGAGCAAAAACAGGCCTCCCCCGTCTTTTGCAGCCAGATAGGGAAAACGCCAGATGTTTCCAACGCCAACGGCGCTTCCTGCTGCAGCCAGTACAAATCCAAGAGATCCTGTAAAATTACTTTTTTTCTTTTTGTTCATGTTTGCAAACCCCTTTGCTGTCAATATTACACAGATTCTGCATATCTGCCCTGCCTATTATAAAGGAATTCCAGGAAAAGGCAAATTTTAAAAATTTCATCTTATGAAACTTTTTCAGAAAAAAGTTGAACCATACTGGAAAAATGCGGATTTATCCGGTATAATAGTCTGAAAAATAGGATAATTTGCTTTTTGTGTATATTTATAGGAAACACAGAAAAACAGCGGCAATCAGAAAAAATATGAAAATAGAAACACAAATCCAGGAGAGAGAGGGAAAAGCAGAGTGAGTGCCTACAGCAAACAGACAGGAGAACGCATCCGGATGTACCGGAAAATGAAGTCCATGACCCTTCAGCAGCTGGCGGACAGGATCCATAAAAGCAGAGCCAGTGTAAGCAAGTATGAAAACGGAGAAATTGCCATGGATATTGAAACGCTGGGAGAGATTGCGAGGGTCCTTCAGGTCAGTCCCGGACAGCTTTTAGATGTTCAGGAGGAGCAGGAGCCTGTGCAGCCCCTTCCTTCCGCATACAGCGGTATGAGCCCGTTCTTTCGTGCAAAAAGGCTGTATTTTTATTTTTATGACGGCCGGTATCAGCGATTAAAAAACGGGCTGATTGATATTCGGGAGGAGGAGGATGCCCCGGGAAATTATCACGCCGCTCTTTCGATTCGCTCCAGCAATCCTTATGGACAAAGCAGCGATATCTACTATACAGGCAGAGTGGTTTACAGTGATATGCTGATTCGGTTTTCTTTCGTAAATCAGTACAATTCCCTGGAGGAGGATCTCCTGTATATTTTTAATCCCCTGGAATTTCGGGAGGCCACAGACGGGCTTCTTTGCGGTATTTCCAGCGCCGATCTGATGCCATGTGCATTCAGGTGTCTGGTAACGCTGACTCCTCAGGAAAATACCGAGGAGCTGAAGAAGAGACTTTTGATCACAAGAGAAGAACTGCAGCGGTGGCAGAGGCTGAATATGCTTCTGGTAGATAACCGGGGAATCTGAGGGGTTGACATATGAAAGCGGCAGGCGTTGGGCGTCTGAATCCTCGCAGGCTGAATGGTTGAAAATTAAGAAAAACGCCAGAAATAAAGGATTGATTTTTGAATAATATCCAAGTATAATCATAGAAATACATTAATTTTGATATATTTTAAAATTTTCTGTAAATATAACGCTTTTCAGCAGGGAGGTATTTGCTTATGGGAAGAGGCGGAGGCGGAAGCGGCGGCAGTCATGGAGGCGGCGGAGGTCATTTCCATTACGGTTCCAGCCGGGGAGGCGCAAGGGGCAGTACAGGCAGTAATCGGGGATATTCCGGCGGCAGGAGCTATGGCGGAGGATATCACCGCCCTTATTATGGAGGCAGCTTCTATGGACCGTCTTTTGGCAGACGGCGTCCGCCGACAGTGTACCGGAGTCCCTTTTCCTATGTATTTTTAGGAGGACTTCCATGGCTTCTTCTGATCCTGATTCTGATATTTTCCTTTTTTGGCGGAAGCGGGGGAAAGAGCAGTATTCAGACCAGTACCATAGAGCGGACAAAGCTGGGAAGCCAGTATGTCCGGCTCTCAGATACCTGGTATGAGGATGAGTTGGACTGGATTCATGACAAGGCCGCTCTGGAAAAGGGACTGAAGAGCTTTTATGAGGCAACAGGAGTTCAGCCCTATCTTTGGATTACGGACAATATAAACGGGGATCCAAGACCGGATTCAGCAGAGTTTGAGCAGGCTCTGAAGGAAAAGTATCAGAAGCTGTTTTCCGATGAGGGGCATGTGATTGTCTGCTTTATGGAGAGCAGTCCCTCGGTCTATGCCACTTATTACTGGGCCGGAAGTGCCGCAAAAAGCGTTCTGGATGAGGAGGCCGGAGAGATTCTCCTGGATTATATTGACGCAAACTACACCTCCGATATGTCGGATGAGGCATTTTTTGCCGCCAGTTTTCAGAAAGCAGGAGAAGCAATGATGAAAACAGGACGGACCACAAAGCAGCTGGTGCTGATATGGGTGATTGTTTTTGGAGTGGCGGCTGTACTGTTTCTGGGTATCCGGTTCCTGATTTACAAAACTTCCTATGAAAAGCAGAAGGCGGAAACAACAAAAGAAATTTTAAATACACCTGTAGAGGATATGGCAGAAAGTGTATTGGAAAAATATAAAGGAGAGGAATAAGTATGGGATTATTGGACAGAATCGCATTTATTACCCGCAGCAAGGCAAACGCTCTCATGGACAGTCTGGAGGATCCCCGGGAGGCCATTAACCAGACAATTGCTGACGCGTCTGTGGAATATGCCAAAGTCAAGGCAGCGGCGGCTAAAGTCATTGCAGGAGAAACCAGCGCAAAAAACACCCTTGAGGAGTATGAGAAAAAACATGCCCAGTATGAAAAGGCGGCAGAGAATGCAGTTTTGGCAGGAGATGACGCTTCAGCAGAAATTGCCCTGGAAAAAGCGGCAGAGTATGAAGCATTGATTGCGGACTGGACGGAGCGGGTTAAGACGGCAGTGGCCGATGCGGATGCCATGCGCAGAAAACTCAATGACATGGCCCGGGATATCAACGAGATGAAGGCAAGAGCCAATGAGATCAAGGCGGATTTTGCAAATGCAGAGGCGGCAAAATCTGTGTCAAAGGTGCAGAAGGTATCTTCAGAAAACGCATTTTCCCGTTTTGACAAGCTGGCAGAGCGGGCGGCAAACGAGCGGGCAGAGGCGGAGGCCCTGTCCAGTCTGGAGAAACCGCTTCCGGATTCCGGTGAAGATGTACTGAAAAAATACGGGACGGCTTCCTCCTCTGCATCAGAGAGACTGGCAGAGTTAAAGGCGCGTCTTGGAAAATAACAGGGGATCAAAAAAGGGACTGTGAAAACAGCCTCTTTTTCTTTCATAGGAAATGTGCTTTTTATTTTCCGATTGTCCGGAATTATTCGCATCTGCCGGCCTGATACTTCTGTACCAGATTCTGAAGCTTGGCAGTGGGAGACAGAGCCTTTCCAATGGAAACATCGTGGTTGAAGGAGTTGACAATGGCGGCAATGTATTTGCTCATATCTGCCTCCAGATACCACGCCCGATCCAAAAGCTCTTTCGGACGATAGTTCAGGTTGGTTGTAATGACATAGTCAATGTAACCTTTTTCATAGAACTCGTCAAATTTCTCCAGTCCGTTGGTAAACAGACCAAAGGTGCAGCAGACGATGACCTTGGAAGCCTTGCGCTCCTTTAATTCCTTTGCGGTATCCAGCATGCTTTCTCCGGAAGAGATCATGTCATCGATAATCAGAACGGTCTTTCCTTCTACAGAGGAACCAAGGAATTCATGAGCAACAATGGGATTGCGTCCGTCTACCACTCTGGAGTAGTCGCGGCGCTTGTAGAACATACCCATATCGACGCTCAAGTTGTTTGCCAGGTATACGGCGCGGTTCATGGCGCCCTCGTCCGGGCTGATAACCATCAGATGCTCTTTGTCAATTTTCAGGTCTTTATCATGGCGGAAAAGAGCCTTGATAAACTGATAGGTGGGCATAAAGTTGTCAAAGCCGTTTAAGGGAATGGCATTCTGTACCCGGGGATCGTGGGCATCAAAGGTGATGATGTTGGACACGCCCATATGAATCAGTTCCTGAAGAGCCATAGCGCAGTCTAAGGATTCTCTCTTGCTTCTCTTGTGCTGACGTCCCTCATATAAGAAGGGCATGATAACATTGACCCGGTGGGCGGTAGCTACAGAGGCGCCGATGATCCGCTTCAGATTCTGGAAGTGATCATCCGGGGACATATGGTTGGTATAACCGCACATGGTATAAGGAATACTGTAGTTGGTTACATCTACCATGGCAAACAGATCAGCGCCCCGCACGGATTCATTGATAACAGCCTTGGCTTCACCGGAACCGAAACGGGGACACTTGCAGTCTAAAAGATAGGAATCCACGTCATATCCCCGGTAGTTCAGATCCTGCTTGCGGCGAATCAGCTCCTCCGTATCATTTCTGCGGAATTCCACAATGTGGTTATTGACCTTCTGAGCCAGCTCCCGGCAGCTTTCCAGGGCGGCAATCTTCAAAGGTGCAACTGGTAAAATGTCGTTAAAAACGTAATTATTAGCCATGAATAATGACTCCTTTATCATAAGGTGGTGAACTGTTTGTTCAATACACTTCATTTATACCATTGCAGAAAGGCCCCAGTCAATAGCAAGGAGGGTTTTTCTGAAAAAAATACAAAAGGGACAGGCATTGCTATATCTGACAAAAAATGTTAGAATGAATCAAGAAACAGGAGAGGACAGACAGATATGAACAAGAAAGGCCATACGATCAAGTCCGTAGATCCCGGCTCCATAGCCGATGCGCTGGAGCTTCAGCCGGGGGACAGACTCCTGTCTGTCAACGGAAATGAGATCGAAGATATTTTTGATTATGAATACTATGTAGACAGCCCTTCCCTGACGCTTCTTGTGGAGAAGCCGGATGGAGAACAGTGGGAGCTGGAGGTGGAAAACGACTGCCAGGATTTGGGAATTACCTTTGAAAATGGTCTGATGAGCGATTACAAGTCCTGTACCAATCAGTGTATTTTCTGTTTTATTGACCAGATGCCTCCGGGTATGCGGGAGACGCTTTATTTTAAGGATGATGATTCCCGCCTTTCCTTCCTTCAGGGCAATTATGTGACGCTCACCAATATGAAGGATCATGATATTCAGAGAATTATTCAGTTTAAGCTGGCGCCCATCAATATTTCCGTCCATACGACCAATCCGGAACTGCGGTGCAGGATGCTTCACAACCGGTTTGCCGGAGAATCCCTGAAGAAAATTGATACTTTGTTTGAGGCGGGGATCCCCATGAACGGACAGATTGTGCTTTGTCCGGGTATCAATGACGGAAAAGAACTGGATCAGACGATTCGCGATTTGACAAAGTACATTCCCTGCATGGAGAGTGTGTCCGTCGTACCCGTGGGTCTGTCAAAATTCCGCCAGGGACTTTATCCTCTGGAAGCCTTTGACCGGGAGTCGGCACAGGCGGCTCTGGAGATTATTGAGGGATGGCAGAAGCGGATTTATCAGGAGCACGGAATCCATTTTATCCATGCCAGCGATGAGTTTTATATTCTTGCAGAAAGAGAACTGCCGGAAAACCAGCGGTATGACGGATTCCCGCAGCTGGAAAACGGAGTAGGGATGCTGCGTCTTCTGGATACGGAGGTTCAGGAGGCTCTCCACATGGTGGAAGAGGAGTTTGAAGGAGAGGCAGAACCGGAGCGGATTTCCATTGCCACAGGACTTCTTGCAGCTCCTTATCTGGAAAAGCAGGCAGAACGGATTATGAAGCAGTATCCGCAGGTGGAGATACGGATCTTCCCTATCCGCAATGAGTTTTTCGGAGAGCAGATTACAGTGGCCGGGCTGATTACAGGTCAGGATCTGGTCAAGCAGCTTTCCGGACAGGATCTGGGAGACAGACTTCTCCTTCCGGTTTGTATGTTCCGAAGCGGAGAGGAGACTTTCCTGGATGACATGACGAGGGAGCAGGTTCAAAATGCTTTACAAGTTCCCATCCATATTGTAAAATCAAGCGGACAGGATCTGGTAGGTGCAGTTCTGGGTCTTGAACTGGAAGAAGATACTGAGTATGAAGGATATGAATTAAAGGAGATATAACGTATGAGCAAACCGATTGTAGCCATAGTAGGGCGCCCCAACGTGGGAAAGTCCACCCTGTTTAATGTGCTGGCAGGGGAGACGATCTCGATTGTAAAGGATACGCCTGGCGTAACCAGAGACCGGATTTATGCGGACTGTTCCTGGCTGAATATGAATTTTACCCTGGTTGATACCGGCGGTATTGAGCCGGACAGCAAGGATATCATTCTCTCCCAGATGAGAGAACAGGCACAGATTGCCATTGATACGGCAGATGTAATTATTTTTATTGTAGATGTACGTCAGGGACTGGTGGATTCGGATTCCAAGGTGGCAGATATGCTGAGAAAATCCGGAAAGCCGGTTGTTCTGGCTGTCAATAAGGTGGACAGCTTCCAGAAGTTTGGAAATGACATCTATGAGTTTTACAACCTGGGAATCGGAGATCCCGTGGCTGTTTCTGCAGCATCCCGTCTGGGAATCGGAGATCTGCTGGATGAGGTAACCAAGCATTTTGGCGCAGAGCAGATGGACGATACAGAGGACGAGCGCCCCAGAGTTGCGATTGTGGGAAAACCCAACGTGGGAAAATCCTCCATTATCAACAAGCTTCTGGGTGAAAACCGGGTGATTGTTTCCAACATTGCAGGAACAACCAGAGATGCCGTAGATACCGAGGTGGTTCATAACGGAACCGAATATGTATTTATTGATACGGCAGGCCTGCGCAGAAAAAGTAAAATCAAAGAGGATCTGGAGCGTTACAGCATTATCCGCACGGTTTCTGCCGTAGAGCGGGCTGATGTGGTGATCCTTGTAATTGATGCCACAGAGGGTGTGACCGAGCAGGATGCAAAGATTGCCGGTATTGCCCACGATCGCGGCAAGGGCATTATTGTGGCTGTGAATAAGTGGGATGCCATTGAGAAAAATGACAAGACCATTTACGAGCACACAAAGAAAATACGCGACACGCTTTCCTTTATGCCTTATGCGGAAATGGTGTTTATTTCTGCTGTGACGGGACAGCGCATGAACAAAATGTTCGAGCTGATTGACATGGTTCGCGAGAACCAGACCCTGCGTGTGGCAACGGGAGTTCTGAACGAGATTATGACCGAGGCTGTGGCCATGCAGCAGCCGCCGTCCGATAAGGGCAAGCGTCTGCGGCTCTATTATATGACTCAGGTTGCAGTGAAGCCGCCGACCTTTGTAATTTTTGTAAATGACAAGGAACTGATGCATTTCTCCTATGTAAGGTATCTGGAAAATAAGATTCGTGAATCCTTTGGATTCCGCGGCACGGCTCTGCGGTTTATTATCAGGGAGCGTTCGGGAAAGGAGCAGTAAATGGAAAGAGCAATCTGTCTGGCAATGGGGTATGTATTTGGTCTGTTTCAAACCGGTTATCTGTACAGCAAGTCAAAAAATATGGATATCCGGAATTATGGAAGCGGCAATGCCGGCAGCACCAATGTGCTGCGGGTAATGGGGGTGAAAGCCGGACTTATTGTATTTCTGGGTGATGCAGGAAAGATGATTCTGGCATGTCTGCTGACCCGGATGCTTTATTCAGGCCAGCAGGAGATGCTGTATGTATACCTGCTGTATACAGGACTTGGTGTGATTCTCGGACATAATTACCCGTTTTATATGGGCTTTAAGGGAGGAAAGGGCATTGCGGCATCAGCCGGGCTGCTGGCCTCCCTGGACTGGCGGGATGCTGATTTGTCTGGTGGTTTTTGTGGCTACTGTGGCAATTACCCGTTTTGTTTCTCTGGGGTCTATTTTTGTCATGATTCTTTTTATGGCGGGAATGAGCTATTTTGCCGTACAGGGAAGCTATGGACTGGGCGCGGCCCAGGTGCCGGAATTCTGTATTCTGGCTGTAATCATCGGCGGTCTGGGAATATGGCGTCATCATGCAAATATTAAACGTCTGTTAGCCGGGACAGAAAATAAAATCGGAGCAAAGAAGAAAGGCTGAGACAAAATGGCAAAAATCGGTATCATCGGATCAGGAAGCTGGGGTATTGCCCTGGCTTCCCTGCTGCACAACAATGGTCATCACGTTACGGTATGGTCAGCGTTTGAATCAGAGGTTGATTCTCTGAAAAAAACAAGAAAACTGAAAACACTTCCTGATTTGGTTCTTCCGGATTCCATGGAATTTACGGCAGATCTGGAGCAGGCTATGACAGGACGGGATATGCTGGTAACAGCTGTTCCCTCTGTTTATGTGCGGGAGACAGCCGCAAAAATGCGTCCGTTCTGCAGAGAAGGACAGATTATTGTCAATGTGGCAAAGGGAATTGAGGAATCTACCCTTATGACCCTCTCTGACATTCTGACAGAGGAAATTCCCCAGGCAGAGGTTGCGGTACTTTCGGGGCCGAGCCATGCAGAGGAGGTCAGCCGGGGTCTGCCTACCACCTGCGTGGCAGGAGCCGGAAAAAAGGAAACGGCAGAGTACATTCAGAATGTGTTTATGAGCCCGGTATTCCGCGTTTATGTAAGCCCGGATATTCAGGGAATTGAAATCGGCGGCGCTTTGAAGAATGTAGTTGCTCTGGCGGCTGGTATTGCAGACGGTCTGGGGTATGGGGACAATACAAAGGCTGCTTTGATTACCAGGGGAATCTACGAGATTGCAAAACTGGGCATTGCCATGGGCGGACGGTTTGAAACTTTCTGCGGTCTTTCCGGTATCGGAGATCTGATTGTTACCTGCGCCAGTATGCACAGCCGCAACCGCAGGGCAGGTATTCTGATCGGAAAGGGCTATTCCATGAAGGAGGCCATGGATGAGGTTCAGATGGTGGTAGAGGGCGTGTACTCGGCAAAGGCCGGCTGCGCTCTTGGAAAGAAATATCAGGTTCCCATGCCGATTATCGAGCAGGTAAACCAGGTGCTGTTTGAGGGAAAGGCGGCACAGGACGCTGTGGAGGAGCTGATGCTCCGGGATAAAACCATGGAGAATCAGGCGATTCCCTGGCCAGACAGCATATAGAGATTTTTTAATACAGTTGTCAGAAACAGGCAGCCGTGTATTCCTCTGCTTTTGGAAACAGAAAAGCGGAGAAATATGCGGCTGTTTTTGCTGCCGGCTTTTTTGCAGGCGGCAGAGATCCGTCTTTGGGATTTTTTTGCGCAAATATCATCATATTAACAATTTAATGTGAAAAAGTGCTTGACATTATTTTACGCTACAACTATAATTATGACAGCTTGAATGGCACAGCTTTTGGAACTTTTGAGAGGGCTGTTTCAGAAATCGAGGAGGAGACTATTATGAAAAAAGCAATTGGATTAAGTCTGGCAGCAATGATGGCAATGTCCCTGACTGCATGCGGCGGCGGCAGCGATGCACCGGCAGCAGATACGAAGGCGGCAGGAAGTGAAGCAGCAGGAAGCGAGGCTGCAGGAGCTGAGGGCGGCACCATTAAGCTGGGCGTGATTGGACCTCTGACAGGACCGGCCGCAACCTACGGAATTGCCGTACAGAACGGTGCAGACCTGGCAGTGAAGGAGATCAACGCAGCAGGCGGCGTAGACGGCATGATGTTTGAGATAAAGGCGGAGGACGACGAGAACGATTCTGAGAAGACCATTAACGCCTACAATACATTAAAAGACTGGGGTATGCAGATGCTGGTGGGCGCAACCACATCCAAACCCTGTATCGCAGTTTCTTCAGAGACAGCCAATGACAATATGTTCCAGCTGACTCCCTCCGGTTCTGCAGTTGAGTGCGTAGCCAATGACAACGTATTCCGCGTATGCTTTGCTGATCCGGATCAGGGTACCGCTTCTGCCAAGTATATTGGTGAGAATAAGCTGGCTACCAAGGTTGCTATTATTTATGACAGCTCTACCGAGTATTCCTCCGGTATCCGTGAATCCTTTGTAAAGGAAGCACTCAATGAGGGCATTGAGATTGTTGCAGATGAGGCATTTACAGCTGA
Organism: uncultured Clostridium sp.; assembly: GCA_900540335.1. Lineage (GTDB taxonomy): Bacteria > Bacillota > Clostridia > Lachnospirales > Lachnospiraceae > Brotaphodocola. The sequence continues at coordinate 7,548 of UQFC01000009.1, read as the reverse complement.
TACCAATACGGATTTCTCCGTACAGCTGGACAAGGCAAAGGAAGCAGGCGCTGAGCTGGTATTCCTGCCCATCTACTATCAGGAGGCATCTGTAATCCTGAAACAGGCATCTGACAAGGGCTTTGACCCGATTTTCTTTGGATGTGACGGTATGGACGGTATTCTTTCTGTAGAGAACTTTGATACCTCCCTGGCAGAGGGTCTGATGCTTCTGACTCCTTTCTCTGTAACAGAGGAAAGCAGCAAGAAGTTCACAGAGGATTATGTTGTAGCATACGGCACAGAGCCGAACCAGTTTGCGGCAGATTCTTATGACGCTGTATACGCAATTGCAGCTGCCGTAAAACAGGGCGGTGTAACTGCAGACATGGAAATTTCCGATATGTGCGAGGCTATGAAGACGGCCATGACCGAGATCTCCATCGATGGACTGACTGGTGCGGAAATGACCTGGAATGCAGCCGGTGAGCCCAACAAGGCTCCGAAGGCCGCTAAGATTGTAAATGGTATTTACGAAATGCAGTAATCATGAATGCGGATACAAATAAGGGGCGTCAGAACAGACGGCCCTTATTTGCATAACAGGAATTTATTTCCTGATTTTACACAACAAATAAAATGAAGAGGTGTGGGGTACATGAGTTTTCTGTCTTATTTGATCAATGGAATCAGCCTGGGCAGCATATACGCGATTATTGCTCTGGGTTATACCATGGTTTACGGAATTGCCAGGATGCTGAATTTTGCGCACGGAGATATTATTATGGTGGGCGGATTTGTCATCTTTACCATTGTCAGCACTATGGGAATGCCGCCGATGGTGGGAATTCTTGCAGCAGTCGCAGCGTGTACGGTGCTTGGCGTTGTGATTGAGCGTGTGGCATATAAGCCGCTGCGGGGAGCATCCTCTCTGGCGGTTTTGATTACAGCTATCGGTGTCAGCTATCTGCTGCAGAATGTGGCACTGCTGATTTTCGGCTCCAATGCCCGTCAGTTTACCTCCGTGGTCAATGTGCCCAGTCTTAAACTGGCAGACGGCGCTTTGTCCATATCCGGAGTTACGATGGTTACGATTGTGACCTGTCTTGTGATTATGGTGGGCCTGACTCAGTTTATCAATAAGACGAAGGTTGGACAGGCAATGCTTGCTGTATCCGAGGATCAGGGAGCGGCAACCTTAATGGGAATTGATGTTAACAGAACGATTGCCATTACTTTTGCAATCGGTTCTGCTCTGGCGGCTATTGCCGGCGCTCTGCTTTGCTCGACCTATCCGTCTCTGACCCCTTATACCGGCTCCATGCCAGGTATCAAGGCCTTTGTGGCTGCAGTATTCGGAGGAATCGGTTCCATACCCGGCGCCTTCATCGGCGGTGTGCTTCTGGGTGTGATTGAAAACCTGTCCAAGGCGTATATTTCCTCTCAGCTGTCGGATGCGATTGTATTTTCCGTGCTGATTATCGTGCTTCTGGTGCGTCCCACAGGAATTCTGGGCAAAAAAATTATGGAGAAAGTGTAGGTGTGTGTGATGAAGAAAAATAAAACTCTGATTCAAAACAGTATCACATACGCAATCGTAATCGGCGCCTGGGCCCTGATGACGTTTCTGTCCTCAACCGGTCATATGAGCAGCCTGATGAAGGGACTTCTGGTTCCCATTTGTATTTATGTGATTTTAGCCGTATCCCTGAATCTGACTGTAGGAATTCTGGGAGAGCTGAGCCTGGGTCATGCGGGATTTATGTGTGTAGGCGCGTTTTCCGGCGCATTTTTCACAAACTGTATGGAAAATGTGATTCCCAGCGTGGGTCTGCGGTTTTTCCTGGCTCTTATTCTGGGGGCGGCGGTTGCAGGAGTATTCGGAATCCTCATTGGCATTCCGGTTCTGAGACTGAAGGGCGATTACCTGGCAATTGTAACTCTGGCTTTCGGAGAGATTATCAAAAACCTGATCAATGCCATGTATGTGGGCCGCGACAGTTCGGGATTTCATTTTTCCATCAAGGATACCCTGTCTCTGGGAATGGATGAAACAGGTGTTGTCCTGATTAAAGGCGCCCAGGGAATTACAGGAACGCCGAAGGCGGCAACCTTTACCATAGGAGTGCTGCTGGTGCTTCTGACCCTGTTTATTGTACTGAATCTGATTCATTCCAGAGCAGGACGGGCGATTATGTCCATTCGTGATAACCGGATTGCAGCGGAATCCATCGGTATTAATATTACCAAGTACAAGCTGATGGCCTTTGCCATTTCCGCGGCTCTGGCAGGAGTTGCAGGCGTATTGTATGCCCACAACCTGTCCAGTCTGGCGGCAACTCCAAAGAATTTCGGCTATAATATGTCCATTATGATCCTGGTATTTGTGGTTCTTGGCGGACTGGGCAATATCCGCGGCTCTATGATTGCCGCTGTTGTTCTGACCGTGCTTCCGGAGATGCTCCGTGGACTGAATGATTACCGTATGCTGATTTATGCGGTTGTTCTGATTGTAATGATGCTGTTTAATTCCAGCCCCAAGGCGATTGAACTCCGTTCTGTGGCGCTGGACAAGATAAAGCAAAAGAGAAAATCCACTGCGAAGGAGGCTGCGTAAGATGGCACTGCTTGAAGTAAGGAATATAGGGATTTCCTTTGGTGGCCTGAAGGCGGTTAATGATTTCAGCCTCACCATTGAAAAAGGGCAGCTTTATGGTCTGATTGGGCCTAACGGAGCCGGAAAAACAACGGTATTTAACCTTCTGACGGGGGTATATAAACCTGATACCGGTTCTATTTTCCTGGATGGAAAAAATCTGACCGGAAAAAAGACCATAGAAATCAATCAGGCCGGAATTGCGAGAACCTTCCAGAATATCCGTCTTTTTAAGGATCTGTCTGTGCTGGACAATGTAAAGGCAGGCCTGCACAATCATCATAAGTATTCCACCATTGAGGGAATTCTCCGTCTGCCCAGATATTACCGGGTGGAGAAGGAGATGAATGAGAGAGCGATGGAGCTTTTGAAGGTGTTTGATCTGGATGGAGAGTGGGATTACAAGGCATCCAATCTTCCCTATGGAAAACAGAGAAAGCTGGAGATTGCCCGTGCGCTTGCAACGGATCCCAAGCTGCTGCTTTTGGATGAGCCGGCTGCCGGTATGAACCCGAATGAGACAATGGAGCTGATGAACACCATCCGTTTTGTGCGGGATCAGTTTGATATGACGATTCTTCTGATTGAGCATGATATGAAGTTGGTTTCCGGTATCTGTGAAAAGCTGACGGTATTAAACTTCGGTCAGGTTCTGACCCAGGGAGATACGTCGGAAGTATTGAATGATAAGCGGGTAATTACCGCTTACCTTGGAGAGTAGGAGGAGAGGCGATTATGGCAATTCTTGAGGTTAAAGACCTGGAGGTTTATTACGGCGTGATCCAGGCCATAAGGGGAATCTCCTTTGAAGTAAATCAGGGGGAGATCATTGCCCTCATCGGCGCCAACGGAGCCGGAAAGACCACAACTCTGCAGACCATTACTGGCCTGATTCCGTCCAAGTCCGGAAAGATTTTTTATGAGGGTAAGGATATTACAAAAATTCCCGGCCACAAGCTGGTATCCATGGGGATTGCCCATGTGCCGGAGGGACGTCGGGTGTTTGCATCTCTCTCTGTTTTGCAGAATCTGAAGCTGGGGGCGTATACCCGCAATGATAAAAAGGAGCTGGAGGACACTCTTCAGATGATTTATAAACGCTTCCCCCGCCTGGAGGAGCGGAAAAATCAGATGGCCGGAACTCTTTCCGGAGGAGAGCAGCAGATGTTAGCTATGGGACGGGCGCTGATGTCTCATCCCAAGCTGATTGTTCTTGATGAGCCGTCTATGGGATTGTCTCCCATTTATGTTAATGAGATTTTTGATATTATTCAGAAAATCAACGAGGACGGAGTGACGGTGCTTCTGGTTGAGCAGAATGCAAAAAAAGCTCTCTCTATTGCCAACCGGGCTTATGTGCTTGAGACGGGCTCTATCGTTCTTTCCGGCGATGCTGCAAAGCTGATGAATGATGATTCTGTAAAGAAGGCATATTTAAGCGAATAGGGATGAATCTGCGGGCAATCACCCGGATTTGGAAAAATTGTGGCAAAATATCAGAAAATAAATCAAATTTAAGGGAAAAGTTGTAGACTTTTCCCTTATTTTTATGGTATGATTTGCTATAAGAAAATATAGACGGTCTCCTGGAATGGGGGTTATTTTTGGAGAATCGTCTGTAATGTATAAGAGGAGGGGTTCATCATGAAAGGTAACGTGATAGTAGGACAGTCGGGAGGCCCGACAGCAGTTATCAATTCCAGTCTTGCAGGAGTGTACAGAACAGCAATCGATCGCGGGGCAAAAAAGGTTTATGGTATGCTGTACGGGATTCAGGGGCTCATGGATGAACAATATGTAGATTTGTCAAAGCATATCCGCAGTGATCTGGATGTGGAGATTTTGAAGCGGACACCGTCTGCATTTTTGGGAACCTGCCGGTATAAACTGCCGGAGATTCACGAGAATCAGGATATTTTTGTACGGATTTTTGAGATCCTGGAAAAGCTGAATATTGAGTGCTTTATCTATATCGGCGGAAATGATTCCATGGATACTATTAAAAAGTTATCAGATTATGCGATTCTGACAGGAAAGAAGCAGAAGTTTGTAGGCGTTCCCAAGACGATTGACAACGATCTGGCTCTTACCGATCATACACCGGGCTACGGAAGCGCAGCGAAATATATTGCGACCTCTACAAAAGAGGTTATCCGGGATGGTCTTGGATTCTCCTATAAGAAAAAACTGGTTACCATTATTGAAATTATGGGACGAAATGCAGGCTGGCTGACCGGCGCGTCAGCTCTTTCCCGCGGAGAGGACTGTGACGGACCGGATCTGATTTATCTTCCGGAAATTGCCTTTGATATTGAAAAATTCAAAGGAAGAGTACGTCATCTTCTGGAAAAGAAGGATGTGGTTGTGGTTGCTGTTTCCGAGGGAATCCGCACTGCTGACGGACGTTATGTCAGTGAGCTGGGAACCGGTGTAGATTATGTGGATGCCTTTGGTCATAAGCAGCTGACAGGAACAGCCAGCTATCTGGCAAATGTAATCAATCAGGAAATCGGCTGCAAGACAAGGGCTGTAGAATTCAGCACCCTACAGAGAAGCGCTGCTCATCTGGCCTCCAGAGTGGATGTGAATGAGGCATTTATGGTAGGAGGCGCAGCTGTGAAGGCGGCAGATGAGGGAGATTCCGGCAAGATGGTTGTTATTGACCGTGTTTCCGATGATCCGTATCAGTGTGCAACCGGAATCTATGATGTACATAAGATTGCAAACGGAGAAAAGCTGGTACCCAGAGAGTGGATTACCAAGGACGGCACCTATGTGACTGAGGAATTTATTGATTATGTAAGACCTCTGATTCAGGGTGATTCTCCTTCTGTAATGGTAGACGGTATTCCGCGCCATCTGTATATGTCCGCAAAAAGGTAAAGGAGGCTGCCTATGAACTTATCAACAGCGATTGAATTTGCAACAGCAGCTCTTGCAGAAAAGACGGATGATAAGGGCAGTCCGTATATTAACCATGCGTTAAGAGTCATGGAGAAGATGGATACGGAAGAGGAAAAGATGGCTGCAGTCCTTCATGATGTGGTGGAGGATACAGAGATTACTCTGCAGGATCTCTGTGATGCCGGTTTCTCCAGAGAAGTAGTGGAGACGGTTGAGATTTTGACGAAACGTCTGGACATGACATATTTTGATTATATTGATGACATTCGCTGGAGCGAAATGGCATCAAAGATTAAGATTGCCGAAATTGAAGACAATCTTGATATTATGCGGGTGAAAAAAATGTCGTTCCGGACATATTCAACGGAAAAGCGCGCAGAAATGGCTCTGGCAATTCTGCGGGGTGAAAATGTAAAAAACGATTATAAATAATCCGGGTCCCCCTGGCATATACTGTATCAGTATAGCGAGGGGGTATCTTCATGGATCAGTATAATATTTATAAAGATATGGAGGCGCGGACCGGTGGAGAATTGTATCTGGGAGTGGTCGGGCCTGTACGAACGGGAAAATCTACGTTTATTAAGCGGTTTATGGAGCTGATGGTTCTTCCTGAGATAGAGGACGATCATCAGAGAGCGAGAACCAGAGATGAACTGCCTCAGAGCGCAGCCGGAGTGACGATTATGACGACAGAACCCAAATTTATTCCCAAGGAGGCTGCAAGGCTTCAGCTGGGAGACGGGGTATCTGTACAGGTACGGCTGATTGACTGTGTGGGATTTATGGTGGAAGGCGCCGGCGGCCACATGGAACAGGAGAGGGAACGTCTTGTGAAAACACCCTGGTTTGAGGAGGAGATTCCTTTTACCAGAGCGGCCGAGGTCGGAACAAGAAAGGTGATTCGTGATCATTCCACCATTGGACTTGTGGTGACGACAGACGGCTCTTTTGGAGACTTGAAGCGGGATTCCTATATCCACGCAGAAAAGACGGCTGTGAGCGAACTGAAAGCCATTGGAAAGCCTTTTTTAGTTCTTCTTAATTCCGCCCGCCCGTATTCTGAAGATACCAGGGCTTTGCAGAAGAGTCTGGAGAAGGAGTACGGGGTTTCTGTTATGGCAGTAAACTGTGAGCAGCTGAAACGAGAGGACATTAACCGGATTCTGGAGCAGGTGCTTCAGGAATTTCCTGTAACAGAGGTGGGTTTTTACATACCCAGGTGGGTGGAGATACTTCCGCCTACACACTGGCTGAAGGAACAGATTATCCGGAAGGCAGGAGAGCTGATGGGTAAGGTCCGTCATATGAAGGATGTTCCTCAGGATTTTTATGATGGCTCAGAGCCGGCAATCCGTTCCATGAAGACAGAAGAAATGGATATGTCAAACGGACGAATCCGGGTACAGGTGGGATTGGAGGATGGATATTATTATCAGATCCTGAGCGATTATGCGGGGATTGAAATTGAAGATGAATATCAGCTGATGGAGAAGCTGAAAGAGCTTTCCTCCATGCAGGGAGAATATGGCAAGGTTCTGAATGCAATGAATCAGGTGAGAATGAAGGGGTATGGCGTTGTGACTCCGGATCGCTCGGAGATTATTCTGGATGAACCGGCAGTTATTCGCCATGGAAACCGCTATGGAGTGAAGATGCGGGCAGAGGCTCCCTCCATTAATCTGATTAAAGCCCACATTCAGACAGAGATTGCTCCGATTGTAGGGAGCGAGGAACAGGCCCGGGATCTCATTGCTTATATGAAGGAAAATGCAAAAAAAGAAGAAAACGGCATTTGGGATACGAATATTTTCGGAAAATCCATAGAGCAGATTGTGGAAGACGGTATTCAGGCAAAAATCAGTCAGATGACAGAAGACTGCCAGTCCCGTCTCCAGGACGCTCTCCAGAAAATCATCAACGACAGCAACGGCGGGATGATATGCATCATCATCTAGCAGTGCCGCCCTGTCTCCCTGCACACCCCCTTTTGTGCAAGCACAAGGGGG
>UQFC01000008.1 GCA_900540335.1 uncultured Clostridium sp. | reverse complement strand
CAAAATGTCAGTTTTAATTTGCAGACTGAAGCAGCGATTAATTTGCCGGACAACAGTTCACCTTTTAGAAGATGGAAGAGTTTCTTTAAGCACAGAGATGGACTTTGATTATCACGGAGAATCCGATAATGTAAACAGTAATTATGGCTGGCCGGATAAAGGGCGCTTGAAAATTACTGCGTTTTATTCAAAAATCAATTAAATAGTAAAATAAATTTATCAGGGCTGGATTGGTAGCATTGCTAATCCAGCTCTGTTTTTGTTTCAGCTGTGCACTGTCTTCTAAATCCGCGGACTGTTAGAGAAGATGTGGCAATGTTTTCTCTGATATGATATAGTTAGAATGTTAAATTACTAGTTTTAAACAGGACGAATGAAAAGAATACAAGCTGTTGTACGAACAGAAAAAGTAATACAGAGAAGGAGTCACATTGTGAAAACATGTAATCAGAATTTTATGTTGGATTATTCCGTATCCGTTTCTCCCCTGGGGGAAATCTCAGGATTTCCGGTCAGACCGGGAATGTTTGATGTTTTTGGAGCCATGCCTCTGCCCAGCGGCGTTAATTTTACTATCCATACTCACGGAGGAACCTCCTGTGAGCTTCTGCTGTTCCGGAAAGGAGAGGAAGAACCCTACGCTGTTCTGCCGTTTCCTGAGGAATATAAAATCGGTGACGTATATTCCATGATGGTTTTTGGTCTGGAGGTAGAGGATTTTGAATATGCCTACCGGATTGACGGTCCCTATGATCCGGAAAAGGGGCTGCTGTTCGACAAAAACAATATTCTGCTGGATCCCTATGCAAGAGCAGTAACAGGACAGGGTGTCTGGGGATCCCAGAGTCAGGAGCATTACCATGCCAGAGTTGTAAAAGATGTGTTCGACTGGGGAACCATGCCGCAGTCTAAAAAAGAATTGAATGAGCTGGTGATTTATGAGCTCCATGTGCGTGGATTTACGAAGCACCCGTCTTCCGGTGTGCGTCAGAAGGGAACCTTTGCCGGACTGAAAGAGAAAATTCCTTATCTGAAGGAGCTGGGAATTAATGCCGTAGAGCTGATGCCTATTTTTGAATTTGATGAGAATATGAATGCCAGAGAGGTGAACGGAAACACACTTCTGGATTACTGGGGATACAATACAGTCGGCTTCTTTGCTCCGAACAGCAGCTATACGGCAGCGGAGGAGTACAACCATGAGGGAACGGAGCTGAAGGAGTTGATCAAGAGTCTCCATGATAATGGCATCGAGGTGATTCTGGATGTGGTATTCAACCATACTGCGGAAGGAAATGAACTGGGACCTTCCTTCTGTTTTAAGGGTCTGGACAATAATGAATATTATATGCTGACACCGGACGGAAACTATTATAACTTCAGCGGCTGCGGAAATACTCTGAACTGCAACAATCCCATTGTCCGGCAGATGATAGCAGACTGTCTCCGGTACTGGACCATCAGCTATCGGGTAGACGGTTTCCGTTTTGATCTGGCCAGTATTCTGGGACGCAGCGAGGACGGTTTGCCTATGAACAACCCTCCGCTGCTTCAGACCTTAACCTACGATCCTATTTTAAGCAATGTAAAGCTGATTGCAGAGGCCTGGGATGCAGGCGGCATGTATCAGGTTGGAAGCTTTCCGGCCGGAAAACGGTGGGCTGAGTGGAATGGAAGATATCGGGATGCAATCCGCGGATATCTGAAGGGAGACTGCTGGCTTGCCTGGGATGCAGCCTGGAGTGTAGCCGGCTCCAGCGATCTGTATGGGGAAGGAAATTCCCATGGAAATTATGCCGGATACAATTCCTGCGTGAATTTTATCACCTGCCATGACGGCTTTACCATGTATGACCTCTATTCCTATAATCAGAAGCACAATGAAAATAACGGATGGGACAATACAGACGGGGCAAATGACAACAGGAGCTGGAATTGCGGGGCAGAGGGTGATACCGATGATCCGGAGGTTTTAAAGCTTCGTTTCCGCATGATCCGCAATGCCTGTGCCGTGTTGATGTGCAGCCGGGGAACGCCCATGTTCCTGGCAGGAGATGAATTTGGAAATACTCAGTTTGGAAATAACAACGGATATTGCCAGGACAATGAATTATCCTGGCTGGACTGGACTTATCTGGAGAAAAACAGGGATCTGTTTGAATTCTTTAAGTTTATGATTGCCTACCGGTTCCGCCATCCGGTTATCCGCAAGGAGCTTCCGCGGGCAGTCTGCGGCATGGACGCACTTCATGCCCATGATGTGAATGCAGACCGGGTGAATATCCCGCGGGATACCAGAGTTTTTGCCACCAGCTTTGCAGGCTATGACAGAGAAAAGGGCCAGGATGATGTTGTTTATCTCGCTATCAACACTTACTGGGAGGATGTGGAAATTACACTTCCGAAAACCAACCGGGCAGGATACTGGTATCTCAGTGTCAATACCTATGGAGACGAGAATGGAAAATATTTTTATGAAGAGAACGAGGAACGCCGTATTGAGGGAAGCTTTGTTATGAAGCCGAGAACCGTTGCCGTTTTCCATGTGAAAAAATATTAAAAGACTGAGTAGTTTTCTGTTAGCAGAAAGAAAGGAAAAGCATGCTGAAAATAATGATCTCACCGGCGAAAAAAATGAGGATCGATGATGATTTTCCGGCAGAGGTATCCCTGCCGCTGCTTCTTGAGAAGACAGAGCAGATTAAGGAGTATCTTCAGAGTCTGGAGCCGGAGGAATTAAAGGAGATCTGGAAGTGCAATGACAGGCTTGTTCAGGAAAATACGCAGCGTCTGAAACAGATGAATCTGCAAAACCGGCTGACTCCGGCGGTGATTGCCTATGAGGGAATTCAGTATCAGACCATGGCTCCCGGAGTGATGGAACAGAATTCGCTGGCATATTTGAAAGAGCATCTTTATATTCTGTCCGGGTTTTATGGGATTTTGCGGGCCTTCGACGGAGTTGTTCCCTACCGTCTGGAAATGCAGGCAAAAATGAAGTGGCAGTGGAAGACCTTGTATGAATACTGGGGAGACAGTCTGTATCGTATCCTGGCAAAGCCGGGAGATACGGTCATAAATCTGGCATCCAAAGAATACAGCAGGGCTATAGAACCCTGGCTGACGGAGGATGTGAACATGATTACCTGTGTCTTTGGCGAGCGGGAGGAAGAAAACAGCGGACAAAAAATGCCGGGAGTAAAGGTAAAAGCCACTGCTGCCAAGATGGCCAGAGGCGCTATGGTCCGGTATCTGGCTGAAAATCAGGTAACCGATCCGGAAAAAATGAAGAATTTTGACTGGATGGGATACCGGTATACCGAAGAATTGTCAGATTCTTCCGTCTGGGTCTTTGCTGCAGAGAAAAAAACAAAAAGAAAATTGTGAGAAATTCATTTTCAGATTGATAAAATCGCAGGAAGCAGGTAAGATATAGGATAGTATAAAAAGGAGGAGGATAGAATGACAAAAGCCTATGAGAGACTGACAGCCTGTTACCAGAGTATTCAGGACAGAATTCCCTTTCGGCCAAAGGCAGCTCTGGTGCTGGGCTCCGGGTTGGGAGATTATGCAGAAGAGATTCAGGCAGAAGCTTTTCTGGATTATCATGACATTGAAGGCTTTCCCGTATCAACCGTAAGCGGACATAAGGGACGTTTTGTATTCGGATATGTAAATGAAATTCCTGTAGTGATTATGCAGGGACGAGTTCATTACTATGAAGGCTATTCTATGGAGGATGTGGTTCTTCCCATTCGTCTGATGAAGATGATGGGGGCGGAGATCCTGTTTTTGACCAATGCAGCAGGTGCGGTCAATTACGATTTTCATGTTGGCGATTTTATGATGATTACGGATCAGATTTCCAATTTTGTTCCGTCGCCGTTAATCGGTCCCAATATCGAAGAGCTGGGAGAGCGCTTCTGTGATATGAGCCAGATTTACAACCATGATTTGTGCCGGATTCTCAGGGAGACAGCAGAGGAACTGGAAATCCATTTGCAGGAGGGAACCTATATCCAGCTGACAGGCCCCAATTTCGAGACACCAAAGGAAGTAAAGATGTGCCGGATTCTGGGTGCGGATGCAGTGGGAATGAGTACTGCCTGTGAAGCAGTTGCAGCGAATCACATGGGAATGAAAATATGCGGTATTTCCTGTATCTCCAATCTGGGATGCGGAATGTCCGAGGAGCCTTTGAGTCATGAAGAGGTAAAAGAGACAGCGGATCGCGTGGCCCCGCTGTTTAAAAAGCTGATTACAGCATCAATTACACGCATGGGAAGAATGTAATGGTTTTGGAAGACTTCCCCCCGAGGGAAGGGCTCCTGAGCGATTGCAGGAAATTAATGAAATATGGTAGGTGAGTTTACAAATGAAACAAAGAGAAACATTTAAGTCAAGACTGGGATTTTTGCTGCTTTCAGCAGGGTGCGCAATTGGAATCGGAAATGTATGGAGATTTCCGTATGTAGTAGGACAGAACGGCGGAGGAGCTTTTGTACTGTTTTATGTGCTGTTTCTGGCGATTATGGGAGTTCCGGTTCTTTCCATGGAATTTGCAGTAGGACGCGCCAGCCGGAAAAGCCCGGTTAAGGCTTATCAGCAGCTGGAGCCGAAAGGAAGCAAATGGCACCTTCACGGATATGTAGCGCTGTTTGGAAACTATGTTCTGATGATGTTCTATACTACGGTTGCCGGATGGATGATGTATTATTTTTACAGCTTCCTGACCGGTAAATTTACGGGAATGACCTCAGATATGGTCAGCGCATCCTTTGGCGAGATGCTGGCAAGCCCGGGAATCAATGTGTTCTGGATGGCTGTCGTTGTTGTCATGGGAATTATTGTCTGCTCCAGAGGACTCCAGAGCGGAGTTGAGAAGATCACAAAGAACATGATGCTGTGCCTGCTGTGTCTGATGGTGATTCTGGCTGTTCGCGGAATTTCCCTGGAGGGCGGCGCTGAGGGCCTGAAGTTCTACCTGTATCCTGATTTTGCAAAAATGAAGGAAGTGGGTATTGGAAATGTGATTGTTGCAGCCATGAACCAGTCCTTCTTTACTCTGAGTCTTGGAATTGGCGCGATGGCTATTTTCGGAAGCTATCTGGAGAAGGATCACACTCTGCTGGGCGAGGCAGTAAACGTGGCAATTCTCGATACCTTTGTGGCATTTACAGCCGGACTGATTATTTTCCCGGCCTGCTTTGCTTTTGGTGTCAATCCGGACAGCGGTCCCAGCCTGATTTTTATTACACTGCCGAATGTGTTTATTTCCATGGCAGGCGGACGTATGTGGGGAACCCTGTTCTTCCTGTTTATGTTCTTTGCAGCTTTTTCTACAGTGCTTGCAGTATTTGAGAATATTATTGCATGTGATATGGAGCTGTTTGAAATCGATCGGAAGAAGTCCGCTTATATCAATCTGGTGCTGATTATTCTGCTTTCCCTGCCCTGTGCATTAGGCCCCAACCTGCTTTCAGGTTTCCAGCCGCTGGGAGAGGGAAGTGTTGTTCTGGATCTGGAGGATTTCATTGTCAGCAATCTGCTGCTTCCAATCGGTTCTCTGATTTACCTGGTATTCTGTACCAGCCGTTATGGCTGGGGCTTTGAAAAATACCGGGAGGAGGCCAATCAGGGAACAGGAATCCGGGTTGCTCCCTGGATGAAGTGGTACGTTACTCTGGTACTGCCGGTTATGATTCTGGTATTGCTTCTGCAGGGATTGTTATAAAAAAGAAAAAAGAACTACGGTGCGGTGTGGCATTTGCCATGCCGCATTTTTCATTTCATGGGAAATTCGTCCTAAGGCATAAAAACGCTCCGCGGGGCGCTGTTCTCCCGGTTTCCTGTAAAAAATAGACAAAACAGAATGACGGCTTTTAGGGTAATTGCTGAAAATGGTTGAGAAATAAAATTTTACGGCAAAATATATTGACGAAATATAAAAATCATAATATGATTGTCTCAGGAAATGAAAAGAAATTTCATAATAAATAGGAGGCATGACAGATGATTTACACAGTGACGTTTAATCCGGCTCTGGATTATGTTATCCGGGTAAATCAATTTGCGCTGGGTGAGGTAAACAGAACCGTACAGGAACATGTATTTTACGGGGGCAAGGGCATCAATGTATCAACGGTTCTGGCGCGTCTGGGGTTTGAAAATACGGCCCTGGGCTTTGTGGCAGGCTTTACCGGAGCGGAAATTGAACGGGGTGCGGCAGGTCTTGGGTTTACAGGGGATTTTATCCATGTAGAAAAGGGAATGACGCGAATCAACGTGAAGCTGAAGGCAGAGGAGGAAACGGAAATCAACGGCATGGGGCCGGAGATACAGCGAAAAGAGGTGCAGCAGCTTTTTGAGAAGCTGGACAGGATGAAAAGCGGCGATGTGCTGGTTTTGTCAGGAAGTATTCCCGCATCCATCAGCGACAGGATTTATGAGGAAATTATGGCGCGCCTGGAAGGACGGGGAATCAGGATTGTGGTAGATGCCACAAAGGATTTGCTTCTGAATGTGCTGCAGTATCATCCGTTTCTGATTAAGCCCAACAATCACGAGCTGGGAGAGATGTTTGGAAAGGTACTTACATCAGAGGAAGAAATCGTTCATTACGCCAGAATCCTGCAGGAAAGAGGCGCGGTAAATGTTCTGATTTCCATGGCCGGAGACGGGGCTGTTCTGATTGCGGAAAACGGAGAAATCTATAAGAGAAAGCCGCCGGTGGGAACAGTGAAGAATTCTGTGGGAGCAGGAGATTCCATGGTGGCAGGCTTTATTGCAGGATATCTGAAGACAGGAGATTACGAGGAGGCTTTGAAACTGGGAACGGCAGCAGGAAGCGCTACGGCATTTTCCGATGATCTGGCATCAGGAGAGTTCATTTGGGAGCTTTATGATGCAATATAGGGCTTTGGAAGAGAGACTATAAGAAGAACAGAAGATTCCGGAAAGAAGAAAAGGGGAGAAGTATTCGGAAGGGAAGCTTTTGTAAAACGAGAAACAGAAGGCTGGAGAAAAGGAAGCGCGCAAATGCCTGCACAAAGGGAAGCAATTAAATGCCTGCACAAAGGGAAGCAATTCCGGAAAACGCCGGAGGCGGGAGAGGCCGGGAAAAAGGGAGAACGGAAAAACGGCAGACTCAGAAGACGCGGAGAGAACGGAATTGTGTGCAGGAGCCGGGCGCAGGGAACACAGAAAAAGGATCCGGAAATTCTGTGTGAAAATAAAATGGAGGAAATGAGAATGAAGATTACAGAGCTTTTGAAGCCGGAGAGTATTGCTCTTGGAGTGAAAGCATCATCGAAGGATGAAATCATTGACTGTCTTACAGGCCTGATGGATCAGGGCGGCAGACTGAATGACAGAGCTGGATATAAAGAAGGGATTTTAGCAAGAGAAGCCCTGGGAAGCACAGCTATCGGAGAGGGAATTGCCATTCCTCATGCAAAGGTGGCAGCAGTAAAGGAACCGGGACTGGCAGCAGTGACTGTTCCGGAAGGAGTGGATTATGAGGCTTTTGACGGTTCTCTGGCTAATCTGATTTTTATGATTGCGGCTCCGGACGGAGAGGCGGATACACATCTGGAGGCACTCTCCAAGCTGTCTACGCTGCTGATGAACCCTGGTTTTAAGGATGCGCTGATTGCGGCAAAGACAAAAGAAGAGTTTCTTCAGATTATTGATGACACAGAGAATGCCCGCTATGCAAAGAAGCAGGAGAAGCAGGTATCAGAAGAAACGAAAGAAGCGTCAGAGCAGAAGTCTGCAGAGGCCGAGCAGAAGTCACAGTCAGGATACCGTGTTCTTGCGGTAACAGCCTGTCCTACAGGAATTGCTCATACCTATATGGCAGCGGAAAATCTGGAAAACATGGGAAGAAAGCTGGGGATTCCGGTAAAGGCAGAAACCAATGGATCAGCAGGTGCAGATAATGTGCTGACAGCAGAGGAAATCAAAAATGCAGAATGCATTATTATTGCAGCAGATAAAAATGTAGAAATGGCGCGCTTTGACGGAAAGCCGCTGATTCAGGTTCCGGTAGCAGAGGGAATCCACCACGGCGAGGAGCTGGTAAAGAAGGCGGTCAGCGGAACCGTTCCCGTATACCATCACAGCGGCGGCACAGGAGAAAGTGAACGGGGCGGAGCCGGAAGCGGAGACAGTCTGGGACGTCAGATTTACAAGCATCTGATGAACGGCGTTTCCCACATGCTGCCCTTTGTAATTGGCGGCGGTATTTTAATTGCACTGGCATTTCTTTTTGATGATTATGAAATCAATCCGGCGAATTTCGGTAAAAACACGCCGCTGGCAGCATATTTAAAGACGGTGGGCGAACAGGCCTTCGGCATGATGCTTCCTGTTCTGGCCGGATATATTGCCATGAGCATTGCGGATCGTCCCGGACTGGCAGCAGGCTTTGTAGGCGGTCTGGTGGCAAAAATGGGCATGACCTTCGGCAATCCTGCTGGCGGTGATGTGAATGCAGGATTTCTGGGAGCGCTGTTTGCAGGCTTTGCAGCAGGATATATTCTGGTAGGCTTAAGAAAGCTTCTGTCAAAGCTGCCCAAGTCCCTGGAGGGAATTAAACCGGTGCTTTTATATCCGGTGCTGGGCGTTTTTATTACCGCAGTTGTTACAACCTTTATTAATCCTTATGTGGGCATGATCAATGATGCTCTGACAAACGCATTAAACAGCATGGGCGGAACCAGCCGGGTGATTCTTGGCATGGTAGTGGCAGGCATGATGTCTGTGGATATGGGCGGCCCGGTAAACAAGGCAGCTTATGTATTTGGAACAGCGCAGCTGGCCGAGGGAAATTTTGAGGTTATGGCGGCAGTTATGGCAGGCGGAATGGTTCCTCCTCTGGTCATCGCTCTCTGCTCCACCTTCTTTAAAAAGAAATTTACTGAAAAAGACCGCCAGTCCGGTCTGGTCAACTACATTATGGGACTGTCCTTTATTACAGAAGGCGTCATTCCCTTTGCAGCTCAGGATCCCTTCCGTGTCATTCCTTCCTGTGTGGCAGGTTCCGCAGTGGCAGGAGGATTGTCCATGTTCCTGGGATGTACGCTTCGGGCTCCTCACGGAGGACTGTTTGTTCTTCCCACGATTGGAAATCCTCTGGGATATCTGGCGGCAGTCTTGATCGGTTCCGTAATTGGATGTATAATACTGGCAGCACTGAAGAAAAATATTGAAGAATAGAGGAGAACCTTATGATTCGCTGCTGTATATTTGATTTGGATGGAACACTGCTGAATACGCTGAATGCCTTAACTGTGACGGTTAATCTTACCCTGGAGCATTTCGGATATGAGCCGGTGGATGAAGACCATGTCCGGCAGTTTGTAGGCGACGGATACAAGCTTTTGATGGAACGGGCGCTCCGTTACAGCGGAGATGAGCAGCTGGAGCACTACGAGGAAAGCCTGAAGGTCTATCTGGAACTGTTTGCAAAACACAGTATGGACGGGGTGCATCCCTATGACGGCATCTGCGGGCTGCTGGAGGAATTAAAAAAACAGGGAATCAGGACGGCAGTTCTGTCCAATAAACCCCACCCGAGGACGGTGGAAAATATAGAAAACGTATTCGGACCGGGATATTTTGACTATGTGGCAGGAGAACAGCCGGGAATTCCCAGAAAGCCGGATCCTGCAGGCGTAAAGCTGATTCTGGAACGGTTTGGAGTAAAGCCGGAGGAGTGTCTGTATTTCGGCGATACCAACACAGATATGCAGACCGGTCTGGGAGCAGGGCTTCAGACCGTAGGCGTTACCTGGGGCTTTCGGGACAGGGCAGAGCTGGAAAGCTTCCATCCTCAGTATATTATCAGCCATCCGGATGAGGTTTTCGGACAGATTCTTGAGAAAAAAGCATGAAAATTAATGGAAAACAACGAAAATAGAGGAAAAATCAAAAACCCTCTTTCTTTTATGAAGAAGACATGATACAATAGCGGAAATGAATAAAATGTTTCCGCAGACGAAACAGAGATAACATGATAGAGGCGCGGGATTCATCAGTACCGGGAGCAGAGAAGGCAGGACAGCCGCTCAGGGAAAGGGGATACCGCCGAAGGATGATTTGCCGGTCCGGGCAGATGATTCTGGGATGACGCAGAAGATGCGGCATACTGTCACAATATGTGGAGCGCTATCTGTGCTGTTAAGTAATACTTTTTATAAGATCTGATACACCACAAACGCGCTATTCAGGGAGAACTGCCGTTTGTGGTGTTTTTTATTCGGAACCAGACAATTCAGGATGGTATGGGATTCTGGATTGTTTACAGCAAAAAAGAAAGGGAGAAGTTACAAATGCAGGGAATGAGAAAAAATGCAAAATGGAAAATGGTACTGCCTGCAGCACTGATTCTGGTGCTGATGTTCGCCTTTGCTGCTTTTGGTGCAGAGGAGGCTGCGGCTGAGTATGTTCCGGCAGCGTATGGAACGATGTGGGCGCTTCTGCCGCCGGTGGTGGCAATCGGGCTGGCTTTGATTACCAAGGAGGTATACAGCTCTTTATTTGTGGGAATTTTAGTAGGTTCTGTTCTGTACTCCGGAATGAACTTTGAAGTTGCAGTAACCCACATGTTTGAAAACGGCGTTATCGGCGTTCTGTCTGACAGCTATAACGTGGGAATTCTGGTATTCCTGGTTATTCTGGGCGCAATGGTAGGTCTGATGAACAGAGCCGGCGGTTCTGCCGCTTTCGGACAGTTTGCTGCAAAACGGATTAAAAGCCGTACAGGAGCCCAGCTGTCCACGATCCTTCTGGGAGTCATGATTTTTATTGACGACTATTTTAACTGTCTGACTGTAGGAAGCGTAATGCGTCCTGTTACAGACAAATTTAAGGTGTCCAGAGCAAAGCTGGCATACCTGATTGACGCAACTGCTGCTCCGGTCTGCATTATCGCTCCGATTTCATCCTGGGCGGCTGCAGTGACGGGCTTTGTAGAGGGTGAGGACGGATTTTCCATGTTTATCCGTGCAATCCCCTATAACTACTATGCAATCTTAACGATTGTGATGATGGTAGCCATGGTTCTTCTGAAAGAAGAATTCGGTCCTATGGCCAAGCATGAAAAAAATGCAGTAAAGGGAGATCTTTATACAACAGACGGACGTCCCTACAAGGATTCCAACGATATGATTGTGGCTGCAAAGGGAACGGTTCTGGATCTTCTGATTCCGATTGCCGCTCTGATTGTATGCTGTGTTATCGGAATGCTGTATACCGGCGGATTTTTCTCCGGAACTGATTTTGTAACAGCCTTCTCTCAGAGTGATGCATCTCTGGGACTGACTCTGGGAAGCTTTTTTGCTCTTGTTATTACGATTATTTTATATCAGGTACGTCACGTTATGACCTTTAACGACTGTATGGGATGTATTCCTGACGGATTCAAGGCCATGGTTCCGGCAATTATGATTCTGACCTTTGCATGGACCCTGAAGGCTATGACAGACAGCCTGGGTGCAGATGTGTATGTGGCCAACATGGTGAAGGCAAGCGCAGGTTCTCTGTTAAACTTCCTTCCGGCAATTATTTTTGTGGTGGGCTGCTTCCTGGCTTTTGCAACCGGCACCTCATGGGGAACCTTTGGTATCCTGATTCCGATTGTAGTTGCTGTATTTGAGAACAGCAATCCGGAGCTGATGACGATTTCTATTTCCGCATGTATGGCAGGAGCTGTCTGCGGAGATCACTGTTCTCCGATTTCCGATACAACCATTATGGCATCTGCAGGAGCCCAGTGTGAGCATGTAAACCACGTAATGACTCAGATTCCTTATGTTGTACTGGCTGCAGCCGTTTCTTTTGTCACCTATGTGATTGCAGGATTTGTACAGAATGCATGGATCTGTCTGCCGATAGGATTTGTTCTGATGATGGGAGCTTTGATTCTTGTGCGGATGTTTGTTTCTGAACCGATCGTGGACGAAAATTAAAAGCAATGTGCAGAAAAATGCAGGATTCCTGCATTTTTTGCATTTTATGCAAAAAAATCGAAAAAAAATACGAATTTTTGAAAGAAAAAGACTTGATTTATTTGAGAAAATGAGTATAATGAATAACTATCGAGAGGTTAATAAATATGCATAATATTCATGAAAAATGAATATATGCAGTATGAGGAGGATGTAATTATGAAAAAGAAATTATTTGCTGTTGCCATGGCATCTGTTATGGCTGCTTCTTTAACTGCCTGCGGCGGCGGAGAAAAAGAGACTACCGCAGCTGCAACTGAGGCTGCAACCACTGCAGCTGAGGCTTCTGCAGAGGCTGAAGAGAGTGAGACTGCTGCTGAGGGCGAGAGCGCAGCAGAGGCTGCTGAGATTACAACTGTAAATGAAGGCAAGCTGACTGTTGCTACCAGCCCGGACTTTGCTCCCTATGAGTTCTATGCAATCGGTGAGGACGGAACTCCCAAGCTGGCCGGCTTCGATATGGCTCTGGCTCAGTACATTGCAGATGATCTGGGACTGGAGCTGGAGGTAGTTACCGTTGATTTTGACGGCGTATTAAGCGAACTGTCCACCAAGTCTGTTGACCTGGGCATGGCAGGACTTTCTCCGGATCCCAAGCGTGCAGACATCATGGATTTTTCCGATCTGTATTACATGGGCGGACAGTCTCTGGTTACTACCAAGGCAAATGCTGAGAAGTTCAGCAGCTTTGAGGATGTAAACAAGCCCGAGGTTTCTGTTGGTGCACAGACCGGTTCCATTCAGATGGATCTGGCACAGACAAACAGCCCGGATGCAGATATTGTTGCTCTGCCGAAGGTTACTGATATTATTTCCGAGCTTCTGACCGGTAAGATGGATGCAGCTTATATTGAGACAGATGTAGCTGTAAGCTATCAGAAGAACTATCCGGAGCTGGAACTGGTATTAGAGGTTCCTTATGAGTCTGAAGGCTCTGCCATCGGTGTATGCAAAGGCAACGAGCCGCTGTTAAACGCAGTTAATGCTTCTATTGCAAAGGCTCTGGAGGACGGTACCATGGAGAAGTTCATTGCAGAGGCAAATGAGCAGGCGTCTGGTGAGAAGTATGAGGGTCTTCTGGATGCAGAGGGCAATGTTCAGCAGTAATCTGAACTGATTCCGAATGATAGTGAAGGCAGCCGGTTTTCCCGGACAGGGAAAAGGCCGGCGGCCTTTTGGTGTGTAAGAAAGATACTTGCCGCCGGTCAGGATCCCCATGAAAGGAGTATACTATGGATCAATTTATCAAATGGAGTAATTTCTCCAAAATCGTGCCTTACGCCGAACTGTTCAGACAGGGAGTTCTGGTTACGGTACTGCTTTCTTTGTTTACCGTAATGATTGGTTTCTGTATTGCGCTGGTTCTGGCGCTGATGCGGATGTCCAATGTACGCCCCTTCCGGGCTCTTGGCTTTGACAAGGACGGCCACCAGAAGGAGGAAGGTTTCCTTGCGGCTCTCAGCCGTTTTAATCCGCTGGCTTTTCTGGCAACCGCCTATGTGGAAATCCTTCGTTCCACACCTGTAGTTGTTCAGGTATTTATTATTTATTACGGAGTGTTCGGCATCATTGACCTTCCGTCCTTTAAGATGTTCGGATTTATCAAATTTGACCGGTTTTTCCCGGGTGTTGTGGCTCTGGGCATGAACTCCGGCGCTTACCTGTGCGAGATTATCCGTGCAGGTATTCAGTCCATTGACGGCGGACAGACAGAGGCAGCCCGTTCTCTGGGTCTTTCCCAGGTGCAGAACCTGCGGTATATTATTCTGCCTCAGGCTCTGAAGAATATTCTTCCGGCCATTGCCAATGAGTTTGTTGTTATTATTAAGGAGTCCGCTATTACCTATACCATCGGCGTACAGGATATTATGTCTGCAGTAAATGCGGTAAAGGGTGCAACCTTTGTTATTATTGAACCTTTGCTGGTAGCTACGGCAATGTACTTCTGTCTGTGCTTCCCGGCTTCCAAGCTGATTGCATACTTTGAAAGGAGAATGAGCCATGGCGACAAGAGATAGTCTGATTCAGGTTACAGATTTAAAAAAATGGTATAAGGGCGGCGCTATTAAGGCTCTGGACGGAGTGACAGTTGACATCAACAAGGGCGATGTGATTGCTGTCATCGGACCTTCAGGTTCCGGAAAGTCAACCTTCCTCAGAAGTCTGAATCTTCTGGAGGAGCCGACCGGCGGAGCTATTCTTTTTAACGGCGTAGATCTGACAAAGAAGAAATATAAAAATAGCGAGGGAAAGACAGTCAAACTGGATGTAGACAGCCTGCGCCAGAAGATGGGCATGGTTTTCCAGCATTTTAACCTCTTTCCTCATATGACGATTCTGGAAAATATGGTTCTTGCGCCTATGAAGGTAAAAAATATCAGCCGTGCAGAGGCGGAGGAAAAGGCCCTGGTTCTTTTGGACCGGGTAGGTCTGAAGGATCGTGCAGATGCCTATCCGATTCAGCTGTCCGGCGGTCAGAAGCAGCGTGTGGCGATTGTCCGTGCTCTGGCAATGGAGCCGGAGGTTATGCTGTTTGACGAGCCCACCTCTGCTCTGGATCCGGAGATGGTAGGCGAGGTTCTTGATGTTATGAAGGAGCTGGCCCAGGAGGGCATGACCATGGTGGTGGTTACCCACGAGATGGGCTTTGCCCGTGAGGTGGGAAGCCGTGTGCTGTTCATGGCAGACGGAAAACTGCTTGAGCAGGGCACGCCGAAGGAGATCTTTGAAAATCCGCAGAATCCGCGTCTGAAGGATTTCCTGGCCAAGGTATTATAAAAACAATAAAAATGTTTATAAATCGTCCGGAATTCCCACAGGAACCGGACGATTTGCTGTAAGTGCCAGCAGAAAGTTTCGCCGGGAAGGGAATCCGGACAACTGCTGACGTCAAAAATTCTTAAACGGAGGTATGGCAGAATGACACAGGAAAAGCAAAATGCCGTAAATGCAATCGAAGAAAAAGCGGATCTGATTGGAAATGTGGCAGATCACATCTGGGAGTATGCAGAGCTGTCTCTTCAGGAGGTAAAGTCAGCGGCCCTCTATTGCGAAGTGCTGGAAAAGGAAGGATTTCAGGTGGAAAAGGGAATCAGCGGCATTGAAACCGCATTTTCCGCCAGCTACGGACAGGGACGGCCGGTGATTGGATTTTTGGCGGAGTATGATGCTCTTTCCGGACTTTCCCAGGAAGGCGGAAGTCTGGAGCGGAAGGAAGTGAAGGCAGGGGGCTGCGGTCATGGCTGCGGCCACAATCTGCTGGGCGCAGGCGCTATGGCTGCGGCCTTGGGCGTAAAGGCTTATCTGGAAGAAACAGGAAAGCCAGGCACGGTAATTCTCTACGGCTGTCCCGGAGAAGAGGGAGGAGCTGCCAAGGCATTTATGGCCAGAGACGGAGTGTGGAAAACACTGGATGCAGCATTGACCTGGCATCCGGAGGATGTCAATGAGGTGGCTACCGGTTCTTCCAATTCCTGTATTCAGGTACAGTACAAATTTACGGGAGTGGCTTCCCATGCGGCAGGAGCCCCGGATAAGGGACGCAGCGCTCTGGACGCAGTTGAGCTGATGAATATCGGCGTACAGTTTTTAAGAGAGCATATGAGCGATAAGGCACGCATTCACTATGCTATTACAGATGCAGGCGGACGCAGCCCCAACGTGGTTCAGCCTGCTGCATCCGTGCTTTATATGGTGCGTTCCAACCATGTGGCAGAGGCAGTGGAGCTTCAGGCCAGAGTCGATAAGATTGCAGAGGGCGCGGCTCTGATGACGGAGACAACCTTTGAACGGCAGTTTATTGACGGACTTTCTGATACGGTAAGTAATTTTGCCCTGGAGCGGGTTCTTTATGAAAACTACAAGGAGCTGGGAGTTCCCTCCTATACAGAGGAAGAGCTGGCTTATGCGGATCAGCTGGCAGAAACCTATCCGGGAAGCGACAAGGTTCCGGGAGTGGCTGCAGCCAATGACAGGGAAGCCTTTGAGGCGGTAAAGGCCATGCAGAAGGATTTCGGACATAAGATGAACGGATTTTTGGCTCCTCTGTACCAGAAGGATGCGTTCAAGCCCGGCTCTACAGATGTGGGCGATGTAAGCTGGCTGACACCTACGGCTCAGATTCATGTGGCAGCCTGGCCCAACGGATGTCCCGGTCACAGCTGGCAGAATGTATCCTGTGACAGAACCGAGATCGGACACAAGGCAGCTGTTCATGCAGGAAAGGTGCTGGCAGCAGCAGCGATTGATCTGATGAATCATGAGGAGCTTTTAAAGGAGGCGCGGGAGGAATTTGAAAAACGGACGGCAGACGGATTTGTATGTCCGATTCCTGCAGATGCAGTTCCTGTAGTTCCAGACTAAAATAAAAGAGTGCGGCAGCTTCGGGGCGGAAAAAAGCGCCCTGAGCTGTTACACATTTTTTATGCCAACTTTAGAAAGATTTTATAAGCGAGGGTTACATTACCCTCGTTTTTGTTGTATACTTAATGTTATACTATCCAGAAAAAATTTTTTCTATGGAATAGTTATATGGAAAAAGGAGATTAGTCTATGGGTATGAAAAATGATGAGCCGAAACGACCGCCAAAAAGTATATTATACTATTATGGCATTATTTTAGTTGTGCTGCTTTTGCTGAATGTGCTGATATTTCCATCATTGACAGAGCGGAAGGTGACAGAGGTTACCTACGATCAGTTCCTGGATATGCTGGATGAGGGCCTGGTAAAGGGAGTAAACAGAACAGATGATCAGATCACCTTCTGGACAGAACCGGAGCTTCCGGCAGACAGCGCCCAGGGAGAAGGCACCATGTTTGAGCTGATTGAGCAGATGCAGATGCGGGCAGAGAATGTACAGCTGTTCAAGACAGGCGCCTGGCCGGATCCGGATTTGCTGGATCGTCTGCGGGAAAAGAATGTGACCTTTACAGAGCCGATTCCTACAAAGGCATCGCCTCTGCAGAATATATTTTTTAACTGGATTCTCCCGTTTGTCATGCTGCTGGTGATTGGACAGGTGTTCAGCCGCATGATGATGAAGAAAATGGGCGGAGGCATGGGCAATGCCATGACCTTTGGAAAGTCCAATGCCAAGATCTATGCGGAAAATGAGACAGGAAAGACCTTTGCAGATGTGGCAGGACAGGAGGAGGCCAAGGAGGCCCTGAAGGAGATTGTGGATTTCCTTCACAATCCGAAGAAATATGCGGATATCGGAGCAACCCTTCCGAAGGGTGCGCTTTTGGTAGGTCCTCCCGGAACCGGTAAAACTTTGCTGGCAAGAGCTGTGGCAGGAGAGGCCCATGTGCCGTTTTTCTCCATTTCCGGTTCTGAGTTTGTAGAGATGTTTGTAGGTATGGGTGCGGCAAAGGTTCGTGATCTGTTTAAGCAGGCCAATGAAAAGGCGCCCTGTATTGTCTTTATCGATGAGATTGATACGATCGGAAAGAAGCGTGACAATGGAGGCTTTTCCGGCAATGACGAGCGGGAGCAGACCTTAAACCAGCTTCTGACAGAGATGGATGGCTTTGACGGCAAGAAGGGCGTTGTTATTCTGGCTGCGACCAACCGGCCGGAATCCTTGGATAAGGCCCTGCTTCGTCCGGGCCGGTTTGACCGGAGAATTCCTGTGGAGCTTCCGGATCTGAAGGGCCGTGTGGCGATTCTGAAGGTTCATGCAAAGCAGGTCAAGCTTTCTGACAATGTGGATTTCGATGCTATTGGCCGGGCAACCTCAGGTGCCAGCGGCGCAGAGCTGGCCAATATTATTAACGAGGGCGCTCTCCGGGCGGTTCGCCAGGGACGCAGCGTAGTCAGCCAGGCAGATCTGGAGGAAAGCGTGGAGGTAGTTATTGCCGGCTATCAGAAAAAGGATTCCGGCGTTTCTGTAGATGAGAAGAGGATTGTCTCCTACCATGAGGTCGGCCATGCACTGGTAGCGGCCTGCCAGAGCCACAGCGCTCCTGTTCATAAAATTACCATTATCCCCAGAACCTCCGGTGCATTGGGATATACCATGCAGGTGGACGAGGGAGAAAGATTCCTGATGAGCAAGGAGGAGGCTCTTAACAAGATTGCCACCTTCACCGGCGGCCGGGCGGCAGAAGAGTTCATGTTTGGTTCCATCACAACAGGTGCGGCCAATGATATTGAGCAGGCAACCAGGATTGCCAGAGCCATGGTAACCCGGTACGGCATGAGTGACCAGTTTGGTATGGTTGCCTTAGAGACGGTAAACAATCCGTATCTGAGCGCTGATACCTCCATGACCTGTTCTCCGGATACGGCCCGTATGGTAGATGAAGAGGTAATCCGGATTGTGAAGGAACAGTATGCAAAGGCTATGGAAATTTTAAAGGCCAATGCAGGAAAGCTGAATGAAATTGCTGCTTATCTTCTGGAAAAAGAGACTATTACCGGAGAGGAATTCATGGAGATTTTAAACCGTGGAAAAGAGCCGGAGGCAGTGGAAAAGCCGGAAGCAGTGAAGGAGCCGGAGACAGTGGAAGAACCGGTGGCAGCGAAGGAACCGGAGAGAACAGAAGAAACAGAGTCTCAGGAAGTAAGTGAATAATATCTGACACCAATCCAATGAGGTGGTATTCGATGGAATACCACCTCAATTTTTTTAGGAAAAGGTGATTTCGGTGTAGTTTTTGCCGAAAGCTATTGGAAGAAAGTGGGATTGATGAAGTCTTTATTAAGGATATACTGAGACATATAGAGAATGTATCTGCCAGTTCGCATGAGTGTTTTCATAGAACCATAGAGACGGAGGAGCGCGCTATGCAGATGGACGAAAGGTTAGATGCTTTGCTGGCGGTTCTGTCAGAAGAAACCTATCTGAATGTTGAATCAATTGCAAAGAAACTGCAGATTAGTGAGAGAACGGTCCGGATGCAGGTAAATCAGCTGAAAGAGCTGTTGGAGCAGAACGGAGCTGATATTGAGCGGCGGAGAAACCTGGGACTTCGGATTCAGGTAAAGGATAGAGAAACCTATCAGGCGTTTATGAAGGGAAAAACTTCTCCGGTCTATCCGCAGACAGGAAGGCAGAGAGTTGAATATATTATTGCTCTTTTTTTTGTTTCTTCTGCTTATATCAAGGCAGAAGAGCTCTGCGAAAAGATGTACATATCCCGAAAAACCTTATCTCTGGATTTAAAAACGGTTGAACAGTATTTGAATCGTTATCATCTGGAACTGGAACGAAAACCGTACTACGGGCTGCGTATGTGCGGAAGCGAGTTTGCCAAGAGAATTTGTCTTTGCGCAGTCTTCTATGAGTTCCGGGATCAGTGGATTCAGGAGATTCAGAGAGAGCTGAAGGATTCGGAGCTGATTCGCAGTGTGATTTTAGACAGTGTAAAACAGTGCGGATATACCATTTATGAAATGGATATTCCCAACATTGTGCTTCAGATACAGATTGCAATCTACCGTCAGGAGCAGGGCTTTTTTATCCGGATGGAAGAAATTACAGACAGCGGGTTTTTGCAGGAAAGCGATATTTATGCGGCCCGCCTGTGTGCGGAAGGTTTACGCAGCTCTCTGAATATAACTATTCCGATTCCGGAGATCAAATATATTGCAATTCAGCTTTCCGGAAAAAAGAGAGTGGTGGAAAGCGACAAAGGCAATCTGGTAATTGACATGGAGATCAACCAGCTGGTTAATCAGATGCTGAACCGGGTACAGGAAGCGTTTTCCCTGGATTTTAGTTCCGACTTTGACTTAAATGCCACATTGCGGCAGCATATGGTACCTTTACGGATTCGCCTTCAATACGGGCTTAGAATAGATAATCCCATTCTTCAGGAGATTAAATCAAATTACAGCTTTCCATATGTAGTTGCGGCTCATGCCTCTACGGTGCTTTCCGAGTATTTTCATACCATTGTACCGGAAGCGGAGATTGGTTATCTGGCACTGTGCTTTGCTCTTTCGATGAAACGCCAGGATCAGGAACGCCATCGTCATAATATCCTTCTGGTGTGTGCGTCAGGAGCCGGAAGCGCAAAGCTGTTTGAATACCGGTTCCGGGAAGTATTCGGGGAATATCTGGACAAGGTGGAAACCTGTAATATTGAGTCTCTGGCCCGGAAAGATTTTTCGCAGGTAGATTATGTGTTTTCTACGGTTCCTGTATCTGTTTCAATACCGGTTCCTGTTTACGAGGTACAGTATTTCTTTGAACGCCATAATGTGGCGGAAGTGGAGCGGATTTTGAAGCATAGCGGACGGAAAGGCATTGAGACTTATTTTGATAAAACACTTTTTTTTACTGATATAAAAGGAGATACCCGGGAGCAGGTTCTGCATGAACTGTGCAGAAGGATTGGAGAGGTCCGCAGTCTTCCGGAAGGTTTTGAAAATGCTGTTCTGGAGAGGGAAAATCTGATGCAGACAGATTTGTGTCCGCATATTGCAATTCCTCATCCGTACCGGCCTATGACAGAAACAACCTTTGTCAGCGTGGGAATCCTGGAAAAGCCGGTATGGTGGCATCATTACGAAGTTCAGATTGTATTCCTGCTGTCGATTTCGTCGAAGAAGGAGGAAAATCTGGAGGACTTTTACAGGGTGGCGCCGCGCTTTATGATGGATGAAAAGCGTATGGAACATCTTATACAGACAAAAAGTTATGATACTTTGCTTGAGCTCATTCACTGGGCAGAACAAGAAGGGTTATAAAAAATTTAATTAAATACATAGGAGGTATTAAGTTATGGCAACTATCAGAGTGTTATTGTGCTGCGGAGCTGGATTCTCCAGCGGATTTCTGGCACAGAAGGCAAGACAGGCGGCAAAGAAGGGGAAAATCGACATGTCCATTGAAGCGCGCAGTGAGAGCGTGGTAAGCGAGTACATGGACAAGATGGACGTTCTTTTAGTCGGCCCGCATTATGCAAGTGCACTTCCCAAGTTTAAAGCAGAGTGTGAGCCTCATGGAATTAAGGTAGACCTGATTCCGGCAGATATTTATTCTACTTTAGACGGAGCAGCGCTGGTAGACTTTGCAGTAAAAGTTTCAGAGAGAAAGGACGGATAACAGGATGGAACGTTTGATGAAATGGCTTTCCGAGGTCTTTGCCCCGAAGGCGAGAGAGGTATTTGCAAACCCGTGGATTGATACTGTAGCAAGTACAATGAAGAAGGTTCTGCCTATCATTTTGACAGGTTCCCTGATCTTCTTCTATAATGTATTCCGTTCCTATTTATCATTTTTACCAGACTTAAGCCCGATTGCAAACTTTTCCTTTGGTTTGCTGGCAATCTTCGTAGCATTCCTGATTACCCATGAAGCAATGCTGAAGCTGGGACATGGCGAGTATCAGATTAACGCAGCTCTGATTTCCATTGCTGCATATTTAATGCTGTGCCGTCCGGAGGTTGTGGATGGAGTGTTCCAGATTTCCAACGGACGTATTGGAGCCGCCGGTATCATGATGGGTATCGTTGTTGGTCTGTTTGTAGCCATCGTATTCCATCTGTATGCAAAGCTTCACGTTCTGGAGAACAATGATACACTTCCGGATTTTGTAAGAGACTGGATTAACAACATTATTCCGATTACCATTACATTAGGCTTATCCATGATTTTTGCCAATGTACTGAAGCTGGATCTGTATGATATGCTGGTAAGTCTGTTTATGCCGCTGCAGAAGGGCGCTCAGACTCTGCCCGGTTTCATTCTGATTTGTTTTGTACCTGTTATTTTCTACTCTATGGGTATTTCCAGCTGGGTATTCAACGCAGTTACCACTCCGATTTTCATGGTAGCAATCGCAGAGAATATCGAAGCTGTTGCAAACGGCCATGCTCCGCTGAACATTGCTACCAGTGAGGCAGTATTTACTGCAGCTCTGATTACCATGGGCGGACGTGGAGGCACACTTCCGTTAAACGTTTTAATGCTGCGTTCCAAGAGTAAAAAACTGAAAACCATGGGTAAGATTTGTATCGGACCGTCCCTGTTTAATATCAATGAGCCGCTGATGTTCGGTGCACCGGTTGTATTTAATCCGCTTCTGATGCTGCCTATTCTGATTAACAGTATTACAGGTCCGGCAGTTGTTTGGCTGACCATGCACTATGGCCTGCTGAAGATTCCGTGCACAATGGTACAGGTTGGACAGATTCCCGCTCCGTTCTCCAGCGTAATGATTACAGGAGACTGGAGAGCAGTTCCGGTTTATATCCTGCTGTTTGCTATTTATCTGATGACCTGGTATCCATTCTTCAAGGTATACGAGAAACAGTGCGTAGAGGAAGAGACAACGGCAGCATAATATTGAAAATTGCCCGATATAGCAGTGTTTCTCTTGCAGGAACACTGCTTTTCAGAAAGGAGAGAACTTTTTATGGGAGAAATGTTATTTCAAGATGATGATAAGGTCGTTCAGGTTGCCATGCAGATTGTAATTGCAGCCGGCGACGCCAGAAATGCAGCTGGCAAAGCATTGGACTGTGTAGGACAGTTTGATTTCGCAGGTGCAAAAGAGCATATGAAGGAGGCGCACAGCCATATTTCTGAAGCACACAATGCACAGACAGAAATGATCCAGGCAGAAATTTCAGGAGAAGAAAAAATCCAGCCCAGTATGCTGTTCAGCCATGCTCAGGATACCCTGATGACGGTAATGTCTGAAATTCACATGACAGACAAGATGATTGCTGTGTTTGAAAGCTTTTATGAGAAAATGGGTAAATAAGGAGGAAGTATGAGCGAAATGATGAAGAAAACCATGCCGGAGAACTTTTTATGGGGCGCATCTACCAGCGCATATCAGGTAGAGGGCGCTGCAGAAGAGGATGGCAAAAAATTATCCCAGATGGATATTTTAAATCGCGGAACCGGATTTGCAGATGCCAGCGTAGCCAGCGATCATTATCATCGCTATAAAGAAGATATTGCTTTGATGAAGGAATGTGGATTTACAGCATATCGCTTTTCTTTCTCCTGGTCCAGAATCTTCCCGGATGGAACGGGAGAGGTGAATCCAAAAGGACTGGAGTTTTATGACAACCTGGTAAATGAGCTGGTAGCAAATGGAATTAAGCCGATCCCTACCATTTACCACTACGATATGCCAATGGCTCTTGTAGACAAATATGACGGCTGGATAAGCCGCCAGAGCGTGGATGATTTTGTGGCTTACGGAGAGTTCCTGATCCGCAGATACGGTGACAGAATCAAAGACTGGCTGATTATCAATGAGCAGAGTATTATTGTGGAATTCTGGAAAAAGAAAAACTATGTTCCGGAAAAATATCATGACAATCCTCAGATTAAGTTCCAGATTAACCATCACATGAACCTGGGACAGGCAAGACTCAGCAAGCTGATTCACGAGCTGGTAGAAGGCGGCCGTTCCGGCGCAGCCATCGGCTATTCTCCGGTATATGGACTGGATTCCAGCCCCAAGAATATGCTGGCAATGCTGAATGCAGAAGATCTGAAGAATCACTTCTTCCTGGATATTTACTTCAAGGGCAAGTATCCGGTAGGCGCATTCCGTTATCTGGAAGAGCACAACATGGCTCCGGTAATTGAAGAAGGCGATATGGATATTCTGGCAGAAGGAAAGCTGGATTTCCTGGGAGTTAACTATTACGCAAGCAAATGCGTTCGTTTCCCGGATGCAGATAAGAATGAGCTGACTGAGGCAAAGAGCAATTTAAGCGGTAAGAAGGGCGCTATGGGCGCTTACGAAGTAATGCCGGATTTCTATCAGTATATGAAGAATCCCAATGCAGATACGAACGATTGGGACTGGACCATTGATCCAACCGGTATGGAATACTTATTAAGAGACATTTATCAGCGTTACGAAATTCCCATGATTATTACAGAAAACGGTCTGGGCGCCAGAGACGTTCTGGAAGACGGAAAGGTTCATGATGATTACCGGATTGATTACTGGACCAAGCATCTCCAGTCCATTCACAGAGCTATCGAACTGGGCGTAGATGTAAGAGGATTCCTGCCATGGTCCTTTGTTGACGTACTCAGCACCAGCAACGGATACCAGAAGAGATATGGTCTGGTATATGTAAACAGAGATGATGAGGACTTAAAAGATTTAGCAAGAATTCCGAAAGACAGTTTCTATTGGTACAAGAAAGTAATTGAAACAAACGGAGCTTCCTGCCTGTAGGAAAAGGAAAAGGATAAGGAACAAAATAGAATAAAACTGACGGTTTTTAAACAGTTTTCTCAATAGTGTGTTAAAAAAATATCAAAAAACCTCTTGACTAATTGAAGAAAAAGCAGTAAAATGTTAATAATTTAACAAGTTTTGATTCATCAAAAAGAAAAGAGGATATTGAGATGGCTAGATTTACATTACCCAGAGATTTATACTATGGAAAAGGTTCCCTGGAAAATCTGAAAAACCTTTCCGGCAAGAGAGCAATTGTTGTTTCCGGAGGAAGCTCCATGAGAAAAGGCGGCTTTCTTGACAAGGTAGAGGCTTATCTGAAGGAAGCAGGAATGGAAGTAAGATTTTTTGAAGGTGTTGAGCCGGATCCTTCTGTTGAGACTGTGATGAAGGGTGCAGCTGCTATGACCGAATTCCAGCCGGACTGGATTGTTTCTATCGGCGGCGGTTCTCCCATTGACGCAGCAAAGGCTATGTGGGCATTCTATGAATATCCGGATACAACCTTTGAGGATTTGATTACTCCGTTTAATTTCCCGAAGCTGAGAACAAAGGCTCATTTCTGTGCAATTCCCTCTACATCCGGAACAGCAACAGAGGTAACCGCATTTTCTGTAATCACAGATTATGCAAAGGGAATCAAGTATCCGCTGGCAGATTTTGAGATTACACCGGATGTGGCAATTATTGATCCGGAGCTGGTTGAAAGCCTTCCCATCAAGCAGGTAGCTTATACCGGTATGGATGCTCTGACCCATGCAATCGAAGCATACGTTTCTACCCTGAACAGCCCGTTTACCGATCCGCTGGCAATCAAGGCAATTGAGATGGTATTTGATTATCTGCCGCAGTCTTATAAGAAGGATATGGATGCAAGAGAGCAGATGCATTATGCTCAGTGTCTTGCAGGCCAGGCATTCTCCAATGCCCTGCTTGGTATTGTACATTCCATGGCTCACAAGACCGGCGCTGCATTCTCTACCGGTCATATTCCTCATGGCTGTGCAAATGCAATCTACCTTCCGTATGTTATTAAGTACAATGCTCATGAGCCGGAAGCTATGAGAAGATATGCAGATATTGCAAGACGTGTAGGTCTGGGCGGAATCTCTGAAAAAGCTCAGGTAAATGCTCTGATCGAGAAGATTGAAGAATTTAACCGCGCGATGAATATTCCGAAGACCATTCAGGAGTTTGGTGTGAAGGAAGACGAGTTCCTGGAGAAGCTGGATGAGATTGCTGCAAATGCAGTTGGTGATGCATGCACCGGTTCTAATCCCAGATCCATCAATCCGGAGCAGATGGCAAAGCTGTTTAAGTGCACCTTCTACGGTACAGAGGTTGATTTCTAAGGATTTCTGATAAAAATGCAAAAAAGAGACTGTGAAGAACAGATTTTTTTTTCACAGTCTCTTTTTGTGTATGAGGAGATATCTCCTGTGATGAAAAACGGGTTTGCAGAAAAATCTTTTACAGGGGATAAATATTCAGCCGTTTGATTTTTCCATCTTCCATTTCGGAAAGAGTTGCCATAACGGGAACAACTTTTCCATTGTAGGTAATAAAATACCAGACGATCCGCTCATCAAAGTACCGGATGCCGGAGATGGGGAAGGGACCGCCGTTAAATCCGAATTTATGGTGGAACATCATTTCAATGGCCATCTTTCCTTCCAGATGGAGGGTATCCATTCCTGCCTTAATAGTGGAGGAGTCGTGGATCACGCCGTGATCCGTAAATAAATCAGCCAGTGCGACGCAGTCGCCCTTCTGCATACAGTCCATATATTGCTCTAACAATGTCATAACAGTTCTCCTTTCCCTTTAGAATCGTTCTGAGCGCAGCAGGGCATCAATGCCGCCGTCTACAAACAGGATCACACCATTGATTCCGCTGGCCTGAGGCGAAGCGAGAAAGACCATGGCGTTGGCAATTTCTTTAGCATCCAGAAATTCTCTGGTACCATAGCGGGTGGGAATAGGAATCAGAAGAGCAGCGTCTCTCTGCGCCTCTGTCATGCCCTGAGTCATGGGGGTGGTTGTGTTGCCGGGGGCAACGGAGTTGATGCGCAGTCCGTCTACAGCCCAGGAGGCAGAGATTCTGCGGACCCATCTTGCAAGCGCATGCTTGGAAGAACTGTAGCAGGACGGGGTCAGGTTTCTGGGAATCGTATCAGCATATTCAAGAACACGATCCTCATCCATAACGTTGGAAAGCATGTCTACCCAGTCCATACGCACGGTCATATTGGTAATGGAGTTGGAGGAGGTAATCACACAGTTTCCGCGTTTTTTCTTTAAAAGGGGACGGAGTCCCTCTGCCAGATCAACACAGGCAAAAAAGTTCAGGGAAAAAATCATTTTTGGAGGTGCCGTGGGGCCGACGCCTGCATTGCAGATTAAAATATCGATGCCGTCGGGATAGCGCTCCCAGACTGCTTTTATGGCAAGCTCACGTCCCTCTTTGCTGGAAAGGTCTGCCAGAATATCTCCGCCTTTATAGTCAATGTTTAATACTTCATGGCCCTGCTGCTGTAAAAGGGCTCTTGCTTCAGCTCCGATTCCGGTGGTTCCGCCGGTAATGACACAAATACTCAAGGTGTTACCTCCTTTTTTCTTTTTTTCGTTTGATTTATTCTATCATGACAGTTTAGAGAAAGTCAACATAAGTTATTTACTTGACAATTATGAAAATAAAATAACAAAATCAGACTTATTATCATATTTTGTTATAAAAAAAACAATTTAATGTGACATAAAAATTAATCAGGAACCTGCATGACGGAGAGTCGGAAAAGGAAAAGACAGTCCGAACAAATGTTTGCAAATGAGGCCGGTCTGTGATAAAATACAGATCAGCTACGCAGAATACGGACAGGAGGCAGAAGAAAGACCTCCTGAGAGCAGCAGACAGGTGTCTGGAATCTGCCGGAAGGCTTTTTGAGGCTGAGGCGGTGGAACGATAAAGGAAGGGTTTAAAGCATGGCAAAGCAGTATATCAAGATACGTGGTGCCAATGAGCACAATCTGAAGAATATTTCTCTGGATATTCCGAGAAATGAGCTGGTGGTGCTGACGGGGTTAAGCGGCTCCGGCAAATCATCTCTGGCATTTGATACGATTTACGCGGAGGGACAGAGACGATATATGGAATCCCTGTCTTCCTATGCGAGACAGTTTTTGGGACAGATGGAGAAGCCGGATGTGGAGAGTATTGAAGGGCTTTCTCCTGCGATTTCCATTGATCAGAAATCAACCAACAGGAATCCCAGATCAACGGTGGGAACAGTGACAGAGATCTATGACTATCTGAGACTTTTGTATGCGAGAATCGGAATTCCTCACTGCCCAAAGTGCGGACGGGAGATTCGCAGGCAGACCATTGATCAGATGGTGGATCAGATTATGGAGCTGCCGGAGCGGACGAAGATCCAGCTTCTGGCTCCGGTGGTAAGGGGACGGAAGGGAGAGCATGTAAAGCTTCTGGAGCAGGCCAGACGAAGCGGCTATGTGAGAGTCCGGATTGACGGAAATCTTTATGAGCTGTCAGAAGAGATTAAGCTGGAGAAAAATATTAAGCACAATATCGAGATTGTGGTGGATCGCCTTGCAGTCAGAGAGGGGATTGAAAAGCGCCTTACAGATTCGATTGAGACGGTTATGGGACTTTCAGACGGTCTGATGCTGGTGGATGTGATTGGAGGGGAAGGGATTCAGTTCAGTATGAATTTCTCCTGTCCCGACTGCGGAATCAGTATCGAGGAGGTGGAGCCAAGAAGCTTTTCCTTTAACAATCCCTTTGGAGCCTGCCCCGACTGCTTTGGTCTGGGATATAAGATGGAATTTGACGAGGATTTGATGATTCCGGATAAGTCTTTAAGCATTCTGCAGGGTGCGATTGTGGTGCTGGGCTGGCAGTCCTGTACGGACAAGGGAAGCTTTACCAGAGCCATTCTGGATGCACTTGCAAAGGAGTATGGATTTGATCTGGACACGCCTTTTGAAGATTATCCAAAGGAAATTCATGACGTGCTGATTTACGGAACCGAGGGACGTGAGATTAAGGTTCATTATAAGGGCCAGCGGGGAGAAGGTGTCTATGACGTAGCCTTTGAAGGCCTTCTGAAAAATGTGGAGCGGAGATACCGGGAAACGTATTCTGAGAATTCCAAGGCGGAGTATGAGACATTTATGCGGATTACTCCATGTAAATCATGTAAGGGCCAGCGGCTGAAGGCAAGCTCTCTTGCCGTGACCGTAGGAGATCAGAATATTTACCAGGTGACGGAGCTTTCTATCCGCAAATGCCGGGAGTTTATGGAGAATCTGAAGCTGACGCAGATGCAGGAATCGATCGGTTCCCAGATTTTAAAGGAAGTGAAGGCCAGACTGGACTTTCTGCTGAATGTAGGTCTGGAGTATCTGTCTTTGTCAAGAGCCACAGGAACCCTTTCCGGAGGAGAGGCCCAGAGGATCCGTCTGGCAACCCAGATCGGCTCCGGTCTGGTGGGAGTGGCCTATATTCTGGATGAGCCAAGCATCGGCCTTCATCAGAGGGACAATGACAAGCTGCTTTCTACTCTGCTGCACCTGCGGGATCTGGGAAATACGGTTCTTGTTGTGGAGCATGATGAGGATACCATGCGGGCAGCCGATTATATTGTGGATATCGGGCCGGGAGCCGGAGAACATGGGGGACAGGTTGTGGCAGCCGGAACAGCAGAGGAGATTATGCAGTGTCCGGAATCGGTTACAGGAGCTTACCTGAGCGGACGGATTCAGATTCCGGTGCCGGAGAAGCGCAGAATCCCGACAGGCTGGCTGACAGTCCGGGGAGCGGCAGAGAACAATCTGAAGCAGATTGACGTTCGTTTTCCTTTGGGTGTGATGACCTGTGTAACCGGTGTGTCCGGCTCGGGAAAGAGCTCTCTGGTCAATGAGATTCTCTATAAAGCCCTGGCGCGGAAGCTGAACCGGGCAAGAACCATTCCGGGAAAGTTTAAGAAGCTGGAGGGAGTGGAACAGCTGGACAAGGTGATTGCGATTGATCAGTCTCCTATTGGAAGAACACCCCGCTCGAATCCCGCCACCTATACAGGCGTGTTTGATATGATCCGGGATTTGTTTGCATCGACTCCTGATGCAAAGGCCAAAGGATACAATAAAGGCCGGTTCAGTTTTAATGTAAAAGGCGGCCGGTGTGAGGCCTGCAGCGGCGACGGGATTATCAAGATTGAAATGCATTTCCTCCCCGATGTCTATGTACCCTGCGAGGTCTGCGGAGGTAAGCGCTATAACCGGGAGACTCTGGAGGTGCGCTACAAGGGAAAGAGTATTTATGATGTTCTGAATATGACGGTGGAGGAGGCGATGAGCTTCTTTGAGAATATTCCTTCGATATACCGGAAGATTTCTACACTGAATGATGTGGGGCTTTCCTATATCCGTCTGGGGCAGCCGTCCACAGAGCTTTCCGGAGGAGAGGCCCAGCGAATTAAGCTGGCTGCAGAGCTGAGCAGGAGAGGAACAGGAAAGACGATTTATATTCTGGATGAGCCTACGACAGGACTTCATTTTGCAGATGTTCATAAGCTGGTGGAGATTCTCAGAAGGCTTTCAGATGGTGGAAATACGGTTGTAGTGATTGAACACAATCTGGATGTGATCAAATCTGCAGATTATCTGATTGATATTGGCCCGGAGGGCGGAGAAGGCGGCGGCAGAGTGATTGCCGAAGGAACTCCGGAAGAGGTTGCAGAGAATCCGGAGTCCTATACAGGCAGATATGTGAAGCGGTATCTGAAACAATAGATTAATCTTGCTGCAGCTTTCCGGCAATGTCCACAACCTCCTCCAGATGTTTGATCCGGAAGTCGGCCAGGGACTGATCAAAGTGGAAGCGGGAATCATATAAAGCAGCAATATGCATTCCCGCCCGGTATGCTGCAGTAACGCCGAAGGAGGAATCTTCTACGGCCAGACACTGATTTTCCGGAAGCTTCAGTTTTCCTGCTGTATAGTGATAGATTTCCGGATCCGGCTTGCTCCGTTTAAACTGAGCGCCGGAGACAATTTCTTCAAAATAATGATGAATGTTATTTTCTGTCAGAACCCGGTTGATGACAGGAAGACCGGTGGAGGAGGCAAGAGCCAGGCGAAGGCCCATTCCCTGAAGCCGGTCGAGGATGCCGGGAATTTCTTTCCGGAAGATGCGCCGGTAGTCCATCTGTGCATAGATGTCTACAGAGGAGCGGAATTCATCCCGCAGCTGCTGCCAGGTCTGACCGTTGCAGACAGCGCGGGCCATGCAGCTCCATGCATCTTCCCGGGAGGAGCCTACCATGCCGAACAGATCTTCTAACTGTACCCGGGGATTCTTCGTCCGTGCAAATTCCAGCTCGATTTTCAGATATTCCAGTTCGCTGTCTATGATAATTCCATCCATATCAAAAATTACTGCTTTTATCATAAGATTTTCCACCTCTTTTTTATTTCTGCGCTCCTTCAGCCATGTGAGGCTTCAAACAGAAAAATGCTCTGAAGCCTTGTTTTTCCAGAGGTTTTCCAGTTTAAAGCGTCGAGAAAATACTTTCTTAATTTAATGTAATAAAGCGATTTTTGCAACAAAAAATGCGTCTGAGAGGAATCGAACCTCCGCACGCGGCTCCGGAGGCCACTGCTCTATCCACTGAGCTACAGACGCATCTTCTATATAATACTATATTTTTTTTTGTTTTGCAAGGGGTATTATTGCATTTTTTTTTGTATTTTGCTATGATAAGGATCTGAATAATCTCACGGAGGTGGTGGAATGAAAGAAAACAAAAGATTTCGGAAACGGAGCGGGGCAGACGAAGAACAGAGAGCCCTTTTGACAGCAGCCGCCATTCCGTTAATCGTGATTATATTGATGATTATTATTGTGATTGCGGATCATGGAAAGGCAAAAAAGGCAGAAAACCAGGAGCCCTCCGTGACTATGGAAGCAGAGAGCGGAACGGAGTCAGAACAGCAGACAGAGGAGACAGACGCGGAAGACGAATCTGAATCAGAAGCTGTGGAGATTCCGGAGATGGAGGGACTGCAGAGAGACCGGGTTCCGGAAATTCTCAGTCTGATGAAGGCCTATTTTGCAGCAAGAGAGGATTCTGATGCAGAAGCCATGAGCCGGATTTACGGCAGGGGAGAGCAGACGGAGGCTGAGCTGGAGGCAGAGCGGAAACGGCTGCGCAGCAATGCCAAGTATGTGCAGGAATTTGAAAATATTGCTACCTATGTGATGGACGGGGAAACGGCAGATACCTGGCTGGTGTATACCCTTTATGATATCCGGTTTTATTCGGCAAAGACAGCAGCGCCGATGATTATGTGGTGCTATGTGTACCGTGATGCTGAGGGCAATTATCTGATCCGCAGCAACGATGCCCTGACAGAGGCGGAGATTGATTTCGCAGATCGAATCAGCCATTCTGAGGAGGTACGCCGTCTGGCATCAGGAGTGAATGTCAGGCTGAAGGAGGCGCTGACTGCTGACGAGGAGCTGAATTCCATTTACGGCGTACTGCGGGACGGTTCTCCTGTTTATGGGGAAGAGCCGGAGCAGCAAATCGTTGTGGCAGAAACCACGGCAGCCAGTGAGGAGTCTTCTGCTTCTGCAGAAAAAGAGACAGAATCTTCCGAAGAGACAGAGACTGAGGAAAGCCAGTCGGAAGCTGAAGAGGAGACGATCGAGGCATTTGTGCCGGAGGCGTCCGGGCAGCAGGAATCTTCAGGAGCCCAGGAACCGTCTGACGCAGGAACAGACGGGGCGCAGAGCAGTACAGCAGCGGCACCGGGGGCATAAAGACAGGAGAAGATTCGACTTTTGAAAAAAGGCTACCGCAATCCCACTGGCTTTAGACAATGGGTAGTTCAAAGAATCATACACAGAGAGCAGGATAAAAACATGGAAATGATGAATGTAAAGGACTTTTATTTTGATTTGCCGCAGGAACTGATTGCACAGGATCCTCTGGAGGATCGGTCTTCATCCAGACTTCTGGTGCTGGATAAAGAAACCGGTGAAATCGAGCACAGGCACTTCCGGGATATTGTTTCTTATTTAAAACCGGGGGACTGCCTTGTAATTAACGATACCAAGGTCATTCCGGCGCGTCTGTTTGGCGTGAAGGAGGATACCAGGGCAAAGATTGAGGTACTGCTGTTAAAGCGGCGGGAAAATGATATCTGGGAGACTTTGGTAAAGCCGGGAAAAAAATGCCGCCCCGGTGCAGTGCTGGAGTTTGGTGACGGATTGTTAAAGGGAACGGTGCTGGATGTTGTAGATGAGGGAAACCGTCTGATCCAGTTTTCCTATGACGGTATTTTTGAGGAGATTCTGGATCAGCTTGGTCAGATGCCTCTGCCGCCCTACATTACCCATCAGCTTCAGGATAAAAACCGTTATCAGACCGTTTACGCAAAGCACGAGGGCTCTGCGGCAGCGCCGACAGCAGGACTGCATTTTACAAAGGAGCTTCTGGAGGAGATCCAGGAGATGGGCGTTAAAATTGCCCATGTCACCCTCCATGTGGGACTGGGAACCTTCCGTCCGGTAAAGGTGGAAAATGTTCTGGATCACCATATGCATTCGGAATTTTATATGGTGGAGGAAGCAGAAGCAAAGAAAATCAATGAAACAAAGGCCGCAGGCGGACGGGTAATCTGTGTGGGAACTACCAGCTGCCGGACCCTTGAGTCTGCAACAGGAGAAGACGGAATTCTGCGGGCAGGAAGCGGCTGGACTGAGATTTTTATTTACCCGGGATATCAGTTTAAGATTCTGGACTGCCTGATTACCAATTTTCATCTGCCGGAATCCACTCTGGTGATGCTGGTTTCCGCCCTGGCAGGAAGAGAGCATGTGCTTCATGCCTATGATGAGGCCATTAAAGAGCGCTATCGCTTCTTCAGCTTCGGGGATGCCATGTTTATCGAATAACACCGTTTTCTTACTTTTGTAAGGAAATCCCATACCTGAAAAATAACTGAATAATGGGATAAAATAAAACCCAGGAGCGTTGAGGCTTCTGGGTTGTTTTATTCCAGGCAGTTATACCGACATCATTTTTTGTATATAAAAGTATGGGTAAGGCCGTTCTTGAATATGATGGAGGAAACACGTCCATCAATCACATAGACGGAATCTAAAATAGTTTCCATGTATATCTTGAGCACATCAGGAGAAACAGTCTGCGCCAGGGATTTATAATAAATATATTCTCGACCAATAAGTTTTTTCGTAATGAGGAGGTGGCTTGCTTGCCGTACAAAATCCTCATCTGACAATGTGGAATTAGCATCGTGCGTAACCATACCGAGCCGGGTGTTAATATCCTGAATCCTGGAGGATATTTCATTCTTCTGTATGATGAAATCTTTTTCGGTCATTGCCCTTTCGGAATAAAGGTATAAATCCTGCAATCGTTTCAGAGCACGTTCCTGTTTCTCCTTATCCTTGCGGAGAGCTTCAACCTCTGGATTGACAGCAGCCTTTTTCTTACGAGGACGTTTCACAGCAAAGACATAGGAACTATCCGAACCGTACCGAGATAGAAGATTGTAAAATTCATTCAGACCATCTTCCGAGATATGCTGCACGTCCTTGAATGAACCACCATAAAGCAAATGCTCTTCAAGTTCCGCAGGGGAACTGATGGAGGAAAAAGAACTTTTCGCATTGAGCATATTCAAAATATAATTTATGACAAACTCTCCGACAATCAAATCATTTATAGATGGATTATCGCACTCATGCGTTTTCCTCTTTTTCGGGCACGAATAAGTGGTAGTGCGGAATCCATCGGCTTGCAATCTTCCGGGAGTAGAAACTAATTTACTGCCACACTTTCCGCAGTAAAGGATGCCGGAAAAGGCATACACATTTTTTGCCCGGTGTTTTTGCCCTGGGAGATTAGACATTCTTTTATTTGTATCCATAATATCACATATCTTTTCGTGTTCCTCCAAAGTAAATATTGCAGGATGATGGTCTGGGACAAGAACCCACTCTTCCTCTGGATTGATGGTTCTGTTTTCAGTTCCCTTGTAATGATTGTATCGGTAGATACCGGCGTAAAAAGGACTGGACAGTATTTTCCATACCGCAGTAGGGGACCAGAGCGCACCTGACCTGGTAGGAACTTTCCTATCGTTTAGCAACTTTGCTGTATGAATAATAGACTTATGCTCGAAATAGTCTGTTTTCATAAGCTGACACACATCCGCTTCATCCTGGATGATGGAGAACACAGAAGTTTCTGCATCGTAGGAATATCCGTAAGGAACCCTGCCACCATTCCAAAGTCCCTGATTG
The DNA here is from genome assembly GCA_900540335.1 of uncultured Clostridium sp. Taxonomy (GTDB): domain Bacteria; phylum Bacillota; class Clostridia; order Lachnospirales; family Lachnospiraceae; genus Brotaphodocola. The sequence continues at coordinate 11,627 of UQFC01000008.1, read as the reverse complement.
GCTCTTGAAATCATTGTTGCGGTAACACGCTCCGATGTCATGTTTCGTTCCAGCTCCGCAAACACCAAAATGATTTTGAGCATAGCTTCGCCCATAGCATTTGACGTATCGAACTGCTCATTTTTACTGACAAAAGTTACTCGCAGGGATTGAAGCTCTTCGTACATTTCTGCAAAGTCCAGAAGATTACGAGAGATACGGTCTATTTTCCACACAAGCAAATGGGAGAATGAGCCGGAACGTATTTTCTGCATCATTTCTTGGAACGCAGGCCGGTCGGTGTTTTTCCCGGAGTATCCTGCATCCTCAAATATTTCGTAATCCTCAATGCCGAGGATAAGTTCACAATATGCGATAAGGTCCTTGCGCTGCATCGGCAGAGAATCCTTATCTATCTGATGGGTTGTAGATACACGAATGTAAATAGCAACCTTACGAGGGCGTTCTGCCCGGTTATTGGCTCTTCCTGCCAATGATTTATTTCTCATAATGTTTTTCCCATACAACAAGAAAAGCCCCATGCCTGGGGCTATATCGTGTCGATATGCGGTGCATATTTGTTCAGCACTGCCCAAACGACATTTTTATCATCCGAGCTGGCAAGCTGATAGCAAGCAAGCAAACGCTGGAGTTCCTGAACGTAAGCATCACGCTCGCTGTCATTGCACTTAGATGATGGCTCATACAGTTTTATGATATTGTCAGTTTTTGACATAGTACACCGTCCTTTCTAAAATTATTCTGGTTTATTAAGATGCCGGTATCTGGCATAGTCCAAAGTAATTATGCGTTCATCTTGTCGGCATACTTTTCAGGCTGGACCATATGAGTGCGTAAGAAGTCCAGGCACAGTTGCTGTCTGTCCGCCGGTATGTGGGAGAAAACCTCAAGAAGTTCCTGCTCCATATTGGATAACTCACTATTTTGTGTTGATGGTTTTGCGATAGGTGGGTTATCGCCATATACAAAATCATCCAATGTCATGTTGAGGTGTTCAGCCATTTCCATAACAATGTCCAGTTTCGGGGATTTTCCTGCTTTCCAGCTCCCTGTATTTCCCTCTGCACGCCCTATATCACGCAGAACTTGTGTTATTGTAGTGCCTCGCTTTTCGCAGGCTTCACGAAATCTATCGTATAACATAATGACCTCCTAAAATAAAAACTCAAAAAAATGCGTTACAGGGGTTGACCTACTCAAAACTATGAGTTATAGTTACCAATGTAAGATGCATTTGAGAATGAAATAAAGATTACATACTCATTATTTTACATGAGAACCTTACAAAAGTAAAGAATAAGCGGAACCGAGAAAGGGAGGGTGCGAGATGAAGAAAAGACTTCCGCCTTGGTGCAAGTTGGTAAAGCACACCTTAATTGACAAGGACATGGATGTGTCCGAGCTGGCAACAAAAACCGGGCTGGCAAGACCATATTTATCCTCAATTATTAACGGCAGGATTTACAGCCAACCGGCAGTAAACAAAGTGAGTGATTGTCTGGGAATCAGCAATGATTACGATGCCATTTATCAACCTGCTAATAGTATAGGGCAAAGCGAAGAGAACTGACATAGAGGATGGTTACAGGATATGAACGAAAACGTGTATTTTGAGTGCAGGAAAAAAGCTGCAATACATAATGAGAGATTGAACAGCAGAGCCGGAGCGGCTGAAATACTTGGAATTTCCGAATCAACCCTTGCACATTACGAATTAGGAATAACGAAAAACATTCCTGTAGATGTGGTTGTGATGATGGCGGAGGTGTACAACGCACCAGAGCTGAAATGCATCTACTGCAAGAGCGAATGTCCGATAGGAAAGGAACTGCCAATAGCAACAGAGGCAGGGAATATAGAGGGCATTACGGTAAGAATGCTTGCAGGGTTGGAGGATGAGAAAATCGACAAAATCCAAAAAACATTATTGAGGATTGCCGAGGATGGAAAAGTCGAAGCTGCAGAGAGAGAAAAACTAAAAGAAATGGTCCAGTCTTTAGACGGAGTTTACAAGGCTATTACAGAACTGCGAATGATAGCGGAGAGGAAGTAAAAATCATGGAATTGATTGACAGACTGAAAGAAGTCCTGAAAGAAGAATTTAATATCTGCTCTGACGAGGAACTTTTGGAGGCTGTACAGTCGATGCCAGAACTTGATTTAGGGATATTCGTTACGCCGCTGAAAGGAGATAACAATGCAAAGAGCGCATAAAAGAAAAATTAAGGTCCTTGTAGTTGATGCGGCGATGATGTTTGCCGCAGTTCAAATGACAGTGTGTATGCATGGGAAACAAAGATATACTGCATCAGCGCAGGATGTATCTGGTTATGAAGTTTCTATTGAAGATAACACACAAACAATTACCACAGAGAAACCGCAGGAGACATTCAAGACAGAATATACCAGCACAATCATGAATGAAGAAATAAATGCGGATGATGCCTATATGCTTTGCAAAATAGCCATGGCAGAAGCCGAGGGCGAAGATGTGGAGGGGAAAGCTCTTGTCATGTTGGTAGTTCTGAATAGAACAAAAGCAGAGGGATTTCCTGATACGGTATCAGATGTTATTTACGAAAAAGGGCAATTCACACCGGTTGCAAACGGAAGATTTCAAAAGGTGGAGCCGGACAAAGAATGCTTCGAAGCTTTGCAGATGATTGTATCAGAAAAGTGGGACGGCAGCCTGGGAGCAACCTATTTCGAGAGTGAAAGCAGTAGCACATGGCACAGAGATAATCTGAATTACCTGTATTCGCATGGTGGGCATGATTTTTACATAGACAGGGAGGAATGAAAAGATGCTGGAACGCATGATAGTGAAACACTGGATAGCATTAACTGTTGGATTCACACTGTTAGGAGTGCTTATCAGAGTGAGATACAACACGCAGGGGCATTTTGCAATAGGCGGTGAATGGTTAGTACCGGAGTTTATGCTTTTTATTGAATGGCTCATAAGGATGATGAGAGGAGTGCTGATTGATGCAGGAATTATACGAGGGCATAAGAAAAGATGCAGAGGAACAAGGGTACAGCATGACAGACGAGAAGTTTACAGAACTGGTTCGGTACGCAGAGAGAAAAGCGGCAGTAGCCGGTAAGGATGAATCTTACATTCCGTATTTACTCCCGGATGTGATAAAAGAATATTTTATCAGAAATGCAATAAATGAAGTTTCAACCGGGATGATGGAATTTGAGAGATATATAAAAACACAAAAACAGGAGGTTACAGACGATGGCAGAAATGACAGAAAAACAGTGGCTTTCAGGGGTGCAGAGTTCGATTATCAAGGAATTGACTACCCACAAAGCAGCATTGCCAGCAGGATTTAATCAGGAGCGTTTCGCCTTGAATACGGTTACGGTTATTTCCGAAATGCTGAAAGACAAAAAGAAAAAGACGGAGCTTTGCAAGCTGACATTTGAATCAATGGCAGTGTGCTTGTGCAAAGCGGCATATCTGGGGTTGGATTATTTCAATGGAGAATGTTATGCGATTCCGTATGGAGGAGAACTTAACTTCCAGACGGACTACAAGGGCGAAATCAAGATGTGCAAGAGGTTTTCCAGAAACCCGATTAAGGATATATTCGCAAAGGTGGTCAGGGAGGATGATTTCTTTACAGAAGAGGTGGACGCAGGCATTCAGAATGTGATTTACAGACCACAGCCATTTTCAAATAAGCCAATGATTGGAGCTTTTGCGATTGTGGTTTTCAAGGATGGTTCCATGATGTATGACACTATGAGCGTAGAAGAAATTGAGAATGTCAGAAATACATATTCCAAAGCCAAAGACAGCCAGGCTTGGAAGAGCAGCACAGGAGAGATGTATAAAAAGACAGTCCTCCGTAGATTGTGCAAGCTGATTGACCTTGATTTTGACAACATCGAACAGCAGAAAGCCTATCTTGCAGGCGGCGATGTGGAGTTTGAAAACGGTCAGCCGGTATTCATTGATGGAAGAACAGCAACAGCCGCATTACCGGATAACGGTGCGCCGGTTGACGTGTTCGCACAGATGGAGCAAGCGAAGAAAGAGCCTGCACCGGTAGAACAGCCACAACCGCAGGAAACAAAAGAACCAGCACAGCAGGCGATTCCTTTTGAACAGCAGCAGGAGGAACAGCCACAGCCGATGCCTGATGGCATGGGTTTTATGACGCCGGATGAATCGGCAATAGATGATTTACCTTGGAAATAACAGGAGGATGAGAAGATGAACGAATTACAGGTAGTAGTAAAACAGCAAGTAGGAAAAATCAACTGGAACTTTGAAGAATTGAAAACGGCACTCGCCGCAGAGATGGAGAAATACACCGGCATTGTGTATGACGATGATTCAATCGCAGATGCGAAGAATACCGTTGCATATCTTAGAAAGTTAAAAGATTCCGTTGAGGAAAGAAGAAAAGAAGTTAAAAAGGAGTGCCTGAAGCCATACGATGATATGGAAAAACAGGTAAAGGAATTGACACAGCTTATTGATGAGCCTATCAATACGATTGCAAAACAGGTAAAGGATTATGAAGAGGAGCAGAGAAAGAAGAAAAAAGAGGAAATTCTTGCATACATGAAAGAAGCGTTCACAGAATTACCGGAAACAGTTGCCTCTAAGCTGAAATCAAAGATTTATGACAGTAAGTGGGAGAACAAGTCAACCACGAAGAAAACATGGCAGACTGCGGTAAATACTGCACTTGAGAATACAAAAGGCGACCTGAACATCTTGGATGGAATCGAGGAGGATTTCAGAGAGGATGCCAAAAAGGTATATGAGAAAAATCTGGTATTATCCGAGGCGTTATCTAAGGTACAGGAGATTCGCAAGCAGAAAGAAATGATTCTGGAAAGAGAAAGACAGAAGAGGGAGAGAGAAGAGGCAGCAAAGCGTGAAGCACTTGCCAAAAAGGAAGAACAGCCGCAGGAGCCAAAGAAAGCACCGAAGCCTGTCACTTCTGCAGAACCTAAGACTGAAATGGGAAAGGCAATCGAAAGCATTGAAAGACACGCATATCAGCAGGCAGTAACCGGAACGATTGCTAATCCGGTAACACAGCAGCCAGGATTAAGCGGAGGCAAAAAGATTTGGACAATCCAGGTCAGAGGAAACGAAGAACAGCATAAAAAGATTTTGGATTATATCAAATTTGTTGGAGCAGAGTACAGGGAGGTCTAAGAAATGGGAATGCAATTAACGGAAGAAAATTATTATTCAGATATTGCAAATTATGAATATATGTCCGTATCCCAATTCAAAGACTTTAATGGCACATATGGCAAGGCAGCTTGTGAAGCGGCTGCCGTTGCCAAACTCAAAGGTACATACAAGGAGCCGAAATCAACAGCATTGCTTATTGGCAGTTATGTAGACCGGTACTTTGAGGGTACCTTGGAGAGCTACAAAAAAGAAGAGCCGGCAATTTTCAAAAAAGACGGGAAACTGAAAGCGGAATACATTCAAGCAGACGCCTTAATAAAAAGAGCGGAAAGGGACGAACTCTTTATGAAATATATGTCCGGGAAAAAACAGGTCATAATGACTGCTGAATTGTATGGAACACCTTGGAAAATCAAGATGGATAGCTACATTCCGGGATGGGCCATAGTGGATTTAAAAGTTGTGGAATCCCTTACAAAAATGAAATGGGTGCGAGATATAGGATATTTAGATTTCGTCCGCTACTGGGGGTATGACATCCAGGGGGCGATGTACCAGGAAGTTGTATATCAGAATACAGGAAAGCGATTACCATTTTACATTGCGGGAATTAGCAAAGAAAAAACACCAAATATAGAGATTATTCACATACAAGATAATTACTTAAGAGAGGCGAGGGAAGTTGTCAAAGCAAACATCAATCATGTACTGGCAGTAAAGAGAGGAGAAATCGAACCTTTGAGATGCCATTGCTGTGATTACTGCCGGGAAACTAAAGTCCTGAAAAGACCGATAGGAATAGCCGACCTTGTAGCAGAAGTTTAGAGGAATTGGAGCGGATACAATGGGAAAGTCAGAGGACAAAAAGAGCTTTCAACTTTATAACGATTATATAGACCACTTCTCGCTCATGTCTGATGAGGAGGCTGGAAAGCTGATAAAGGCAATCTTCTGTTATGTAAATGATTTGCCTTGTGAAGAGCTGGCAGGACTGCCTTTAATGGCTTTCTCCTTTATCCGGTCACAGCTCAAAAGAGATAGTGACAAGTACGATGCCAGATGTGAGATAAACAGAAGAAACGGAAAGCTGGGAGGCAGACCGAAAAAGGCGCAGACAGAAGAACCGAAAAAACCGGACGGTATGGAAGAAACCCAGTCGGTTCTTGATATTCCTGGAATAGAGGCAGAAGAAAAAACACCGGAACAGGAAGTACCGCAGGAGCCACCAAAGAAACCGAAGAAAACAGAGTACAGCACAGATTTCCAGAGATTTTGGGGAATATACCCAAGAAAAGACGGAAAAGGTGAAGCGTATAAGAAATACAAGGCACGCCTCAATGATGGATGGTCACCCGATGAATTGTGCGAAGCGGCTGAAAACTATAAGAAAAAACTGGTTCGAGAGAGAACAGAGAGCAAATACATAAAACACGCCAAGACGTTCCTTAGCGAGAATACACCTTTTGAAGACTTCTTGGATAAACGGGAAAATAATAGGGTTGAGGAATCACAAGAGGATGAGGGAAACCCATTCAGATAGATTGGAGGCATAGCAGATGGAGGGAACAGCAGAATTGTTCACAGGATTTGCAGAGAGGATTGCAAGAGAAAAAGGAACACGGCAGGAAATGATGCGAGAGGGAGATTATATCGAGGACGGTCTTATCCATTGCGGAAAGTGCAAAGGTAAAAGACAGACCAGAGTAAAAATCCCAGGCGGTGATGGGACAACCATTACGGTTCCTTGTATCTGTAAATGCGAGGCAAAGGCAGAAGAGGATAGAAAGAAGCAGGAAGAGGCCAGACAGGAATTACAGCGCATGGAACGCCTGCGGTCAGCAAGTCTTATTGAGAACAGATTAAAAAACGCCAACCTTGCCACATTTCAACAGACCAAAGATAATGCACAGCTTTATAAGATAGTCAGAAATTATGTGCAGAATTTTGACGAGATGTACAGAAACAATCAGGGATTGCTTCTGTATGGCCCGGTTGGAACCGGCAAGAGTTATGCTGCCGCTTGCATTGCAAACGAACTGCTGAATCAGAAAATACCGGTAATAATGACATCATTTGTAAAAATATTACAGATGATACAGGACAAGCAGGTGGAGGAATCGGAGCTGATAGTTAGGCTGAACAATGCAAAGCTGCTTATCATTGATGATTTAGGAACAGAACGTAATACGGATTATGGACTGGAAAAGGTTTACAACGTGATAGACAGCAGATACCTCGCAGGAAAGCCATTGATTCTGACAACTAATTTGATGCTGGTGGATATGAAAGAAAACATTGATACGAGATACAAAAGGATATATGACAGAATTTTCGCAATGTGCTTTCCACATAGAGTAGCAGGAGCATCCTGGAGGATGAACCAGGCGGCGGATAGATACGATGAGATGCGAAAGAGATTATTGGAGGACTAAGCGATGGAAAAAGTAGCAGAGTTGATTTGTTCAACAGTGGAGGACCGGTCAATCATGACTGGAATCCTGGTAAAAAACGGATACACAGTAGGACCGGGCAGAATCCCTAGAAAATCAGGGAAATCTTATGATTATACCCTGAAAATATACAGAGAGAAAGAGGAGGAAACTGCAAAGTGAATGAAATAGCAGCGGAGGTGGAGGAGATGAAGAACATTCGGTTTACCGTAAAAGGAAATCCTTTCGGGAAAGAACGTCCGAAGTTTGCTAGGAGAGGAAATTTCGTGCAGACATATACACCAAAGAATACACTGCAACACGAAAAAGAGGTTGCAGCAGTTTATATGGAGGCAGCAAAGGGCAGGAAATTTGAAAAGGGCAGACCGCTTGACATCAGAATCATAGCGTATTATCCGATTCCGAAGTCCGCCTCAAAGAAAAAGCAGAGGGAAATGCTGGAACACCGGTTACGCCCAACAGTGAAGCCAGACCTTGACAATGTAGCAAAGCTCGTATATGACGCCCTGAATGGCGTAGCGTGGTATGACGATAATGCGATTGTAGATACACAAGTAAGAAAATTCTATTCCGATACGCCGAGGGTAGAGGTATTCATCAGGGCTGTGGAATAGATTTTCAAATAAAACATAGGAGGATTCAAACAAAATGAGTATTTTAAATTACGAGGAAATGACACTGGAAAGCGATACATTCCAGGCAGCACGAGAAACATTCAATCTGATGTTACAGAAGTTGTTCAAAAAGATGGAACAGTCGGACATGGACGAGGGAAGTATCGACCTCAAAATCAGCATAGAACTGAATGAAGATTACGTTCCGCAGGACGATGGGACAACGGTAAGAATTAAAAAGCCTCTTATCAAGCATAAGATTTCCACTGTTGTACCTGTAAAAGATAGCATGGACGGTAAGCGAGATACAGGAATGTGCCTGGTATATGATGAAAATCTGAAACGGTATGTGCTGAAATATGTTTCTACCGGAGGACAGATGAATATTTTTGATATGGAGCAGCAGGCAGAGAATGATGCAGATATTGTGGATAGTGAAACACCAGCCATTGAGGGGCAGCCTACATATTTCCTGCCAGACAACCAGACTGATGCGAAATCAGAAGAACCGCAGGAGGAAGAACAGAACAGTGAAACAGACGGTATAATGACCGTACCCGATAATGTGGATGAGGAAACAGATACAGATGTTCCTAGCGGCGGTTATGGAAGTACAGACGATAGTGGTATGCCATTACCATTCAGCGAGGACGATGATTATTACCCATACGATGAACCGATGGAGGAATAGAGATGTTCAAGAGAGAAAAGAGAATGCATAGCTTTATTATCAGAGCGCAGGAAATCCTTGCAGAGGGAAAGAGAGAAGAATCGGCAAAGATGGTCATTCAAGGATTGCAGCATTATTCCAATAAAATCATTGGAGCAATACAGCCATATTCCAAAGCGGATGCAACATTGCTGGTTATTGCGTTGAGATACCTTGCAGACCAGGTGGAACAGAAAAACGGCTGTGCATTGGCAGTAAAAGCATTGAGCAAAACCATTGAATTTCCTGAACTGGAAGATGTTGAAAAGGTCAAGAAAGCAACGGAGGGACTTGGAGAATGAAGCGAATAAAAGTGCTTGTGGCTATTGTCATAATTACCATATTGACGTTTGCAGGATGCGCAAAAATGAGTGAAAAAGCAGAAAACGTAGAAGAAAACAAATACGGAGCGAATGCATTAGAGTGTTTAACGAGTGATAACTATGCTTATCCATCGGAGTATAGAGATAAAGAAACAGGCGTTCACTATTTCTACACTTATAAAGGCGGATTAACCGTAAGAATCAATGCCGACGGAACACCATATGTTGATTAAAATTCGAGCCTTTGGAAAGGAGGCGATAAAGAATGAAAAAGGCGAATCGTGGAAATTTTGGAACCTGTGCAAAATGCCATCAGCAGATATTGTGGATAAAGACCATAAACGGTAAGAATATGCCGGTAAATGCAAGACTGATAACATACCGGGTCCCAAAAGAGGGAAAAGGAAAAGAGAGAATCGTCACACCGAATGGCGAAACAGTGAGTGCGGAAATTGTACAGCCTGGGACGCAGGATGCCACCGGTGTAGGATATATCTCACATTTTGCTACTTGCCCAGTTGCTAATATGTTCCGCAAAAAATAAAAAAATGGAGCCTCCTGCAATACGATGATTAACAATCGGCTCCAAAAACACAAAAACTACTGTCATTTTATTATGACAATTCCGAAAAGTCAATCTGTAATTGTAGGAGGTCAGAGAAAGTGGGAAAAGCAGAAAGAAGAGTATCACTCACGAAAGAGGAAATAAAAGCACTCTGTGAGGAGGCTGCTGATAAAGCAGTTGAGAGAAGCGAAAAGGCAAGAAAAAAGAGTATTGCGCAGGAAAAGAAAACCCTCCTGTATAATACCAAAAAGCTGTTAGAGAATTACACGAAGCTGAAAGACTATGCAGAAAAGGCAGTCTGCACTATTGATGAGGCAGAGCAGGTGGATGAGAGCATCGTAAATATGGATGTTCTGTACGGATTCAGAATCTTTGATGAAGATAAAACGTTACATAGGCAGTTAAAGGGAATCAATGCAGTAAAATTTATGCTTGCACACGTAGACCGGATGCTGGAAGTGTACCAGAGAGAGTGCGAAACCTCATCGAATGAGATTATACAGCGCAGATGGAAAGTCATTCAGATGATGTACCTTGACAGAGAGAAAAAGAAGAGCACAAAGGAAATTGCGGAATTTTATAACATGGAATTGTCCACAATCCAGAAAGATGCAAAAGAGGCACGAAATGACCTGACGGTGCTATTTTTCGGCTTAGATGCTATGATTTTGCATGATTTTGGGAACCCGATGGATAAATAAAAAACCGTTCGGTTTATTTTGAATCCGTTTTTTTTCCTTTGACCGTCAATTCGACCGATGATATAGTGTATGGTGCAATCAGAAGAAGTTTTGATTGTAAAGAATGTGGCTGCTGTACTCGTTCTTTTTCTCGTGTGGCAGGAGAAATACCTGCCACGCTCCTAAAATTAAATATCAGTAACATGAAAAGTCATATCTGAAAACGGTATGGCTTTTTGTTTTGCCCGGAATGAGGAGCACAGAGGATGAACAGACGCAGGAGCCGAGAAGATGAAAGGAGCGAGGCAATAAATGAACAGCAGCATTGAAATTGTCATGCGGAAGATTGGAGAACTGAAACCGTATGAGAATAACCCAAGACATAATGATATGGCGGTGGATGCAGTAGCAGCATCTATTCAGCAGTTTGGATTCAAAAATCCAGTTATCATCGACAAAGATGGAGTGATTGTCGCAGGACACACCCGATATAAAGCGGCAAAGAAGCTGGGAATCACAGACATACCATGTATCAGTGCAGATGATTTATCGGACGAGCAGATTAAGGCGTTCCGGCTGGCAGACAATAAAACCGCAGAGCTGGCAGAATGGGACGAGGATTTACTGGGAAAAGAAATGCAGGGAATCATAAACATTGATATGAGCCAGTTCGGATTTTCCGTTGGAGAGGATGAACTGGGAGAGGAGATGCAGGACGATAAGTACACTCTGAAAGTGAAAATACCGCAGTATGAGATTACAGGAGAGTGCCCGGAAATATCTGATATGCTGGATAGCAGCAAGGCGGATGAGCTGATACAGGAAGTTGAAGCCGCAGACATCCCGGAGGAAGTAAGGGAGTTCCTGATACAGGCAGCACGCAGGCACAATGTATTTAATTACCGGGACATCGCAGAGTATTACGCACACGCAGAACCGGAAGTGCAGAAATTGTTTGAAAAGTCCGCACTCGTGATAATTGATGTGAACGATGCCATAGCAAACGGATATGTGCAGTTGGCAACTGACATCACAGACATTATGGAGGGCGAAGCTGATGAGGAATGATTTCGCAGTTTTCATACTGACACATGGGCGAGCTGATAATGTGGTTAC
>UQFC01000007.1 GCA_900540335.1 uncultured Clostridium sp. | reverse complement strand
CGCCTGTTTCAGCATTGAAAAATCGTTGACGGAACTCGTCTCTTTCAATGTGTTATAAGTGAATGCCACATCCTCCGCGGTCAGCGCCTCGCCATCCGTGAATTTCGCATCGTCGCGGATCGTCACCGTCCATGTCATTCCATCCTCGGAGGTCTCCACATCTGTTGCCAGATCATACCCGATACTCAAATCTGCTTCTGTCACCGTCAGGGTGCTCTGGATCAGCGGTTCATGCATATGCTCGCCCGCGCCCCAGCCATATGCCGGATCAAATCCCGCCTCCGGCTCCGAGGTAGTTCCCATCACTACAATAACATCCTCCCGGCTTTCCTGAGCCGTACCGCTTTCTCCCTGCAGACTGGCGTTCTGACTTCCGTTTTCCTGTAAAGCCCCGCTTTCTTTCTGGGCACACCCTGTTGTCACTGCTGCTGCCATCAGTACAGCCAGCACCGGAAATTTTTTCTTCATTTTTTCTCCTTCTCACTCCTGTGATATTAAAACAGCCAGGAAAGATAAGCTGCGCTCCTTGGGAACACCTGTCACCTTCCTGGCTTTTCCGTTATCACAAGTCTTTAAAAATAATAATTTTCCATAATCCGGCGCTTCTGCACCCTCTGGCAGCTTGTGCTGCCCGTTTCTAAAAGTATAATAGAAACCGTGCTTACCGTCAAGAAAGCTTTACACAAACGTTTGAGTTGTTTTCGAGTAAATTTTTCCCGATTTTCATCTGTTTTTTATGGTTCTCCTGCACCTTTTATTCAGCCTTCCCGCCGGAACACTCCTTCTCCCGGCTTTCCAGGTTCCACGTTTTTTCCACAATGTAAACCGGCCGATCCTTCAGCTCGCTGAACAGAATTGCAATATATTCCCCGATAATTCCCACAATCACAAACAGCATGGCAAACATAAAGCAAATGAGAATGACAATGGTTGCATAGCCGCTGGGAGCACCCTGCCTTGTACAAAGGGTGTAAATCATAACTGCCACTCCAAGAAGGGCCGCAAAAATTCCGGCATAAATTCCCAGCTTCAGAGGAAGGTTGGAAAAACACATAATCGTATTAATAGAAAAGGCAAGCAGCTTCTGAATACTGTATTTGCTCTCTCCTGCCACCCGGTCATGAGCCTCATACTCAATGCGGGCCTTCTGAAATCCGATATTCTGCACATATCCTCTGAGAAACCGGATTTTTTCCCGGTAGCTGGTCCGCAGCACATCAGCCGCCTGTCTGGAAACCGCAAAAAAATCGGATGCGTTCACTTCAAACTTCACATCTGAAAGCGCATTGATAACTGCATAAAATCCGGCAGATGTGATATTCTTCAGAAGTCCCGCAGATGTATTTCTGGTCCGCACCATACTGATTACGCCGCAGCCCTGCTCCAGCTTTTCCACAATCTCCGGCAGACATTCCGGCGGATGCTGCAGATCCGCGTCCATGCAGACCACACCGTCTCCTGATGCCCGATCCACACCGGCAATCATGGCTGCCTCATGTCCGAAATTTCTGGAAAAGGAAATCACCTTCACTCTGGGATTTTCTTCTGCCAGCTTTTCCAGAATGGAAAGACTCCTGTCTCTGCTTCCGTCATCTACAAACAGCAGCTCATAATCCCAGGGCAGACTTTCCAGAATCGGCCTGGTGGTTTCATAAAACGCCGGCAGCGCCTGTTCCTCATTGTATACAGACACTACCACGGAAAGGACTTTTTTCATAGCTTCACTCCTGCCTACACTTCTTCGTCAAATACCTGAATCTGAATGGTGGAATGGGCCGGTACCCGTTTTTCCTTTGGAGGCAGAGTCATATAATCTCCATATACCCAGGTCAGTACATCATGCCAGTATTTGGAGGCCATCAGCCTGGTATCACAGAAATCCAGCTCCACCAGCTCCTCGCACCACTCCTTTTTCAGAGTCACATACAGATAATCCGGCTGATAATTGCTGTAATACCGCAGATTGCTGCGTCCCCTTTTATCCTTCTTTGCCACAAGCTGCTGAAGCCGGAACAAGAAACGCATGGGAATCAGCCGTCCCACAGTAGAGCAGCAGCCCACAGCCAGCTTATGGAAGGGACTGTACTTCTTATAATCCAGATGATATCTGTGTCCCATAGACAGGGCATAAACCGCTTTATGCATCAAAAGTGTCAGAGCAGCGCCTCCCTTGCTCCGGGGAAGTTCGTCAATAATAAACAGATCCACCCACAGATGATTCAGCTTGCCCTCATAAAACTCCATTTCCTCTGTATTCTCATGTGTCCGGCTGTTTTTATAAATAATTCTTGCCGTAAAATCAAAGAATACACGGCCCTTCTGAAAACTCCAGGGCATAATCAGCTCCATGGTATCCGGCAGTTCCCGGCGCACTACCTTCAGGAAAGCCTCGTAGTTATTTCTGGTAAATGCCACATCCGCGTCATCGTCCCAGGGAATAAAGCCCTGGTGGCGCACTGCGCCTAAAAGCGTTCCGCCGTCTAACATATACTGAATTTTATATTTCCGGCAAATCCGGTCAATTTCCTTTAAAATCTTTAGATTGGTCTCATGGACCCTGGTCAGATCGTATTCCATTCTCTTCCTCTTTTCCGCCCTCCGGCAGCCTCAGTCCGTACTGCTTCCCTGCAGGCAGCTGTCAGACCTCTCCTGTCTGACTCTCTATGAAAGGTCTGCTGCCTCAAGAATTGTTTTGGCCATATAGTCAATCATCTCATCGCTCATGCCCGGATATACTCCAACCCAGAAGGTATCCTGCATAATCTGATCTGCCACATGAAGATCTCCCACAATCCGGTATCCCTTCTTTTCTGTCCGCATCTGATCAAAGCAGGGATGCTTGGTCAGATTTCCGGCAAACAGCATTCTTGTCTGAACACCCTTGTCCTCCAGATACTGAACCACCCGGTTTCTGTCAACACCCTCCCGGCAGGTAATTAAAAATCCAAACCAGCTGGGCCGTGAATTTTCGCAGGGCTCCGGAAGAATCAGTCTGTCCTCTGCTCCGGAAAGAGCCGCTCTCAGCCTGTCAAAATTGTGGCGTCTGCGCTCTACAAAATCCGGGAATTTATCCAGCTGGGCACAGCCGATTGCCGCCTGCAGATCCGTTGCCTTTAAATTGTATCCAAAATGAGAGTATACATATTTGTGATCATAGCCCAGGGGCAGTTCTCCGTACTGGCGGTCGAACCGGTGTCCGCAGAGATTGTCCCGTCCGGACGGACACACGCAGTCCCGTCCCCAGTCACGGAAGGAACGGATAATCCGGTTTAACAGCGGGTTGTCTGTATAAACAGCGCCTCCCTCGCCCATTGTCATATGATGAGGCGGATAAAAGCTGGAGGTTCCGATATCGCCTATTGTTCCTGTAAACCGCTCTTTGCCGTCTATGGTGTAGCGGCTTCCCAGGGCATCACAGTTATCCTCAACCAGCCACAGTCCATGTCTGTCACAGAAATCCTTAACAGCCTTTAAATCAAAGGGATTTCCCAGAGTATGGGCAATCATCACTGCTTTTGTCTTTTCTGAAAGAGCCTCCTCCAGCTGAGTCACATCAATATTGTACTGGGGAATGGTCACATCCACAAAAACAGGAACCGCCCCATACTGGATCATGGGCGTCACCGTTGTGGGGAAGCCTGCAGCCACAGTGATAACCTCATCTCCCGGCCGTACCTGCCGCTCCTTGAGAAGGGGAGAGGTCAGGGCCATGAAGGCCACCAGGTTGGCAGAAGAACCGGAATTGACCAGAGAACAATAACGGACTCCCAGATACTTTGCCAGCTTCTCTTCAAATTCATCGGTGTACCGCCCTGATGTAAGCCAGAACTCCAGAGCGCTGTCTACCAGATTTACCATTTCCTTTTCATCATATACCCGGGATGCATAAGGAATTCTGTCTCCCGGCTCATAAGGCTTCTTATTCTCTAAGTGATATTTTCTGCAGTAATCCGCAACCAGATCCAGAATCTGCTGACGGTCCTGCTCCTGTGATTTTTCCATATTTCTTCTCCGTTTCTATGTGAACTTTCTTTTTCTTCTCGCCTGCTACCGGAAGCTCTTAATACTCCCGAATCTGACGATCCGTTACCGCCCGGAGCTCCTGTCCCTTCAAGTATGCCTTAGACCATTCCACTGTCTTATCCAGAGCTTCCCGGATATGCCACCGGGGCTGCCATCCAAAAACATGTTTGATTTTTGAGCAGTCCAGCTTCAGGAAATTCGCTTCGTGAGGTCCGTTCTCCGCCTGATTTTCCCAGGCTGCACCTTCTCCCCACAGCTCACAGAACATGGTCACCAGCTGGCCTGTGGTTACACAGTCGCAGTCATCCGGTCCCACATTATAATACCCCTGAAAGTCCGGATTCTCATACTGCCTCTGAGCAATCTGCAGATAAACAAACAGCGGCTCTAAAACATGCTGGAACGGGCGGGTGGAATAGGGATTGCGCACCCCGATCTGTTTTCCTGCCTCCATAGCCCGGACACAGTCCGGAATAATCCGGTCATTGGCAAAATCGCCGCCGCCAATTACATTGCCGGCTCTGGCCGTTGAAACGGCGCAGTCCCTCTCCTGGAAAAATGATTTCTTGTAGCTGTGAGTCACCAGCTCTGAACAGGATTTGCTGTTGGAATAAGGATCATATCCGTCCAGGGGATCGCACTCCCGGTAACCGTATTCCCACTCTCTGTTTTCATAAACCTTATCTGTGGTTACATTAAGAACCGACTTCACGGAGGGCGTCAGACGCACACATTCCAGAAGATTCACAGTTCCCATAACATTTGTTTCATAAGTATACACCGGCTCCCGGTAGGAATCCCGCACAATGGGCTGTGCAGCCAGATGAAGCACGATCTCCGGCTGTGTCTCCTCAAAAACCCTGCGAAGCTTCGCCAGATCCCGTACATCGCCAATGACCGATTTTATTCCTGATGTCTCCATATCAAGAAGTCCGTACACCGACGGCTCTGTCGGCGGATTCAGGGAATATCCCGTAACCTCTGCCCCGGCCAGCATAAGAATCCTGCAAAGCCAGGTTCCCTTAAATCCCGTATGGCCTGTTACCAGCACCCTTTTTCCGGCATAAAATTTACTGCATTCTTCCAGATTATACCTCATCTTCTCTTCGCCTTCTTCCTGCCAGTTTTATTTCCAGATTTTCCAGGGCGCATTTCCTGACTGCCAGAGCGCCTCCAGCTTCTTCATTTCTCTCTGGGTGTCCATACACTGCCAGAATCCGTCATGGTAATAGGACATCAGCTGTCCCTCTTCTGCCAGAGTCTGCATGGGGCCCTGCTCAAAAATAGTGGTATCGTCCTTCAGATATCCGAAAATTTCCGGATTCAGCACCATAAAACCACCGTTAATCACTGCGCCGTCATTGGCGGATTTCTCCCGGAAAGCATGAATCACATTGTCGGAGCCGATATCAAGAACGCCTTTCTGCTGTCCGATATTCACCGTGGTAATGGTTGCAGTCTTTCCATGGCTCTTGTGGAACTCCACCAGGCCGTTTAAATCCACATTGCAGACCCCGTCTCCATAAGTCAGCATAAAGGGCTCGTCACCGATATACGGCTGAATCCGCTTCACTCTTCCTCCTGTCATGGTATAGAGTCCCGTATCCACCAGAGTAACCTTCCACGGCTCTGAATAATTGTTCAGCACCTCCATCTGGTTGTTGGCCAAATCAAAGGTCACATCCGAGGTGTGAAGAAAATAATCTGCAAAATATTCCTTTACCACATACTGTTTGTATCCAAGGCAGATTACAAACTCGTGAAATCCAAACTCTGAATAGTATTTCATAATGTGCCATAAAATCGGCCGTCCGCCAATCTCAATCATAGGCTTTGGCTTTAAATGGCTTTCCTCGCTGATTCTCGTACCCAGCCCTCCGGCCAGAATTACAACCTTCATATTCTTTCCTCCGTTACTCCGCCTTCATCTCCAGCAGCAGGGCCAGTCTGGTGGTTCCTCTCTTTTCCAGTGCATTGGGCACATAAAAATTCGTCTCAAACCGAAGCATTACCGGCTCATAGGGATCTGCCTTTATGGTTACTTCTTTTGTATTGGTATCAAAATTAATGTATTCTCTGGCCTCTCCATTTACATAAACCGTCAGCCACTGATCCTCTGTCAGATCTCTGGGATAATGGAAGGTCAGGTTAATCTCTCCGGTGCTTCCGGCCATCACCTGCACCTGCGCCCGCTCGTCAATCCAGCCGTCATCGTAAAAGCCGTAAATCGGACGGCACTTCATGGTTTTCACCACATGAGTAATATCCTGATACCGGTTGTTGGCCGGATCCTCCTGAATCACCAGCATATCGTCTGTTACAAGACCGATATCCCGCACATCATCAATATGGACAATTTTTACACAGTCCTTGCGGCGCTGACGGTCAAACACACGGAAGAAATGCTCTTCCGTAAACTCTTCCATTTCAAAATAATCTCCGATAATATACAGAGTCTTCCCGAAAATCTCATCTCCGTACTGGCCGTAGGTCTCCTCTGCAAGGGAATTGTAATGCTCCTGATCCGCCCAGTAATAGAGATTGGGGAACAGTCCCCGATAGTAATGCTCCACCGGAAGCATCAGCACTACATACGCCGTAAACATGGCCAGGAAGGGGATTCCCTGCATCCAGTGTCCTCTCTGGGCTTCCCCGTCAATCAAAACACCGTACATCCAGGATAAGAACAGCAGGGCAGCGCCGTAAGACACATATACCCACCGCATTTCCACACGGATTGTTACGCTGGAGCAGACAATGCAGGCTCCGATAAATGAAACAAACAGGAAGGCCGTCTGCAGATAGCGGACACAGTTTTTTCTCAGCTGAATCAGCTTTAACAGGAAAGCCAGCACCAGCAGAAGAAGCATGAAATCAGCTACGCCAATGAGAACCATAATGCCCATAGGCGCTTCCCTGAAATTCTGTCCGTTTAAATGCTCCGGTCCCGCATTAATTCCAAACAGATAGGCAATCTGGCTCAGCACAAAATGAATCACCGAAGCCGGGGACATGGTATCCACCACGTCTGTTCCGCCTGTTCCGGGCGGTGAAATGGTTCCGATACTGATAAAGCGCAGAAGCTGAACAAGGAGAAATCCTCCCGCAGGCGCTGCCCACAGCCTCCAGTCCTTTGCTTTCTTAAACAGAAGTACAAAGAAAAACAGCGGCAGCAGAACCATATAGCGTTCATGAACCAGGCACACTGCCACATAGGTGACAGCCGCCAGATAAAGACGTTTTTTCTCTCTGCCGTCCTCCTCATTTAAATATCCGTAAAGCAGATACAAAATCACAAGAGCCATCCAGAGAGCCATTGACTCCATCAGTCCCAGAATCTGTCCGATCTGATAATAGGACATTCTGGAGGACAGAAAAATCACTGCGCAAAGCACTCCCACATAGATGGAATGGCTGAAGCGCCGGGACATTCTGTAAAGGGTGTAGGCAATTCCTACGTTTAAAATAATATTGAAGGGCACATACCAGTTAATATGAATCCCGAACAGAGCCATCTCAATCCAGGAAACCAGGTTATATAAAACCCGAAACCGGGTGCCTCCCATTGTAAATACTGCATCCCAGAAGGACTGATCATTATAGCAGTACCACTGGTAAAGGTCATCCATATAAAGGCATTCCAGCTTCATGTGGCGGTTAATAAAAAAAGCAAAGCCGGTCAGCATAAGAAGAATAATCACTTCCATTTTCCAGGATGCAGACCGCCTCATCCAGCCGGCCTCCAGCTGTTTTGAGCCTTTCATTTTTGTATATTCAGATTGTTTTTCCATGTTTTCCTGAATCTCCTGTATCAATTTCTTTCTTCCTGTTTCACGCCTGTCACTGGTAAGCCTTATAGGCCTTCCTGTAAAACCACATAATCACCCGGACAACCGGCTCCGGCCAGATTTGCCGGAACATGGCCTCCTCCTCCTGGGCTCTCCTGTGATTTTCTATGCATTCCTTGGTTGTCGCTCCGCTGTGAATCCGATAGCTGATCAGCGGCTTCTCCTCACAGATAAAACGCCCCGGGCGCCCGGCCAGCTTCCACATGGTATCCCAGTCCAGAGCAAATTTGAAGGAGGAGTCAAACAGCGGTTCTCCCAGCGCTTCTTTATCATAAGTACAGGACGGACAGATAATGGGATTTCCAAGCATCAGCGGCAGCCGCTTTACCCAGGTTCTGTCTGCCAGACCATGAAACCGCAGCGGCACCCGCAGCAGATGCTTCACAAACTGAACCATCCCCGGGTTCACCGGCTCTGCATTGCGGAGAATTCCGCAGTCTGTTGTAAAAACCGTTGTATCCGGATACTGCTCCCAGCACTCCTGCACATATTTTCCGTAGTTTTTGTGATAACAGTCATCCTGATGAGCAATCGTCACCAGTCTTGTTTTTGCCTTGCTGTAAGCAAAATTCCAGTCTGTCTGAATATCACTTTCCCCGTCCCGCACATAAAGAGGCAGATTAAAAACCTCAGCCAGCGCCTGAATATATTTGCTCGGCGTAGAGGTGCACAGAATAATCTCCGACGGCACAGACTGCCGCTTCAGTGACTTGATGCACTCCTCCAGCCAGGGAGAATCCTTATAAGCACAGATCGCATATGTGTGACTCAGCATAACAAACTCCTTCATTTCTCATTACAATTTTCCGGCTCTTCTCTTTTAGAAAAACCGCTCCTCCAGCATCAGGCAAAGAACATGATAGATGGGCAGATGCAGCTCCTGAATTTTAAAGGTTTCTTTCTCCGGCACAATCACAGCCACATCGGCCCGCTGTCCCAGACGCCCTCCGTCTCTTCCTGTAAGGCCGATGACCTTCAGCCCCTTTGCCTTTGCCGCCGTCACCGCGTAATCCACATTTTTAGAATTTCCTGAAGTAGATATCCCCAGAAATACATCGCCGGGAACACCATATCCACACAGCTGCTGGGCAAGAATCATTTCCCCGTCCACATCATTTAAAAATGCCGTAGACAGTCCCGGATGTCCGGTCAGGGCAATCGCCGGAAGACTTCCCTGAAGACATTCTGCCAGCTTTTTCCCCTGTTCTCCGCCAATTTCCTCCATCCGCCGGCGCAGCTCCTCCGGAAGTCTGCGGCTTTTGACAAAGCCCTTCATCAGTTCTCCTACAATGTGCTCCGCATCTGCGCAGCTTCCCCCGTTTCCGGCTGCCAGCAGCTTTCCGCCGCCCGCATAGCACGCCTCCATCATTCTGTAAGCATCCAGAATCTGCCCGCGGACAGCTTCCAGACAGGGATACCGCAAAAACAGCTCATCAAAAATCTCCTGCTGCTTTTCTGTCAGTTCTGTCATCATATCTGCATCCTCCAAAATCAGTCTGACTGCTGTTTCCAGATCCTCTGCATAACAATCAAAGGGCTTTTCCCTCTGATCCCGGATTTTCTCTGCCTCGCCTCTTCCGTATCCGGTTCCCACAAGTACAGTTCTCACTCCGTAATTCCGTCCGGCCTCTGTATCAATCAGCTTATCTCCAATCATCCAGGAGCGTTTCCGATCCACATCGAAGAGGGCTTCAGCCTGCTCGAACATCCCTGTCCCCGGTTTTCTGCAGCGGCAGTTCGTTTTATAAGCTCCGATTCCGTGCTCCGGATGATGAGGGCAGTAAAAAAATGCGTCAATTTCCGCCCCCTCTGCCGCCAGAATTTCATTCAGATACCGGTGAAGGGCATCCACATCCGCTTCTTTATAATATCCGCGGGCCACCCCCGCCTGATTCGTTACCACAACAAGCTTATATCCGGCCTCCTTCAGCCTCCTGAGAGCCCCCGGCACTCCGGGAAGCAGCTGCAGATCCTCCGGTCTGTGCAGGTAATTCACCTCCGCATTCAGTGTGCCGTCCCGATCCAGAAATATTACTTTTTCCATTGTCTTTCCATCCTCAGAGTGCAAAATGATAATCTCCGTTGGTAAGATGCACCTTTACGCTGCTGTAATCCCAGCGGTTTTCATCTGCGATCCACGCCTGCGCGCCCCGCAGTTCAAAATTCCAGTCTGTCAGCTGGCCGCCTACCTGCTCCATCCGTGCCGCTACCTTATGCTTTACATTATAAGGACAGTACATCAGCAGATATCCGCCTCCGCCGGCTCCCAACAGCTTTCCGCCCAGAGCTCCGGCCCTCAGGGCCTCCTCATAAAGCTCATCAATCTGCGGATTGGTGATCTTGCTGCTCATCCGCTTCTTGCTCTGCCAGCCGTAATCCAGAAGCTTTCCAAAGCTGTGCAGATTTCCCTTTAACAGCTCGTCCTTCATGGCATAGGCAAGTGCCTTTACCTCACACATGGCGTCAAAAGCATCCTTTTTCTCATAATTCTGAACCTGATCCTGAATAATATTCGCTGACACATGAATATTTCCCGTATAGCAGAGAAGCAGGTTGTACTGCAGCTCATGAATAATGTCCTTCTTGATGCGCAGAGGATTTACCACTACATTATTCCGTCCATGGAATTCAATAAAATTAAATCCGCCAAAGGTGGCCGCATACTGATCCTGATATCCTCCGGCAATCTTCAAATCCTCGCGCTCTACCTGATAAGCCAGATCTGCCAGGCGATAACCGTCCATTTCCACGCCCTTCCACCGGGCCATGGCAATCAGAAGCGCCACCATCACCGTGGAAGATGTGCCCAGTCCGGATCCGGGAGGCGCATCACACTGCAGGTAAACCTCACAGCCCCGGTCAATCTCCATCGCCTTCAAAGCTGCCTTTACCAGATCCAGCTTGCCGTCATAAACAAAATTTTCTCTGGTATTGTACTTTACCGTCATATCAAAATCCAGAGAGTGAACAATAATCTGGTCATCCTCTCTGGGAACAATCGAGCAATAGGCGTACTTGTTGATTGTACTTCCGATAATTGCTCCTCCCTGCTCCACACAGAAAGGCGCCACATCCGTACCGCCGCCTCCAAAACTGACCCGCAAAGGAGCCCGTCCTCTGATTACCATACAACAACTCCTTTCTGGACATCCTCAATAAACTGGTAGTATGCCTCGGGAATCCCGATATCAATAAAATATCCGTCGTGAACAAAACCGCCCAGCTTTCTGTTTTCCTTCAGCCAGCGGGGAATCATTTCATTTTCCAGGGAAACCTTTCCCTCCGGAATCTCCTCCAGCAGCTTTCTCGTCATCAGATAAATGCCGCCATTGATAGAACCTGGTCTTGCCTCAGCCGTTTTCTCATTGAAGCCGGTCAGACGTCCCTCTGTCAGCACAGCTTCTCCATACCGGGAAATATCCGGCACCTGGCGAAGCACCAGCGCCATATCCAGATCCTCCTTTTCCTGAAGAGCAGCCAGACGGCTGTAATCAATCTGATAAAAGGTGTCTGCATTGAGGACAAAAAAACGATCCTCTGTCACAAATCTGCCTGCATTTTTTATGGCTCCCGCCGTCCCTAAAAGCTCCTCCTCGTAGGCGTAATGCACCGTCAGAGGCGTTCCGTCCGGAGCCGCAAAGCCCTTTCCGTCCCGGAAATACTCCTCCACCATGGTTCCCTTATATCCAACTGCAAAAATAATATCTGTCACACCGTACTTGGACAGCTCATGGACTACATATTCCATAAACGGTCTGTTTTCAATCAGCGCCATAGGCTTTGGCCGATCGCTTACTACACTGCGAAGCCGCGTTCCCAGACCGCCTGCCAGTAAAATCGCCTGCATTTTTTCCTCCTGTCCTGCCTGTTTTCTAAAAGGGCAGAAAACTCCATAATCATGTTGCATTATACCATTTTCCATAGGATTCCGCTACTATCTTTATAAAATAGTAAGCAATCGAAAAAGAATGATCAGAAAAGGCGGCCACCGCCGCCTTTTCAATCCTGATTCCGGACTCCGCCTCTCTCCTACAGAACGTCTGAGAAATGAGGACGCAGCCGTTTAAACACCTTCAAACCTGCAAATCCCATCAACAGGGTCACTGCCCAAAAATACACCGTTAACGTAGGCCTTTCCCAGAACCAGTTTCCTGTCAGAATGCTGTCCCGGTATCCGGCAACTATATAATAGAAAGGATTCAGCTTCAGCACCGTGACAATCCATGGATAATCTCCGGAAAACATGGTTTCCTGATACATAATCGGTGTCAGCCACATGCCGAACTGCAGACAAATGCTGACAATCTGGGCCATATCCTTAAAAAACACATTGATTGCACTGGTCAGATACCCGAAGGACAGGGCCAGCATAGAGGCCGCAAAGGAATAATAGAGAATCTGAATCCAGGTTGCCATCGGCATCTTTCCGAAACAAAGCGCCATAATCAGCATAATCAGAAGGAAAAAGCCGTGAACCAGAAGACAGGAAATCAGCTTGATCACCGGCAGAATCTCTACCTGAAACACTACCTTTTTCACCAGATAGCTGTACTCCTGAAGGCAGCCGGTAATACAGTTTAATGCCTCGCTGTAGAAAAACCAGGGCACAATTCCAGGCACCAGCCACAGCACATAAGGCACTCCCGGCACAGGCGGAGCACTTTTAAAGCCCAGCTGGAAAATGAAGAAATAAATCAGCACTGTCACCAGCGGCTGAACAAACATCCACACCATTCCAAAATAAGAGCCTACAAACCGCTTCTTAAAATCGGCCTTTGCCAGATCCCAGATCAGCTTCCTGCGGGTTACAATCTCCTTCAGAAGGGAAATTCCATCACTCATACTGCTCTTTTCCTCTCATCAGAATCGGAACGTGTCCTTTAAGCCGCTCCACTTTTTGTCCTTATCGGAAATAATCAGCTCCACACCATCCTGCAGAGGCCACTCAATGCCAATCTCCGGATCATTCCAGGCCAGTCCGCCCTCATCACCGGGATGATAGAAATCCGTGCACTTATAGGCAAACTCTGCCTCATCTGACAATACCAGGAATCCATGGGCAAAGCCCTCCGGGATGTAGAACTGCTTTTTATTTTCCGCAGTCAGCTCTACTCCAAACCATTTTCCATAGGTTTTGGAATCTGCCCGCAGATCCACTGCTACATCAAACACGGAACCGCGAACCGCCCGTACCAGCTTTCCCTGGGGAAACTGCTTCTGAAAATGAAGTCCCCTCAGCACTCCGCGGACAGACATGGACTGGTTGTCCTGGACAAATACCATATCCAGCCCTGCTTCTTTGAAATCATTCTGGTTGTAGGTTTCCATAAAGTAGCCACGCTCGTCGTGAAATACAGCCGGCTCAATCACATACAGTCCTTCAATGTCACAGGCTGTTACCTTAATTTTTCCCATTTTTATCTCCTCTTCTGCCGGATGGCCTTCTGGCTCTGCCGGCTCTTCTTTATCAAAACGTAACGCTTCCAGACATTCCTCCGCCTGCAATATCCCTGCAGAAATCAGCGGATAAGCCTGTGGTTACTGCCGTCTCAGGCCGCCTCTACAGCCGTATGCTGACAATGGCATACAGACGCAGCAGCTCATACCCGTTCAAACAGCACATCAGATACAATATACTACGGTTTCTCTCCTTTGTCAAAACCACCCAGTCATTTTTCAGCGCCAGAAGCAGCACCGGAAGGAAGGGCAGAAAATACCGTCCCTGCACACCGTTAATCACCCGTGAGCTGAGCGGCGTCCAGGCAATCAGCATAGACAGCATCACCGCTGCCGCGCAGCCGGCGCAGACTGCAAATACCCACAGCCGTTTTCCTCCTGTCAGAACAAGGCTCTCCCCCGGCTTTCGCAGGGCCAATGCCAGAAGACACAGCGTAAAAAGGACCATCAGCACATAGGGAACATCGAGAACCGGATCCAGATTTCCCAGATAGGCGCCGATCATGGTCAGGTGATAGTGCTGGGCCTGCCACAGCAGAGTCTGATAGAAAATCTTAATCAGGCGCACCGGCTGATGAATCAGAAGGCTCAGACTGTATCCGCTTTCCCCCGCCCACTGGACATAGCTCTCTGTCTCCGTTGCATAAGAGACAATCACCTGGCTGTTCACCAGGTACATGGCTCCGGCCCAGGCTCCGGCCACACAGGCGGCGGAAATAAACCACCGGCCCCAGCCGCCGAATTTTTTCACAGGGATCAGAAGACACAGGCCCATCATCACAGCATACACCATTTTGCAGGGACCTGCGGCAGCCATAACAAGGGCAAGAACAGCCACATCCTTCCATTCCACCCTTTCCTTTTTGTAAGCCAGATCCAGGCATACGGCAGTAAAATAAAACATACAGCCCATAATCATCACATCATAGGAAAAAGAGGATGACAAATGAAGGGTCATAGGCAGAAGGGCTGTTCCAAACAGCACCTCCTTTCCAAAAGGAAGGCGTTTCATAGCCAGCCAGGTCATAAATACAAAAAACACCAGATTGCAAAGGCGTCCCAGATAAAGAAGGGGCAAAGTTCCCCAGTCCATGGCCCTTACCAGCGCCATTCCCAGAGCCTGCGGACCATATGCCACAGGAGTCGTGGTAACCGGCGGATACATGGAACCTACCATTTTCCCCTCCAGAGCCTCAGCCCGCCCCGGCTCATACTGCTTATCCGGCGCCAGATCCCGAATCAGATGGTACACAGACTGATCCAGCGGATCCCCCAGCTTTCTGCTGCCCTCTGAGCTTTCCAGAACCACTTTTAAATTGCCGGCCTCATCCGGCTCATATTCATAAACACCGTCCAGATCCTCCACCCACACATCACAGGGCCTTAAAAGCACACGGCCGTTCGGCGCGTTAGAAGGCATTCCCAGCATTTTGCTGGAAAGCTGATAGGCGCTGACATAGTGGCTGATCTCATCCGGAGCCGACAAAGGCGGAAGAACAAACAGAAACAGAAGCCCCAGAAAAAAACCGGCTGCCGGATAAATCTGATCCAGCCGCAGGCTCGTTTCCGGCTGCAGCTTTTTCCGGCAAATAAAACCGGTAACTGAAGAACCTTTTTCTGAAAACGCCAGTCCGGCTCCGGCCAGAAGCACAAGCACTGCTGCCAGAAGAACCAGATACCAGGTCTTCATCCAGCCGTCCCCTGCAGCCGCAGCTCCCTCCTGCACCTCCAGAAAATGCCACATTCCTGCCCCTGCCACAGCCAGAAGGGCTATGGGCCAAATACACCTTTTTTTCATGCGCCCCCTCCCGCTTCCTCATCTTCCTCTTCCTGGCGTATTTTTTCATCCAGAGCAATTCTCTGAACCAGTTCCTTTACCTGACTTTCCAGCTGGGAAATGTGAACAGACATATAAAACACCTTCACAATCAGAACAAAAATTGCAAAGAGGAACAAAAAGTTTGTAGTTGCATAAATTCCCAGAACACCGGAACAAAAATCTGCCACTCCGGGAAACAGACTGTACACTACCAGAACCAGAGAAAGCACAATCCAGAAAATGGCACTTTCAATCTGCATTTTTGACTGACGGATTTTCCTCATAATCAGACAGCAGGTACTCAGAGAAACCAAAATCAGAGCGACCCGCAGAGTTGTTGTCATCATCCCCGCTTCCTCCATTTCTTCTCCCAGTAAACAGGACTCATGGAACACCACAGAATCATTTTTCTGGGTAATTTTTCATACTGCTTTCCCAGACGGTATCCCATATATTTGCAGCCGCTGGTCACCACCAGAGATGGAAGAAGCCAGAACCTGCCCTGTTTTAACAGCCACCCGGCTGTCTGCTTCACCAGGCGGATTCCCTCGCTCTCCGAACGAATTTCTGCAAATATCTCCGGATGCTCTGCCTGAGACACTGCCATATCAAAATTACGCCGGAACTGCT
Organism: uncultured Clostridium sp.; assembly: GCA_900540335.1. Classification (GTDB taxonomy): domain Bacteria; phylum Bacillota; class Clostridia; order Lachnospirales; family Lachnospiraceae; genus Brotaphodocola. Next base: position 31,116 of record UQFC01000007.1, on the reverse strand, counting down.
GCATGGGAGAAAGATTGTGCGAGTGAATAACCCGCGCCTCCGGCACATAGGCCACTCCGTATCCTGCCTGAATGGCCCCTGCCGCGTAAATCATATCTTCATTGAAAATGGTTCTTCCGGTAAAGCCCTCCAGCTTCTCGAAAATATCCTTTCTGTAGGCGCAGCACACATTGGATGCAAAATACGTTTTAATTCCCAGCTTCGGCAGATCCATCTTCGTCTTAATGCGCCCCTCCTCCGGATAATTAAAGCTTCTGGTATACCGCTCAATCAAACGGCAGTCCTTTGCCGGAAGCTGACGCGCATAAGCCACTGCCACAGTCTCTCCCTCCGGTCCTTTTTTATCAAAGGCCTCCACCAGACGTTCAATCAGGTGCTCGTCCTGAGGAACCGCGTCATCTGTCATAAAAATCATAATATCGGCATCCGAATACCAGGCTGCCAGATTTCTCGTGCCGCCATGATCAAATTCCTCTTTTTTAACATGATACACCTTCAGACCCGGAATTCCCTTGTATCCCTCCGGATTCCAGTATTCCTTTTCTGTGTTTACCACAATAATTCTGTCCGGCTTTCGCGTCTGCTGCTGCAGCATCTGCAGAAGCCTTGCAAAAATCCGATCCGGCTTATATACCGGAATCAGCACATCAACCGTCATGCTCCACACCTCGCTTTCCCTGATGCAGGCCAATCAGCGTCCAAAGAACAAAGCCTGCTGCCATAAAGGCCATTAAAATCAGATACGAAAAAGCAGCTCCGGGAATTCCCTTCCTTATGACTGCCGCCGGTGCCAGAACAGCCGCAGCCGCAGTCATAACCACATAAATTCCCAAAATTGTTTTCTGCCGGCGCATAATTACCAGCGCGTAATAATAAAGATTCAAAAGCGCATAGAATCCTCCGCCCAGCACAATCGCTGCAAATGCCCCGGAATAAACCGCCAGCTTTCCGTCATATACCGGTCCCAGAATCCATTCCAGCACAGCCAGCACCGGACGTCCGAGAATCAGAGTTCCCCCTACGGCAAGGATGCTGAGTCCTCCTATTACCATCGTCAGTCTCCGGATTTTCTGAGTAAACTCAGAAAATCTCCGGTTGTTCCAGCAATAGGTCAGACTGGTCAGAAACGGCCGAATCACAAAGCCTGCTGCCAGATTAATAACAGAGGTCGGCATGAAAATCACATTAAAATATCCGGAAGCTGCGTCGTTCATATGGGCATCAATGGCATATTTTGATGCGGAAAAAATATAAAAGTCCAGAAACACCGATACAAACAGGAGAATCGTAGACATGGTCAGCTCCCTCAGACTTCCCTTCCTTCTGCTGTAATCCACGCCATCCAGACAGCGCAGCACTGTCACGTCAAACAGATAGACTCCAGCCGCCTGCGCACAGACTGCCGCCACACAGGCCGCAGCCAGATTCTTTCCCGCTGTCAGTGTTATCAGAAATACGCCCACAGAAAGAATTGTGCGGAAGGTATTGGATTTTCCCGTCAGATACAGACAGCCGTTTCTCTGAAATTCTGATTCATACACATCTGCAAAACCGTCAATGACCTTGTATCCGATCAGCAGAAAAATAATCACTGCCTTTTCTGTCTGGTATCCGCTGACTGCCAGCCGAATCAGTCCCAGCAGCATGGCTGCTGCACAGGTCAGGTATCTGTGATGGAGATAATCACCAAACCGGTACTGAACTGTGCCGTCCGTAATATGAAAAGGGCGGATTCCGAAATACGCCAGCAAAAACATCTGCTGCCCCACCGTACTGAATCCAAAAGCAAAAATCCCCCCCTGCTCCTCTCCTGCCAGATGCATCACCAGAAAGGAGAGCACCATACTGGAAAAGGCATAGCAGAAGCTTCCTGCCATATTCCAGATCATATTTGATTTTTCCCGGTTGGAACCGGTTTTTAACAGGGCCGCCGTCCACTGGTTCATGACTCTATCCTTTCTTCTTTCGGAAATTCTGTATCAGTAAAATGGAAATCATCATCCGGGCCATATAGCTGACCGCCACGGCGGGCTTCAGATAGCTTTCCCCGCCCAGACGATCTCCGATGACCACCGGCACCTCTGCCACCCTGGCTCCCTGCTTTAAAAGAAAGGATACCGTATCCGGCTCCGGCCCGTAATTTAAATTCAAAGCAAATTCCCGGATCATTTTCTCATTGAACATCCGCATACCGGAGGTGGGATCCGCCACCTGGACACCGGTTGTCAGACGAATGGCCGCTGCAATCATACGGCTTCCGATCATGCGCATGGAAAAGCTTTTTTTCTCCTCTACAAAACGGCTTCCGATCACAATATCATATCCCTCGTCCATTTTCTTCCGCATGGACTCAATATATTCCGGCCTGTGCTGTCCGTCTCCGTCAAACTGAATCGCATACCGGTATCCCTTCCGGCAGGCATATTTCATTCCAGCCTGAAAACATCCGGCCAGTCCCAGATTTACCGGCAGATCCAGAAGATGATAGCCCCTGCTCCGGCATATTTCCGCCGTTCTGTCCTTGGAACCGTCATTGATTACCAGATAATCCAGCTCCGGATACCCGGCGATCAGTTCGTCTACCACCCGCTCAATATTTTCCTCTTCATTATAAGCCGGAATCACTACAAGCACCCTGTTCATGCATTCCTCCCGTTTCCCTGTGCCAGGATCAAATCGCAGATTTCATCCGCCACCTCCAGCGGCAGATCCGCATACAGGGGAAGCGTCAGCACCTGAGATGCAATCCGCGCCGCCACCGGAGTATCCTCTGCCCGGAACTGTTCCCTGTAGCACTGATAGCTGTTGACACAGGGATAAAAATACTTCCGCGCAAAAATATTACGTTCCTTCAGAGCTTCAAAAATCTGATCCCGATCTGCTCCGTAGCCGTCAAATACCACAGGCATATAGGCATAATTATATTTTACCCGGGGATTCTCCTCGCAAAGCCGGATACCCGGCACCCCGGAAAGCCTCTCCCGGTAACGTCTGGCCAGGCGGCTTCTCTTCTCAATCTCTCCCTCAATGTGGCGGAGATTGCACAGTCCCATGGCTGCCTGGAATTCATTCATTTTTCCATTGGCCCCCACATACTCCACGCTTTCATATCCGGTAATTCCGAAATTTTTCAGCTGGTACAAAAGCTCCTTCAATCCCTCGTCCTGAAATACCACTGCCCCGCCTTCAATGCTGTGAAAGACCTTGGTCGCATGGAAGCTGAACATGGAAGCATCTCCAAACTGTCCCACTCCCGTTCCGTCCAGCTCCTCACCAAAGGCATGGGCCGCATCGTAAATCACCTTCAGGCCATGCTTCTGGGCAATCTCATGAATCCGGTCCACATCACAGATATTTCCATACACATGAACCGGCACAATGGCGCAGGTTTTCTCCGTAATCAGATCTTCAATCTTCTCTGCATCCATAGTATAATCCCGATCGTTAATATCACAGAATACGGGAGTCAGGCCGTTCCGGACAATGGCATGGGTTGTCGATGCAAAGGTAAAAGGGGTTGTAATCACCTCACCCTCCAGATTCATGGCCTGCAGAGCCAGCTCCAGAGCCATATGGCCATTGACAAACAGCTCCAGATCCGTTGCCTTCAAAAAACGCTTCAGCTGCCGCTTCAACTCCTCGTGATACTCGCCCATATTGGTCAGCCATGCGCTTTCCCAGATAGGCTTTAACATTTCCACATATTCCTCCAAAGGCGGCAGGGAAGACCTGGTCACCATAACAGGAGTCTCATGCTTCTTACTCATTGGTATCCTCCTTCATCCGGTACTCCGTATACCGTCTTGCAATATACTGGTTCTGGATCTTTCCCGCAGGCTCCGGCTCCTTGCCGGCAAAGCACCGCAGATGATTCTTTACCATATCATATCCGGCCATGCAGGAAAAGGCCACGCCTCCGGCAAACCGGGGATTGCACTCAAGAAAATACCACTCGGTCTCTCCCTGCTCTGTATGATGCTCAATAAATTCAAAATTGACACAGCCCTTTACATCCAGGGCGCCTGCAATCTCTTCACAGATTTTTTCCAGAACCGGATCCCGGAATACCTGTACCGAGGTTCCGGCTCCGTTCAGGGTACGCAGAAGCTCCCGCCTGGGAAGACACACACAGGCTCCTGTTTCATGGCTTCTTACCACATCTGCTGTCGTAATCCCGCCGGAAATCAAAGGCTGCACCAGATAACGCTCTGCCTGCCCCTTTAACTGGCTTACTGCCAGCTCCATTTCCCGGGAATCAAAAATCCGCCGCAGTCCCTGACTGCTCCGTCCGTCCTCCGGCTTGATAATCAGCGGATAGGAAAGACCTGCAAAACTCTCCTCTCCGGAATATTCCGAAGCGCTCAAAAGCTCGGAAAGCCTTTTTCCGGGAATGGTTCTGCACACCTTCTTTTCCTCCAGAAGCTTTGCCGCCCTTCTCTTGTTCCGGCACAGGCGAATGGTTTCCATATCAGATATACAGACCACGGCCCTTCCTCCCGGGCAGGTCTGATCCTCCTGTCTCCACTGCTGAAACACATCAATCTCCGCATCCGTCAGAGGAAGCACATAGTCGATCTGCTCCGTTTCGCATATCTGTCTGATAAAGCTCCGGTAAGCCTCTGTATCTGTGGCATAGGGCGCCCGGTAAAACACATCCACATCCATAGAGCTGGCCACCCACTCTGCCGGATAAATATCACAGCCCACAATCCGAAAGCCCTCTCTCCTGCAGGACCGGATTACCGCATCTGCAGAAAAAGAACCAATAGCTGTCACAAGCACTGTATTTTTCATCATCCTACTTTTCTCCTCTCACCATTCCCAGAAGATAGCAAAAGCTCTCCAGCCGGAATGCCCACGCAAGACCTGCATAAACACCGCAGCCGAAGACAATCTGCACCGCCAGCTTCAGCCATACCGACATATCAGGAAGCAGTTTTCCCGCCGCCATAACAGCCACGCACATAACAGCTGATAAAAAAGCCGGAGGCGCCACATCTCTCCACTGCTGGGCAATGCTGTAGCCCAGAAGCTTCTGATTGGGCGCTGCGTTGACAAAGGTGCACAGAAAATCCTGAAACGCCTTGATGCACACCATAATAAACACATTAAACTGTATTCCTATAAGCAGAGCAGCCAGACTCAGCCCCTTTTTCACCAGCTCCAGCTTCAGAAAAATATCACTTCTCCCCACAGCATTAATCGCCTGAAGATTGGTAATATGAATAGGCCAGAAGCAGTAAGAAATACACATAATCCGCAAAAACGGCACACAAACCATCCACTGCTCTCCCAAAAGGGCCAAAACCAGGGTATCTGCCACTGCAAACAGTCCCATCAGCATGGGAAGCACAGCAAACGAACTTAAACGGATTGCGCGGCGAACCATGTCACGAATCGTCTCCCGGCTGTCCTGACTGGCGGAAAACGCCGGAAGAAGCACAGCCTGAATCGCCGCCCCCAGATTTGATGCAATCAGCTTTGGAAACTGCTCTCCTCTGGTATAGCTTCCCAACAATTCTTCATTATATATCTTTCCGATTAAAAGTCCATAGAGATTATTAAAAACCGTATCCAGAAGGGAGGCGCACAAAAGCTTCCAGCCAAAGGAAAACATTCCTCCTACCCGTTCCATGGAAAAGCATCTGCGCGGCTTCCAGGAAACCGTCAGAAACAGCACTGCCATCAGACTGATGTAATAGCTGATCTGCTGTCCTACCATCGCCCACACGCCCCAGCCTGCGGCTGCCATGGCAATGCTCAGCTCGCCGGACACCAGAGATGCCGCCAGGGTGGAAAAAAACAGGCCCCGGAATTCCATGTTCCGGGACACATAAGCCGTCTGTACAGAAATCACCGCTCCGGGAAACAGAACCACTCCCAGGACCCGTACAATATCACAAAGCACCGGAAGATCATAAAAGCCTGCAATCATCGGTGCCGCCCCATACAAAAGTCCATACATTCCAAGAGCCGCTGCCAGTTCAAAATAGCAGACCGAAGAAAAATCCACCTCATCTGCCGTCCGCTTCTGCACCAGTGCCGTAGAAAATCCGCTCTGCACAAATACATTGGCAATCGTAATGAAAATCATAATAATTCCCACTACTCCATATTCTGCCGGGGTCAGAAGCCGCGCCAGCAAAATCGCAATAATAAACTGCACGCCCTGGGCTCCGCCGTTTTCCAGAAGCTTCCAGAACAGCCCCTTTGCCACCTTTTGTTTCATCTCTGTCTCTGCCACAATTTCACTCCTGTCATCTGCTGTCATCCGTTTTTGTGAAACCAGCTCTGGAGTCTCCGGTACAGCCCCGGAGCCCCGGCCTCAAAACGGATAAAAAACCGGGTCCGCAGATTCAGCTCCCGGAAAAATTCCCGGTTTCGCGAATCCAGAACCTCTTCGTATTTCTTTGTATTTACCTTCGTCAGAAACATAAGCCTGGCAGCAGCATGCTCCACTGTCTCATGAAACCGTCCGCCTGTTTCCGCGTCAAAGCCCCGGTACATCTTCTCCATGGCTTTGGCGTAATCTGCCTGCTTCTGCTCATAATTTCCCTGCTTCATAAGCGTTGTCCAGGAAGCTGCTCCCCCCAGACGGTACACACACATGGGCCTGTCCAGATAATATCCCCATCCTCTGGCTGAAGCCAGAAGCTGAAGGGGAATATCCGCAATAGGCGCCTGTACATAAAACTCCGGCAGACAGTCCACCATTTCCCGGCGAAACAAAAGGGAAGCCGTCGGATATCCGGAGGTTTTATCAATAATCTCCTCCGGCGTCACCCGCCTGTTTCCCCGGTATGGGCGCATCATGCGCTCTGTTACTGCCTTTCCCTGAACCTCTACAGCTGCGCTGTGAAAACAGATAGAGCAGTCGGGATGGGCCTCCATAAAATCCACCTGCTGCTGCAGCTTATTCACATCCGTCCAATAGTCGTCTCCCTCGCACATGGCAATATAACGGCCTCTGGCTCTGGGGAAATTAAAGGTTCCGCTGATATTGGTCAAGCCCCTGGAATACTGGTTTTCCGTCTGGAGAATCGGAAAAATCCTGTCGGGAAACCGCAGGGCATATTCCCGGATGATTTCCCCTGTTCCATCTGAGGACGCATCATCATGGATCAGGATTTCATAAGAAAAATCCGTTTTCTGTTTTAAAAATCCGTCCAGCGCATCCCGGATATAATCTTTTTGATTAAAGGTAATACAGCAAATGCTGACCATCACCTCTGACTGCTGCTTCTCCATCTTAATCTCCATTCATTTCCAAATCCATAACGATATTCTTACATTTTTCTTGCCATTACCTTTTATTTTACAATAATGGCCTGAAAATGTAAATCTCATATGGTATTTTTCGCCGTATTGTGATAGATTAACAATAGAATGATCACAGGAGGATTTATTTTATGCATAGACGTACAAAAGCAGGCATGATCATGCTCCTTTCCGGAGCCATGATGTTTAACACAGTCACCTGTGCGTTTGCAGCAGGCACTACAAATGGTTCCCCGACCGTTCTTCTTCAGGGACCCGGTGCAGCATCTCCCACTCCGGAGACACCTGCTTCGGACAACTCCCAGGAAGGCAGCCGCGTCATCCATGCCGGTCAGACTCAGAACGATGAGACCTCTGCCGGAGGTCCCGGTGTCTCTTCTTCCGGCACCATAGAGCAGGGAACCGGCTCTACTGCTCCTTCCGGAGACGGTACTGCAGCACCGGGCGGCAATACCGCCATGCCCGAGGGTACCCAGACTCCTTCCGGTGAAACGGCACCTGGAGCAGGAACCGGAGAACTGACCGAGGAGCAAGGCGCACAGCTGGAAGCCGAGCAGCAGGCAGCACAGCAGGAGGCACAGCAGGGAAGCAATCCCCTTACCGTTCCTGACAGAGAACCCCGGCTTCAAACAACGGCTCTTCTTCTGAGCCAGCAGAACTGGTCTGTTCCCTATGTCAATGATCAGGAGATTACCAGCGAAGGCGCCGGCTTCAGTGCCGTTTCCACCTTCCTGGAAAATATTCACGGAGATCTGCTTTACCGTACTTATTCCACAGCCAATGGCTGGTCTGACTGGGCCCTCAATGGTCAGCAGACCTCTCACGCAGCCACGATGGTTCCCGTGGAAGCCATACAGTACCGGTTCAAAGGTCCGGTTGCTGACAAGTATGATATTTACTACATGACTACATTAAGCGACGGCACTCAGACCGGCTGGGCGAAAAACGGACAGACAGCCGGCACCATGGGACGCGGTCTTCACCTGACCGGCTTCCGGCTGGCATTCTTCGTTAAGGGAACCGCCGGAAACCTGAACACCTCCAATCCTCTGGCCGCTGCCACAGCAGACGGAATCCAGAATATTGACGGTGTGATGCGTTACATCCACGGCGGAGACGGCTCCAATTATACAGGCTGGGGCTGGCAGGAAAACAACCAGTATTATTTTAAGGATTCCTATCCTGTAACCGGCTGGCAGTATATCGATGGCTATAAATATTACTTCGGCGAGGACGGACGTCTGGTAACAGATGTGGAAGCTCTTCTCCCGGCAGGAGGCCCCTATCTTCTGAAGATCAACAAGGAGATGAACTGCCTGACTGTTTACGCCCAGGACGGCGGCAACGGATTTATCATTCCCGTCAAAGCCTTCCTGACATCCGTAGGCGATGATACACCTGTGGGAACCTTCAAAACACCGGAGAAATACCGCTGGCGTCTGATGATTCACGATTTATACACCCAGTACGCAACCCGTCTGAACCCGGGAATGCCCATTCTGCTTCATTCCATCATTTATGACCGGCAGGATCCCTTCAGCGTATGGGCCAGCACCTACAACAACCTTGGAATTGCCCGTTCCGCCGGATGTATTCGCCTGGCAACCATTGATTCCAAGTGGATCTATGACAACTGTGCGATTGGAACAACCGTAGTTGTTTACAACAGTCCGGATCCGGGACCCTTTGAGCGTCCTACCATCCTGTACGAGATTCCCTTTGAACAGACCTGGGATCCGACCGATCCCAACCTGACCCAGGAGCAGATCGCAGCAGAAACCCAGCGGCTGATTGCACAGTTAGGGCAGTAATTAACAGAATTTATCCAAAGCGAAAAAAGCCAAGCCGCTTGAATACGGCTTCGGCTTTTTTCTTCTTAAAAATCATATCTTTAATTTCAAACAAAATGTTTTTATTTTTACCTTTTCTCAATACTATAAGTTTGTTTTTATGACATTTTTAGACATAAACCATACAAAAAGTTTGTTTTTTATATTGACAACAAACAAAAAGTCTGGTACTATACAATTAGAACAAGAACTAAAACAGATAAGGAATATTACATGAAAAAAAACAACCAAATTTGGGATACAGACTTCTTAAATAGATTAGTAGATATGCTTGAACAACAGCTTGGAAAAAATACAGAAATTGTACTTCACGATTTACGAAATGGCTACGAACATACTATCGTAGATATCCGAAACGGCAATATTACAGGAAGAAAAGTTGGAGGAACAGGAAGCAATTTAGGTCTCGAAGTCTTAAAAGGCACTTACGGAAACGGTGATCGGTACAGCTATGTTACAAAGTTGCCTGACGGACGTTATCTTCGTTCCTCTTCCCTTTATATTCGTGATTCCAATGGCAATACTATCGGTTGTTTGTGTATCAACACAGATATTACCGAAACATTAAAATTTGAACAGGTTTTAAAGGAAATGAATCGCTGTAACATTAACAATATGGAAGATGAGATTTTTGTTTCTGATGTAAACCAGTTATTGGAAGTTATTATGAAAAAGACACAAGAACATATTGGAAAACTTCCAGAACAGATGACCCGAGATGACAAAATTGAATTTGTACGATTGCTCAATGAAAAAGGAGCTTTCTTAATTACCAAATCTGGTGAACGTGTACAGGAATATCTGGGCATTTCAAAATATACCTTATATAACTATCTGGATATTACAAAAAACCAGAAAGAATAGGTTTTACTATAAATGTAATTTAATACCCATGGCAATAATGAATGAAAATAATTACAGGAATGCTATGGGTATTTTTGTACCCAAAAATTGGGAAAAAAGAAAAAAAATGGAGGTTGTTATGAAGCTAAAAGGAAAAGTTGCTGTTATCACAGGTGCTGGTGCTGGATATGGAATGAGCCGAGGCTTCCCCACTATCTATGCTCAGGAAGGGGCTGATCTGGTTTTAAACTATTACGGAGATGCTCAAGAAAAAATGGATGCATTCAAAAAAGAATTGGAATCCTATGGGAGTCGCGTCATCCTTCAAGAAGGTGATATCTCAAAACCAGAAGTTGCTGAAAATTTAATAAAGACTGCCATTGATAACTTTGGACGAATTGACATTCTTTTAAATGTAGCTGGAATATCTAACCCAAAGCTTCTTATAGACATGACATTAGATGACTGGAATCGTATGTTGGCAGTTGATCTAACAAGCTGCTTCCTTACCTGCAAATATGCAGTTCCTTATATGATTCAGCAAAGATTTGGTCGTATCATCAACCTTTCCTCTCAAATCGCACAAAAAGGAAGCGTTGAACACTGTCATTATAGTGCTGCAAAGGCAGGACTCATTGGATTCACAAAATCCCTTGCCCGAGAATTAGGACAATATAACATTACTGTAAACTGTATTGCTCCTGGACCTATTGAAACACAACTTATGGGAGTTGTAAGCCCTGAATGGAGAAAGCAAAAAGAATCTGAACTGGTTCTCCCTCGTTTTGGAGAACTACATGAGATCCTTCCCACCGCTGTATTCTTGGCAGCAGAACCTGATGGAAATCTTTATACTGGACAAACTCTTGGTCCAAATCTAGGTGATGTCATGATGTGATAATACTCACTGAATGAAAGGATGAAAAAAATGAATGAAATCTTGCTGGAAACAAAAAATATCGGAAAGTCCTATTCCGGCAATATAGTATTAAAAAATATCAATTTAACTATTCGCAAGGGAGAAGTTCATGCCTTAATGGGTGAAAATGGTGCCGGAAAATCAACACTCGTCAAGATCATTACTGGAGTCGTAAAGCAAAACTCAGGAACTGTCTTCTATGACGGAAAAGAAATGAACATCTCACACCCAAAAGAAATATTTGATCTGGGCATTGGCATTGTATATCAGGAATTTAATCTAATGCCTGACTTAACTGTTGCCGAAAACATATTTATTTCCAGGGAACCTGGAAATCGATTCTTTCTTAATGATAAAAAAACGACGAATATGGCAAAGAACATTCTTAATGAACTTGAATGTCAAATTGATCCTCTGCGAAAAGTATCAGATTTAAGCGTAGCTGAACAACAAATGGTTGAAATTGCAAAATCTCTGTCTTACAACTGCCGTCTTCTTATTATGGATGAACCTACCGCAGCTTTAACTGATAATGAAATATCAGTTCTATTTAAAATTATTAAAAAACTTCGCGACAAAGGTGTTGCTATTATTTACATTTCCCATCGCATGAGTGACTTGGATGCAATTGTCGATGTAGTAAGTGTCTTACGTGATGGAAATTTAATCAGCACTCGTCCATATCATTCAAACTTAAAAGATATGCTGATTTGTGAAATGGTAGGGAGAGATCTGACACAGCAATTTCCGCCAAAACCTGACTACAAACGAGGGAGGCCTACCCTTGAAGTAGAGCACCTAAATGTCGGAAATCGATTAAAGGATATCTCATTCCAAGCTTATGAAGGAGAAATTCTCGGCATTGTAGGTTTAATGGGTGCAGGACGGACAGAACTAATGAAGACAATTTTTGGGGCATATCGCAAAACCTCAGGTACCATAAAAATTCGTGGTAAAAAAGTTCATATAAAAAGCCCTAGTGATGCTATTGATGTTGGTATCGCATACCTAACAGAAGATCGAAAAAAAGATGGTCTGTTTTTAGGGCTCTCTATCAAAGAAAATATTATATCAGCAAGTTATAACGCTTTTTCGCCCAGAGGTTTTATAAATGACAGCAAAGCAGAAAAAACCATTCTTGAGTATGTTCAAAAAATGAGTATTAAAATGCGCAATTCCACTCAGACTGCCGGAACTCTATCTGGAGGAAATCAGCAAAAGGTCATGGTAGCTAAATGGCTTTGTAATCATGCTAAAATTATAATTTTTGATGAGCCAACTCGAGGAATTGATGTAAAATCTAAATTTGAAATATACGAATTGATGTACGAATTAATAAAAAATGGCGTAACCATTATTATGATTTCTTCCGAAATGCCAGAAATTCTAGGTATGAGTGATCGCATCCTTGTAATGAATAACGGACGTATTTCTGGAGATTTCATGAAGTCAGAAGCTACTCAGGAGAAAATTCTCCAGTGTGAAATGATGGAGGTATAAGCTATTATGAAACAAAAAACCAGTCTTCTATTATCAAAAACAAAATTTAATATGCAGTTAATTATCACACTAGTTGGATTAGCATTACTAATGATATTTTTCTCCTTAAATACAAAAAATTTTTTAAGCCAACGAAACTTACTCAACATCGCTTTACAAACATCTGTTGCTGTTCTTTTAGCTATAGCAGAAACTTTTGTCATTATTACTGGAGGAATTGATCTTTCAATTGGCTCTATATCTGCTGCCTCAGGTATGATTGTAGCTGTATGCCTGAATCAAGGTGTTTCTGTTCCTATAGCAGTTAGTCTCGGACTCCTTACTGGAATTGCATTAGGGGCCTTCAACGGATTTACTGTAACTGTTCTTGGAATTGTACCTTTTATAGCTACTCTGGGTACAAACAGCATTATGCGTGGTTTAATCTATGTTATATTAAATGGTATACCTCTTTCTGCCTCTTCTGCAGGAGAAGCTTTTACATGGATAGGGCAAAGTAAACTTGGAGGTTGGCTTCCTTATCCGGTTTTATTTATGATAATCATTGCAACTGTAGCTGTAATAGTTCTTGCAAAATCCAGATTTGGAAGAACTATTTTCGCCATAGGAAGTAATGAAAATGCAGCATTTTTATCCGGTATAAAAGTAAAAATGACAAAATTTAAAGTATATCTTCTTTGTGGACTTTTATCCGCTATTGCAGGAATTATTCTTACCTCCAGAGTTGCCTCTGCTTCTCCAACAGCTGGTCAGGGAGATGAAACTTTTGCTATTGCAGCAGCTGTCATCGGAGGAGCCAGCCTTTCCGGTGGAAAAGGCAATATGCTTGGCACCATTATAGGCGCATTTATTATTGGAATTTTAAATAATGGATTAAATCTAATAGGGCTCAGTTCTTTCTGGCAGCAAGTTGCTGTTGGATGTGTCATTATTTTAGCTGTATTCCTAGATGTAATCCGAGTAAAATTTAAAAATAATTAAAAGAAGGAGAGGTACAACATGAAGAAAATGAAAAAATGGAACGGAATCGTATTGGCGGGGATTATGGCTCTTTCACTAATCGGATGTGCCAATTCTAACAACGAAACTCCTGCCGAAACATCCACTGCCGACAAAACAGAAACATTAGCTACTTCAGAAAAAACTATGACAATCGGACTTATTCCACAGTCTACCTTATTTGTATTTTATGACTATGTCCAGAAAGGTGCCACTGATGCTGCTTCAGAAGCAGGATATACCATAAATTACCAAGGTACAACAACAGATACCGATGGTACCGGACAAAGAAAAATTGTAGAGGATATGCTTGTAACAGGCATTGATGCTCTTGCTATTTCTGCCACTAATGCAGATGCTGTAAGTGATTTACTTCAGTCTTTGGATATTCCAGTAATTGCATGGGATTGTGGCCTTGATTCTTCTGTTGTAACAACAAGTGTATCTGTAGACCACTACAAAGCATCCAGCGCTGTTGCAGAATACATGATCCAAAATTGTCCAGATGGAGGAAAATTTGCTGTAATTTCAACTAATGCAGGAAATGCCGTTATTCAGCAACGCGAAAAAGGCTTTATGGATACCCTTACTAAAAAAGAAGGCTTTGAATGTATCGGTCCGTTCTATACAGATGGAGACTTAGAAAAAACAGCAAATACCACTCAGGATTTACTTTTGGAAAATTCGGATTTGAAAGGAATCTTTATGGTAAATGAAGGAACCACTGAGGGAGTATGTCAAACTATAAAAAATGAAGGAAGAAATGACCTTTTAATTTTTGGCTATGATACCTCAGAAGCATTGATCCAATATGTATATGACGGAGTTCTTCAGGGCATGGTTTCTCAAAATCCATATGGGCTCGGTTATAATTCTGTAAAACAGGCAATAGCTGCCGCTAATGGACAAGCAGAGTTTCCAGAATTTATTGAAAATGATTATGTTCTGGTAACTTCTGACAATATTCATGATGAAAACATTATAAAAATCCTTGATCCCCTCGGTTCTATGAATTTAAAATAATACGGAGGAATTTATGGAATTCGATCTTGTTATTGAAAATGGCCTAGTCGTTTTGGAGCAGGAAATTGTCCATAAAAACATAGGCATTTCTCATGGTAAAATAGCAGCTATCTTTGATTCAGAAAAATGGTCTGCAAAGGAGGTTTTTGATGCTTCTGAGTGTTATGTAATGCCTGGAGCCATTGATACTCACACACATTTTTTTGAACCAGGAGCTAATTACCGAGAAGATTTTTTTCATGGTACCCAAGCTGCTGCCAGCGGCGGATTTACCTGTATTATGGAAATGCCCAACAGTAATCCTGCTTCTACTACAAAAGAACACTTTTTATTAAAAAAAGAACTTGCACAAAACAGTTCTATTATAGATTATGCCCTCTGGGCAGGAGCAACTGCAGATAATTTTAACCATCTAGATGAACTAAAGGCAGAGGGCTGTATTGCATTCAAAGCTTTTACCCTAGATGCAGGTCCTACCTTTCCGTGGCTTAATCTGCAGCTGCAAATGGAAGCCATGAAAAAAACCAAAAAGCTACATCGAATTTTGGGATTTCATGCGGAAGATCCTGTTATTGTTACCGAACTCACCAAATATTATCGACAATATCCATGGAGCATAGAACTACAGGATAAGGCCCGTCCCTATTATGCAGAATTAGCCGCTATCAACCAGATTATCCTATTTTCTAAAGAAACAGGATGTCCTGTACATATTTGTCATCTTTCCATTCCTGAAGGTGCTGAATTAATCAAAAAGGCGCGGAAAGAGGGTGTTGATATCACAGTTGAAAGTTGTTCACACTACTTCCTTCTAAATTTAGAAAATGCTGCTTCTTTTGA
The DNA here is from genome assembly GCA_900540335.1 of uncultured Clostridium sp. Taxonomy (GTDB): domain Bacteria; phylum Bacillota; class Clostridia; order Lachnospirales; family Lachnospiraceae; genus Brotaphodocola. The sequence goes on along the minus strand of UQFC01000007.1, from coordinate 15,864 downwards.
TACATATGCGCTAATTCAGCCACCTTTAAGAGATAAAAAACGCATGGAAAAAATGTGGAATTATCTTATGGATGGTACGATTGATTACCTTGCTACAGATCATGCCCCCTATCCATCTATTGATAAAGAACCGGAAACCGGAAACAAATGGGATGTCATTGGCGGTGCTCCTTCTATCGATACAGCTTTTCCTCTTATGTTTGATGAGGCAGTATTAAAGCGCGGTATGAGTCCTATTCAATTTGCAAAACTATCTTCTACAAATAGTGCTAAGCGTTTTGGTCTTTATCCCCGTAAAGGAAGCATCCACATTGGTTCAGACGGCGATATAACCATCGTAAATCCAAATCAGTCCTGGACTATTGATCGCAGAAATAGTTTCTCTAAAACAAAAAGTACCCGTTTTCCATATCAAGGTCGAACTGTAAACTGCAAAATAGTTGCCACATTTGTTCGGGGAAAAAAGGTTTATGAACAGGAACATATTCTGGCTGAAAACGGATATGGACAATTTATACAGCCTGATTATGGAGGTGAAATATAAAATGAATATTAATAGAGAACGATTATGGAACAGAGAACAGGAAATAGGCGAATTTGGCCGTGATCCAAGAGGTGGCATCAGTCGTTTTGCTTGGACATCTGAATATCGCAAAGCTAGCCTTCTCTTAATCAAATGGATGAAAGAAGCTGGTCTGACTGTCCGAATTGATACAGTCGGCAATATCTACGGAAGATATGAAGGTGAAGAAAATCTTCCGCCTGTTTTGACAGGATCTCATTTTGATACAGTGCCTATGGGCGGAAAATTTGATGGCTTGGCAGGCATAATGACCGCCCTTGAAGTACTTACTACTATGAAAGAAAATCATTTTCGTCCTAAACGACCAATTGAAATGATCGCATTTATCAATGAAGAAGCCAGTCAGTTTCTAGGCGGTCATTTCGGAAGTAAAGCAATTTGTGGAATGCTCCCTCATGATTTTGCAGAAACATCTTTTGATCGAAATACTGGAAAATCGATGAAACAGGCTATGATCGAATATGATATGAATCTGGAACCAGATAATTTTGAAGGTTCTCTTCTAAAAAAAGAAGATTATTTTGCTTTTATTGAACTTCATATCGAACAAGGCAAGTATCTCTTGAAACATGGATTGCCCTTGGCCGTAGTAGACGATATTGCCGGAATTCACCAGTTTTACATTACTTATCATGGAGAATCTGCTCATGCAGGTGGCATGGCTATGGAGGATCGCCACGATGCATTCGCTGCCGCTGCAGAAACCGCCTGCGAAATAGAACGATTAGCCTTGCAATCTGGCTCCACAACTCGAGGCACTGTAGGATATGTTCAGGTTATTCCCAATGAACACAATATTGTAGCGAATGAAGTTACCTTTTCCATAGATTTCCGCGAAGTAAATGATGATATCTGGACACAGCTTTATCAGGATACTGTTTCCTTTGCTGACAATCAATGCAAAAAACGTGGCCTAACATACGAAATTCGCTCTACTATTGGCACCGCGCCCTGCCATTGTCATCCAACACTAAAAAAGCTCATTGCTGAAAGTGCAGAAGAAAATAATATCCCATACATGCATATGGTGAGCTACCCGGCCCACGATGCCATGCAAATGGGACGTTTATATCCAATGGCAATGATTTTTCTGCGAAGTTCAAATAACGGCGTTAGCCATTGTCCTGATGAATATACAACTAAAGATGATTTAGCCAATGGCGCAGAAGTTCTCTATTCAACTATTAAAAAGCTTTGTATGATGGACAAAATATAATATGGAGATGGTAAACAATATGAAAGCTCAAAAAATTACAACTACAAAAGCCCCTGCCCCTGGCGGCTGGTATTCGCAAGCATTTCGGGTTGGTAATCTTATTTTCACTGCCGGAATCACTGCTCATGATCCTGCTACACAGCAACTCATTGCCCCTGGTGATATTGTAGCGCAAACAAGACAAATTCTGAAAAACATGGATCAAATTTTAAAAGAAGCAGGTTCTGATTTACAACATGTATTTAAAACTTTAGTATTTGTATCAGATATTGACCAATTTCAGATATTTAATGAGACATATAAAGAATTCTTTCCCGAAGATCCACCTGCTAGAAGTACTATGGAAATTGGAAAATTTAATAATGGTATGATGATTGAAATTGAAGCAATTGCAACCGTCATCGAATAATTAATACGGCACAGAGCCATGAAACAAAATGTTTATTTCATGGCTCTGTACCATGCTACCCTTTTTAGATACCTGCAACATTCTATTCTTTTCTCTTTAGGACCGCCTCCGCCATCCTGACTGCCCGAATTTCCATCCGAATTCCCCAGAACCAGCATTTCGCAACCCTGATTTTCCATGCACCTGCAGACAGATAATTCTGCATATAGTACAGCACACTTTCCTCTCTCAGACGCTGCCGTTCCAGTTCTCCCTGAAAGGATTTACTGATAGATACCGAATGCTCATGGCGATAGCTGCAGTTTAATAAAAGCACGCTTCGGTATCCTGCCTTCCGAAAACGCTGTGCCAGCACTGCCTCCTCCTGATAAAGAAAAATCCCCTCATCATATCCGCCGCAGGTCAGAAATTTCTTTCCGTCAACCAGAAAAAGAGAGCCGTGAACCGCATCTGTATACACGGCCTTTTTCCCTTGGAAACGGCGTTCCGGATACTCAAGAAACGGCCGGAACAAACGTCTGCTTACAGGCCCCATGGAAAGCAGCTCTCCCCAAAAGCCCCTCAAAGGCCAGGCATTTTTCTGGGTTCCGTACCGGGCATCCTCCATCCGGGCCGTCACCGCCGCCACATCCGGGTGGGATTCAAAAACATGAAGCATTTTCTTCAGACATTTCTCAGAAAACACCACATCCGGATTGGAGATCAGCACATAATCCGCCTGGTTTTCCCTTACTGCAAAACGGACTCCGGCATTATTTCCCTTTCCATATCCTCCGTTTTCCTCCAGAAATACCAGCTGGATTTTTTCATTTTCCCGGGCCAGCTGCTGAAGCCTCTGTCTGGAATCATCCTGAGAATGATTATCCACAAGAATAATATGTTCCAGACTCTCATATCCACAAATACTGTGAACCAGAGTCTCGACTGTATCTGCATCATTGTAATTTAAAATTACTGCATTGACCTTCATTTTTTCTCTTTCCTTTTTTCCCCTGCATGAGGCATTGTCACGCACATAGCCGCCGTCTGCACCCGGGAGCTTTTGAAAAACCGGTTTCTGACAATATTCTGGCACCGCCCGGCTACAGACTGATATGGAAGAGCCAGATAAGCCCGAAGAATCATTCTCTGCCGCCCGTCCAGCTGCCGCCAGAACATCTTTCCAAAGGCCCTGGCCTGCTCTATCATTTTCCGGTAATTCTCCTCTACCTCTTTCTGGCGGTTCAGCCGCTCTCTGCAGTCCTTCAGACTGCCTGACGCCCTGGCTCCCAGAACATTGTCCCCGTGCTGGCGATACTGGGAAAGAGCCTCCGGCACAAAATCAATCACACCAAAACAGGACGCTGTCAGCGCAATCCACCAGTCATGCATAAAACAGGATACCGGTTCCTTTTCCAGGAGTTTAAGCAGAGACCGGTTCATCATCAGAGCGCCCCCTGTTACCGGATTTTCCACCAGAATCTCCCCGAATGTACTTCTTGTGGGGTTGATGTGGGAATAGTGGAAAAAGCTGGAATCCAGGACATTCAGCTGGCTGTCCGTCACCTCCATATCGGAATGAACAAGAATGGGGCAGTTCTCTCCCAGTCCCTTTTCCAGCTGCTTCATTCTTCTCAGAAGTGTTTTCACCTTATGATGGAACCAGACATCATCCTGATCACTCAGCATGACATAATCGCTTTTTCCTTCCTTTGCAGCCAGAGACAGAAGCCAGAAGAAATTCCCGGCAGCTCCGTTTTCTCCGGAATTCTCTCTGGAATATAAAAACACCTGCTTCGGATACCATTCACAATACTGCTCCAGAAGCTCCCTGGTTCCGTCATCAGAGCCGTCATCAGACACCCAGATCCGAACAGGAACCGTCTGGGCCAGAATGGAGTCCAGCTGCTGCTCCAAATACTTTTTTCCCTGCCAGGCTGCCATTAATACTGTAATCATGTTTTCCCTCCAAGCGTGTTATTTTCTGTCTTTCTTTCTGTTCTCTACAAAGCGCATTCCCATTCTCCGGCTGATCGCAAACCGGGCCGGCGGACACAAAGCCGTCAGATAATCCAGCCCGTGATATGCCAGCATATACAGTCTCTTTCCCTTTTCCTTTGGCGTTCCGACCCACTCTGTCTGAGCCAGATACCGCTCATAGGCTTTCCGGTAATGATTCAGATTTCCCGCAATCCAAGGCCGTTCATCCCCCATGTAATGAATCACAAAGGGATGGCGCTTTGCCTCCCGGAATTCAGCCCAGGTAACGGCCCGATAGGAAGGAGACACCCGAAGCAGACTCCTGTAGTAAAAATACCTGTAATTGGTAAAAAAGTTATATCTGGGAGGAAGCGGCAGAATTCTTCCCTTCAAGGTTCCGTTGATCACATCCTGATCGCTGGCAAACAGCTTTCCGCCCTTTTCCTTCCAGAATTCCAGAAGCTGCTCCTGAATATTCTCCTCCCGCCATTTCTTCAAATTCACCAGAAGTACACCGGAATTAAAATACCCGTCCTCCGGCCCCAGTCCAATCGATTCCTTCACTTCTTTATAAATCGTAGGCTCCATGACAGCGCCTGCAATCTTGTCTCCCAGATGGACATTCCACAGATGCTTTAAGGACTGAGCCACCACAGTATCACAGTCCAGATACAGCACCCGATCCAAATCCTCAGGCAGCGCCTCTGCCATAAAAAGGCGCAGCATAATGCTGATATCATAGCCCCCCGTATCCACCGGATGATCAAAGCGATCTTCCAGATTTTCTATTTCCACAAAAACCAGCTTGCGCTTATATCTGTCTGCCAGCCCCTGCAGGCGGGCCCGGTTCTCCCCGGAAATTCCCATGCTTAAAATATGAACCCGGATTTCCTCCATATCCTGATTTCTGTCCAGCAGTGAACAAAGGGATACGCCCAAATGTCTGGCGTAACCATCATTTGAGGCGTAAACTACTTCCAGAACATTCTGTTTCATCAATCTCAATCATCTCCCGCACTTTGAATCTATGCAGCAGCATGTCTCCCTCTTCTGCTGCATTCTCATTATGAATACTTACAATATACTATAATCCCTGAGAAATGTAAACGAATCTCCCCCGGCATACCTGATTTGAAGCAACAGTTCAGCCATGCAAAGATTCAGACAGAAAAACGTTAAACGCTTGTTTTCATAAGATTTTTCCTGTCTCTCACTTCTGTTAATGCTTTTATTCAACCAAGCCGTAACTCATGTCCAGAAAATCTAAAATTTTTTCCTCACTCACAGTTCCATCCAGCAGGATTGTGATCCAGTGATTTTTATTCATATGATATCCCGGTAAGAATCCGCAGCTCTGTGTCAGAAAACTGACCATGTCAGGGTTACACTTTACATCTATAATGTCTGCCTTTGTATCTCCTTCCAATCCCAGTCTGGATCTTTCAACCTCCATCAGCACCCCATACCATTTTCCATTCCTGTGACGAAGCACTGCACTTTTGGGAGAGTCCTTCCAAAGGTATTCTGGAACTGTACCATATCGCTTCTTTACATATTCATAAATATCTTCCCTTTTCAAATATTTCACTCCCCGGCTCTTCTATTTGAATATTCTGACAATGGTGCATTTCCTGTCAGTAACAGGCAGGACATATGTCCTGCCTGCTTTCATATTATAACACTGTTCCTTTTCCCCTACAATCTAATCTGCGTTCTGTCTTTTGTATTCCGCATTTATTTTAACTTTCTTCAAAACCCTGGCTGGGATTGTGCAGAATCCGCTCTTTCCCTCCTGAAATGCAAAATCAGTCCCTGGGATTGTGCAGGATTCGGCTTTTTCCTTCTTAAATGCAAAATTTCAACCCCGGATTATGCAGGATTCGACTTTTTCCTTCTTAAATGCAAAATTTCAACCCCAGATTGTGCAGGATTCGACTTTTCTGGCTCTAAATGCAAAATTTCAACCCCGGATTGTGCAGGATTCGACTTTTTCCTCCCTAAATGCAAAATTTCAACCCCAGATTGTGCAGGATCCATCCTTTACCCTCCTTAAATGCAAAATCTCAGCCCCAGATTGTGCAGAAGCCACCCTTTCCCTTCTTAAAATGCAAAATCTCCTCCCCAAATTGTGCAGAAACCATCCTTTTCCTTCTTAATTTCCTCTCGCCAGAGAGTAGCTCTTGTCAGCAGCCATTTTCCTCAAGCACACACGCCTCATCCTTATCAAGTATTTTTTGCTATACAAAAGAGACTGAGCCTTCAACACAAAAAAGAAAAAACGACGAAGCCTGTCCCCTGCCGAGACATATTCCGCCGTTTTCTCATTAGATTGTAACTGTTCAGGACGAGCCATCTTCTTGTCCGGCAAAGTCGAACAAGAAGCATCGGAAATTCCTCTATGTTTCCTCTGATTTACAGTTATACCTCAAAAAGCAAATCTCCGTAGCTCGGGAAGGGCCACAGATCCTTGTCCACGATCATTTCCAGGCGATCTGCCGGAGCGCGAAGCGCATCCATTGCCGGAACCACCTTCTCATGGTAGGCATGAGCCTGCTCTGCGCTTTCCATTCCGGAACAGATTTCCAGAGCAGTTTCCAGAGAAGCCAGCGCAACCTTCATATCAGACAGCAGGGCAGAGGTCTCCACCAGCAGCTCTGTCTGAACACTGACATCCGCCTCCGGACAGGCATTTTTCACTGCACCCAGAGAACCGGCCAGCTGCGTTGTGTATTTGATTACAGCCGGAATAATCTGCTTGCTGGCCATGTCAATCATGGTCTTTGCCTCAATGTTGATTACCTTTGAGTAATTCTCATACTCAATCTCCGCGCGGGATTCCAGCTCTGCTCTGGTAAACACGCCAAACTGCTCATACAGCTTGACTGACTTTTCTGTCGTAATAGAAGGAATCGCATCTACCATGGACACGATATTTGGAAGACCACGTTTTTCTGCCTCAGCCACCCAGGCATCTGAGTAACCGTTGCCATTGAAAATAATTCTTCTGTGGGCCTTCAGAAGCTTCTTGATCATGTCATGAACTGCTTCCGAAAAATCCTCTGCCTTTTCCAGCTCATCCGCAGCTTCCTTGAATGCCTCTGCCACAATAGTATTCAAAACCACATTGGCCGGAGCAACAGAATCAGAAGCACCCACCATACGGAATTCAAACTTATTGCCTGTGAACGCAAAGGGAGAAGTCCTGTTTCTGTCAGTCGCATCCAAATCCAGATCCGGCAGAGTTGCCACACCGGTTCTTAAAGTTCCGCCCTGTTTGGAATGCGTTGCTTCGCCTGTGCTGCACAGCTGGTCAATCACATCCTCCAGCTGATCTCCCAGAAATACGGAAATAATAGCCGGAGGCGCCTCATTTGCTCCCAGACGGTGATCATTTCCCACATCTGCCGCAGATTCGCGAAGCAGATCTGCATGAACGTCCACAGCCTTTAAAATACAGGCCAGAACCAGCAGAAACTGGATATTCTCATGAGGAGTATCGCCGGGGCTTAACAGATTGATCCCGTCATCACTGATCAGGGACCAGTTGTTATGCTTTCCGGAACCATTGACTCCGGCAAAGGGCTTCTCGTGAAGCAGACAGGTCATTCCGTGGCGGCCTGCCACCTTTTTCATGGCCTCCATCGTCATCTGATTATGATCCACAGCCAGGTTTGCCTGCTCGTAAATAGGAGCCAGCTCATGCTGTGCCGGCGCTGCCTCGTTGTGCTGCGTCTTTGCTGTCACGCCCAGCTTCCACAGCTCTATATTCAGATCCCTCATATAGGCGCCGATTCTCTCCCGGATAGCCCCAAAATAATGGTCATCCAGCTCCTGTCCCTTGGGCGGCATAGCCCCGAACAGAGTTCTTCCTGCATAAATCAGATCCTTTCTCTGGAGATACTTATCCCGGTCTACCATAAAGTATTCCTGCTCCGATCCTACAGAAGGAACAACCCGCTTGGCTGTCGTATTTCCGAAGAGACGAAGAATCCGAAGAGCCTGCTTGTCAATGGCCTGCATGGAACGCAGAAGAGGTGTCTTCTGATCCAGCGCCTCGCCACGGTAGGAGCAGAATGCGGTGGGAATACAGAGAGTCACTCCGCAGGCATCCTCTCTCAGAAATGCCGGGGAGGTGCAGTCCCAGGCCGTATATCCCCTTGCCTCAAAGGTTGCCCGCAGTCCGCCGGAGGGAAATGAGGATGCATCCGGCTCACCTTTAATCAGCTCCTTGGCAGAAAACTCCATAATAACCTTTCCCGCCGCATCCGGCACGGAAATAAAGGAGTCGTGCTTCTCAGCCGTAACACCGGTCAGCGGCTGAAACCAGTGAGTATAATGGGTAGCTCCGCGCTCCATCGCCCACTCCTTCATTGCATGAGCCACTACTCCTGCAATGGACGGATCCAGCTCTGCCCCGTCCTCCATGGTTTTCTTCATTTTTTTGAATACATCCTTGGGCAGACGCTGCCTCATGACAGATTCATTAAATACATTTTTTCCGAAAATCTCTGCAGCATTCAATACTTCGCTCATAAATTTTTCTTCCTCTCCTCTGACTGAATTGCCCCTTTAGAAACCCTTCCCTGCGCGTCTGTCTCCATGCTTTTTTCCCGCGCCTTTGCAGTTGGTGCTTTTACTGTGATTCTTTTTATTTCTCCTGCAACACGTTCCAGGTATCTTAAACTTGAAAAACGATGGTGCTTCTCCTGCAGGAAAAGCACCATCGCTCCATATTAAAATTCATTCGCAGCCATACGGGACGATCCGCCGTTCTGTATGGTACATGCGTTTAAGCTCACGCTTTGCCTACAGAACCGAACAGCTCCATTTTTTCTTTTACAGTTGCCTTAATAGCCTCTGCGCCGGGAGCCAGCAGCTTACGCGGGTCAAAGCCCTTGCCCTGCTGATCCTTGCCAGCCTCAATATACTCACGGGTTGCAGCTGCAAAAGCCAGCTGGCACTCGGTATTTACGTTGATCTTTGCTACGCCCAGATCAATCGCTTTCTTAATCATATCAGCCGGAATTCCGGTACCGCCGTGCAGAACCAACGGCATATCGCCGGTCTTCTGCTGAATGGCATCCAGAGTCTCAAAGCTTAAGCCCTGCCAGTTTGCCGGATATTTTCCGTGAATATTGCCGATACCTGCTGCCAGGAAATCAATACCCAGATCTGCAATAGCCTTACACTCATCCGGATCTGCGCACTCACCCATACCAACAACGCCGTCTTCCTCGCCGCCGATGGAACCAACCTCAGCCTCGATGGACAGACCCATAGCATGTGCAACCTTTACCAGCTCCTTGGTCTTCTCTACGTTCTCCTCGATGGGATAGTGAGAACCATCAAACATGATGGAAGAAAATCCTGCCTTAATGCACTTATAGCATCCGTCATAAGTACCATGGTCCAGATGCAGAGCTACCGGAACAGTGATATTCATCTCCTCGATCATAGCCTTTACCATGTCTGCTACGGTCTTAAAGCCGGTCATGTATTTTCCTGCACCCTCAGATACGCCCAGGATAACCGGGGAGTTCAGCTCCTGTGCTGTTGCCAGGATAGACTTGGTCCACTCCAGGTTATTAATGTTAAACTGACCTACTGCGTAATGCCCCTCTTTTGCTTTTTTCAGCATTTCTGTTGCAGATACTAACATGTCAAAATCCTCCGTTTTCCTTTATATTCGGGATTGTCCCCCAATGCGCGGACCGCGAACCTGTCCACACCGCATTTCTGTATAACAGTATAATACATTTTCCGAAATTTGGGAAGTATTTTGTTACAGTCCCAGAATCTCTGCTACTGTATTCTCCATATCCGCCACATCACTTTCTCTCTTATGGCGAATCTCGGCATTCCGGATCTCCTCCACTGCTGCCGGAATCTCCACGCCGGATACAGCACACAGCTCGTCAATAATGGCAAACTCGTCCCTGCTGCCCTCGTCTCCCCGGATAGCTTCCATCACGCTGTGAGAGAACTTGTAGGGGCTGGCTGTCGATGCAATAACCGTAGGGGTCTTATCGCCGGTTTTTTCCGCGTAAGCCCGGTAAACGGCAGAAGCCACTCCGGTATGGGTATCAATCACATATCCGGTATCCTCATAAACCTTCTTAATCTCAGCCGCATTCTCAGCCTCTGTGGCAAATCCGCCTGTGAAATCCTTCATGGCTTCCTTCATGGCTTCCGTAACCTCATAGGAGCCCTGGGTATTTAACTGCTCCATCAGTCTGCGGTTTGCCTCCGCATCACAGCCTGTGCTCAGATAAATCAGACGCTCCAGGTTGCTGGAAATCAGGATATCCATAGAAGGTGAGCTGGTAAGAATAAACTCTCTCTTCTTATCATAAACTCCTGTCTGGAAGAAATCATAAAGAACCTTATTGTCATTTGAGGCGCAAATCAGGGTTTTCACCGGAATTCCCATCTGTTTTGCAAAATAAGCCGCCAGAATATTGCCAAAATTACCGGTAGGAACCGTAATATTAATCGGATCTCCGTTCTGGATCTCTCCATTTTCTACCAGCTTTGCATAAGCATATACATAATAAACAACCTGAGGAACCAGACGTCCGATATTAATGGAGTTGGCAGAAGAAAGCTGGAAACCCTTCCGGGCCAGCTTCTCCCCAAAGGCCCTGTCTCCGAAAATCTTCTTCACACCGGTCTGGGCATCGTCAAAATTGCCGTGGATAGCGACAACTGCCGTATTGTCCCCTTTCTGGGTAACCATCTGCAGCTCCTGAACCCGGCTGACTCCGCCCTTGGGATAAAATACAATAATCCGGGTGCCCGGCACATCGGCAAAGCCTGCCATGGCTGCCTTTCCGGTATCGCCGGAGGTGGCTGTAAGAATTACGATTTCATTCTCCACATGGTTCTTCTTCGCAGAGGTTGTCATCAGATACGGCAGAATAGAAAGTGCCATATCCTTAAATGCAATGGTGCTTCCATGGAAAAGCTCCAGATAATAGGCTCCGTCCGCCTTTACCAGAGGAGCAATTTCCTCTGTATCAAACTTACTGTCATACGCGCTGTTAATGCAGTAACGCAGCTCCTCCTCTGTAAAATCATTGAGAAACAGCTTCATCACCTGGTATGCCGTTTCCTGATAAGTCATCCCAGCCAGCTGCTCCATCGGAATCTCCAGCCTGGGGATATAAGTAGGCATAAACAATCCGCCGTCATCAGCCAGTCCTTTTAAAATCGCCTGGGACGCTGTCAGGCCGCTTTCTGTGCCTCTTGTACTCTGATAGGATAAATTCATATTTTTCTCCCTCTCTTTCCTGTCTGCGCCTGCAGCAGATGCTTACGGCAATTTCTGCTGCCTGTGTTTTCGTTGATTGTAGCATACTTTAAATCCCTGTGCAATTATAAATCGAAAAAAGAAGCGGCCGCCCCCCGTGTCTTCAGACAATTCGGGAAGCCGCCGCCTCTCATCCTTTTATGGATTTTTCGCTGTTTCACAGCGGTACACTCTGCCTCTTATGCCAGAATCGGCTTCATTGCCTCTGCCAGCTTGTCCTTCTGAGCCTGTGCCTCTGCCAGGTCCTTGCCCAGAGTTGTAAAGTAGGTCTTGATCTTCGGCTCTGTACCGGAAGGACGAACTACAACAGTTGCTCCGCCCTCCAGAGCGTAAATCAGTACATTGGCTGCCGGAAGACCGGTTTCCTCAGGCTTCTGATAATCTGTAACCTTCTCTACCTTGTAGCCTGCAAACTCTGTGGGAGGATTATCCCGCAGTCCCTGCATAATGCCGGCCATCTTATCCATACCGGTCAGGCCCGGGAATTCAAAGCTGTCAACCTTGTTCAGATAACGGCCATATTCTGCATAAATCTCTTCCAGACGCTGCTTAATGGAGCTGCCGATGCTGCGGTAGTAAGCTGCCATCTCACAAATCAGCATAGAGCCGATAACTGCATCCTTGTCACGAACATAAGGACCGGCCAGGTATCCGTAGCTCTCCTCAAATCCGAAGATAAAGCGGTCAACCTCACCTGCTGCCTCCAGACCTGCAATCTGATCGCCGATCCACTTAAAGCCTGTAAGCACATTTCTCATCTCAACACCGTAGTGAGCTGCAATGGCATCTGCCAGCGGAGTGGAAACAATAGACTTTACAGCAACCGGACGCTCAGGCATCGTTCCCTTCTCGATTCGTCCTGCACAGATATAATCAAGCAGCAGAGCGCCCATCTCATTGCCGCTTACCAGCTCATAGGAGCCATCCGGGCACTTCATGGCAATGCCCACACGGTCAGCATCCGGATCCGTTGCCAGCATCAGATCGGCATCTGTCTCCTTCGCCAGATTCAGTCCCAGCTCCAGAGCTGCAAAAATCTCCGGGTTCGGGTAACTGCAGGTGGTAAAGTAGCCGTTCGGATACTCCTGCTCCGGAACAATGGTAATGTCTGTAATTCCCATGTCGTTTAAGACTGTGGTAACCGGAACCAGTCCGGAACCGTTCAAGGGGCTGTAAACCAGCTTCAGTCCGGCAGTTCTGCACAGACCCGGACGAACCTGACGCGCTTCAATCGCCTCATAAAAAGCCTTCTTACAGTCATCGCCAACAAAGCGGATCATACCGTTTTCCACGCCTTCTGCAAAGGAGATGTATTTTGCTCCCTCCAGAATATCCGTCTTCAAAATCTCATCATACACAATGGCAGCTGCATCGTCTGTCATCTGGCAGCCGTCAGGACCGTATGCCTTGTAGCCGTTATACTTGGCCGGGTTATGGGATGCAGTCACCATAATACCCGCATTGCACTGGTAATAACGGGTTGCAAAGGACAGAGCCGGTACCGGCATCAGAGCATCGTAGATACGCACCTTAATGCCGTTGGCAGCCAGAACTCCTGCTGCAGTCTTTGCAAATACGTCACTCTTTAAACGGCTGTCATAGCTGATTGCAACTGTCTGGTTGCCGCCCTGAGTCTTCACCCAGTTTGCCAGTCCCTGTGTTGCCTGACGAACTACATAAATGTTCATCCGGTTGGTTCCGGCTCCCAGCACACCGCGCAGGCCTGCTGTACCGAACTTCAGAGCTACTGCAAAGCGATCCTTGATTTCCTCGTCATTTCCTTCAATTTTTGCCAGTTCCGGCTTCAGATCTGCGTCTTCCAGATCTGCAGCAAGCCAGCGTTTGTAATCATCCAGATACATAACTGTCTCCCCCGAATTTCTTAGTAAAAATATGTGCAGGAACACAAATTTTCCTAACATAACTATACACTTTTTTGAAAAATCTGTCAATCTATATCACTGAAACCTGACCACCGGCAATTCAGAAAAATTAAGAATTTAACCAGAATCTGTAAGGATTTTCAAAATCGTCTATGATATACTTTTGATACAAACCTTCATTTGGGTCTTCTGGTTTCTCCCGCCGCCCGGACACCGCTCTTTTCTGATTCGCCGCTCCCTGCACTTGCAGTCACCGGTCTGCGCATGGCCCTTCTGCTTCTGATTCGCCGCGACCTGAAAGAAATGTGCCGTGTTTATGAAATCCCCTCAGAACGGGATCCCTTTTTATGGCTTTCCGTCTGGCTTGCTGCCGCTACTGTCCTTGGTCTTCTGTTTCCGGGAACCTCCTCCGTTCTTTTTGCAGGGCTTCCTGTGATACTCTGGTTTCTCGTTCTCATCGTTTCCTGCTTCCGCCTCACAGAGGAAATGCTTGCCCTGATGCCTGTTTTTCCGGAACCTGAGCTTTCCCCCGGCGAAAGGCGTCTGACAAAGCTTTACTTCCCTGTCTGCATTCTTCTGACCGGAACCTGCGTATTCTGGAACCATCTTTCCCTGGACACTGCAGAAAAAGCTCCGGTTTCCCAGGAAGCTCAGGCCGTTTCCCAAAAGCTTTCCTCTCTTGGCATTCCGGCTGAAATTCTGTCAGATTTATCCCAGACGGATCTCCTTCGCATGAAGGATGCCTCCGCTGTACATACTGATTCGCAAAAAATTTATTTCTCCAATCAGCTGTATTCCTCCGGCCAGGAACTGCCGAAGGAATCCCTGTCTGCAACCGCTGTTTATGTCCGGCTTTCCCATAACAGAGCCGCCGTGATTGAACATTTCCGCATCAATGGCTTTTCTCCCTGGTGGCAGGACAGCTTTGCCATTTTTCCAGATCCCGTCCCCGCGGAAGACCGCAGCCCGATTTCCGGTCACCTCCTGTTTTCCAGAGGAGGTACCGACTATACAGCCCCGATCTCCCGACTGCAAAAGGGCATACGTACAAGCGCCTCCCTGTTTGGCCCCAGCTCCTCCTACTGTATTTCCGGCGCCTTCAGCTTTCCCTATGGCTCTCAAAATCAAAGAGGCTACATTCTGTATGAGACACAGCTTCCTGACCTTCAAAGTGTCTATCTGATGTCCTTTAACTACTATCACGCCGGACACCCCTTCCATATCCCCTACCAGAGAATGGATCGTGCCCTGATGGATGGATTCGCCGGCGGAATCGGAACACGGCGAATGCAGCACTACACCACCTGCTGGACTGAGGATTTTACCGTATCTCCCGCAGAAACTGACGACGCCCTGTCTCCTGCTCTTCCAGAAGCTTAAGCTTCTCCACATTTTTTTCAGGAATCCATGCCTTATTCGTATTCATGTAATAATTCAGCTGCTTCCAGTATTTCTCCGGATAGAGAAACAGATAATACAAACAGGCCCGATCCTCCCGGCTGGTGGGAAGCACCCGGTCATATGCTTCCAGCATCGCCGCCCCCAGCCGCGGATCCCAGCCATGCTTTTCCATGGCCTTTCGCATAAAACGGTACAAATCCGTCATCTGATCTCCCAGATGCATCTGATTAAATTCAATAAACGCCACATCCTGAGATCCAATCAGAATATGATGCTGATCCAGATCTCCATGGCACAAAAAAAGACGGTCCTGTCCCTGCTTCTTCTCAAGTAGTTCCAGTCCGTCCTGAGCCTCCAGCGCCTGTTCATAATAACATTGAAAGTGCTGCATCACACACAGTTCAAACTCACTTTTCTTCCGTTTTTTTCTGATAAAAGCACAGGCCCGTTTCATTTCTCTGCTGTGCCGTTTCATCTCTTCATCCACCCCCGGCGGAACCATTGAACCAAGATCCCATTCCTCCCGCCAGGGAATCTTCCGGAATGCCCGGTGCAAAGCTGCAATCCTGCTTACGGCTGTCAGGATTTCACGGCTGTCCCTCAGACTGCATTCCCGGTCCAGAAACCATTTTTTCAGAATATATCTGCTTCCGTCCTCTCCGGCTGCAATCAGCGCTCCCTCCCGGCTGCGCACATACTGATCCACCTGTTCCAATCCGGCGTTTTCCAGTTCCGTCAACACAGCCTCCTCAAACTCCAGACGCCGCAGGGTTCCCCTGTATTCCTTTAACAGGCGGATCCCGTCGCTCTGCTCACAAATCCAGGCCCCGCGTCCTCTCCGCACATTGAGAGTTTCCCCCTCATACTGCTGCAAAACTTCCATATAACTGTCGTTCACGCCCACCCCTCCGCTCTCTGCTTTATCATTTTGCCTGTCAGCTACTTCCAGAGTATGAAAAAAGGGAGGCGATTATGCCTCCCGATCAAATCCTGCATCAGACCGTTTCTCAGGTAATCGGTGCCGGATTAAAAATGCACATGTCATTATGAAATCCGTACTGATCACTATAGGGCTCCTTTACACCGCTGGCCACATCCAGGATC
>UQFC01000006.1 GCA_900540335.1 uncultured Clostridium sp. | reverse complement strand
CCCTGATGAGTGTGGCCACAGTTTTGCTGAATAATGCGCTGGTTTCTTATGGAGACAAGCCGCTGGCAGCAATGGGAATTGTGACAAAGGCATATATGCTGATCGTATTTATCCATATGGGAATTACAAACGGGATTCAGCCGCTTTTGGGATACTGCTTTGGAGCAGGAGAAAAAAAGAGGTTTTTATCTATTATGAAATTCAGCGGACTGCTGACTGTAGGCTGCGGAACTGTACTCAGTCTGTTTTATATTTTATTCAGCCGCCAGGTTATGGGGGCATTTATTCTCGACGAAGAGGTAATTGCGTATGGAACACAGATGCTGAGAGCGGTTTCGATGGCCGGGCCGGTTCTGGGACTTTTGTTTTTGTCTATTAACAGTATGCAGGCAATAAACAGGCCCCTTCCGGCTGCACTTTTGTCAGTATGCCGTCAGGGGCTTTTCTTTATTCCTCTTCTTTATCTGCTGAAATCATGGTTTGGACTTCCCGGTATTAATTATACACAGACTGCGGCAGATTATCTGACGATTGTGATTTCTCTCGGACTCCTGAAAAGCGCTGCAGGAGCATTTGCAGAGAAAGGTCAGGAGATAGATTAATAGTGGCGGACCTCGCCGGCTTCCCGAAGCCTTTGCAGAACAGGAGCCGCTTTTTCAGAAGTAAAGTATCGGAATGTGGATTCCGGTACTTTTTTTTGCAAGGCTTCCCAGTTTCCGTCACGGAGAAGCTCCCGGACTCCGGATGCGCTGATAGGACCGTCGGAATCTTCTCTGCGGGGGATGACAGTGCAGGCAATTCCTGCAGCCTCCAGTTCCTCCTTCATAACCTGATTGTAAATTCCTGTCACCTGGCTGAAGGGCTCTTCTCCGACAAAGCGCCGGGAAATATTCAGAGCTCCGGCGATTTTCCGGAAAACCTGAATATCCAGGCGGGCATGAGAGCGGATTACAGTATCATTGTCCTTTAAGAAATAGGAAGGAAAGGTTGCGTTGGAAATCATATAGGGACCGGTCTGATGATAAACCAGATTGCCCAGATCTGCAGTTCCCTCCCGTATCAGCTGTTCCCGGACAGAAAGGGGAACCAGGGAGACGTCCTCAGATACAACAAAAACATGGAGCAGATCCATTTGGGAGGCTGCGTATTCCACAAGCCGGCGGTGGCCCAGGGTAAAGGGGTTTGCATTCATAACAACAGCGCCTGTCCGCGGATCCGGAAGCAGGGCAGCTGCCTGTGCAGCCTGTGACTGGCCGGTTTCCGCCTGAAGTTTTTTCAGATAATCGGCAAAGCCGGTTTTTCTGTTTTCCATAAATACGACCTTTCCATCCACCCGGGCAATTTCGTAAAAGCCCAGATCCCCAAAAAACCGGGCAGTATTGCATTTGGTATAAAGAAAGAGACTGGTGTTGCCGCGGTTGTACTGGTATTCCATAAGGTGGGATAAAACCTGATTTAAAAGCCCTTCTCCCTGGTGTTCTGACGAGACGGCCAGGCAGCGCAGGGTGTTGGAAAAGCACGAACCGACAGCGGCCAGGTTGTAGTCTTCATCAAAAAGGCCAACACTGTAATCAAGATTTTTGTCACGTTCGATTCCCTCCTGCTGCAAAAGAGCATCCATCTGTCTGGATGCACGGCGATCAGAGGGCTTGATTTGACTGAGAATATATTCGGACATCGGGATTTCCTCCTCTGTGATAAATGGTAACTGTTCAGGACAGGGCATCTTCTTGTCCGGCAAAGCCGAACAGGAAGCAGCGGAGAACTCCCGCCGTCCTGAATAGTAACGTGTATTGGTATTATACATCAAAAAAAGGAAAAAGGCGAATACCTCCCTGCCTATGGACTGTATGTGATCGGACTTATGGAGAGGAAGTGTCAGTACGGAAAACACATTCGCAAAATTTGTACATAAAAACAGAAACCGTGGGAAGACTGAAAAAGGAAACGGACATATCAATCAGAAAATCAGGAGATGAGACTATGAGCAGCAGATGTGAGTGGAAGGAAAAAGAAAAGAAAATTCTGGACGGCAGCGCCAGAAAGGAAGAACAGGAAATAGAAGAAAAAGAGAATCAGAAGCTGGAGGACTACGGGCAGATGACACTGGAGGGAAACCGGAGAAAGCGGAAAATCCATCTTCTTTCCATTATCGGGGAGGTGGAGGGACATGAAAATCTTTCCGGAAATTCCAAGGCGACCAAGTACGATCATGTGCTTCCCCAACTGGCCCAGCTGGAGGATGATGATTCCGTAGAAGGCCTTCTGGTGCTGTTAAATACCTCCGGCGGAGACGTGGACGCAGGTCTTGCCATTGCAGAAATGATTGCCTCTATGAGTATGCCTACAGTATCCCTGGTGCTGGGCGGCAGTCATTCCATCGGTGTTCCTCTGGCGGTTTCTACAGACTATTCGTTTATTGTTCCCACAGGTACGATGATGGTGCATCCGGTGCGCATGAACGGAACCGTTATCGGCGCCTCCCAGACCTATGAGTATTTCGATATGATCCAGGACAGGATTTTAAGCTTTATCAGCTCCCATTCCCGGATCGCCTACGATCAGGTGAAACGGCTGATGCTGAATACAGAGATGCTGACCAGGGATCTGGGAACGGTGCTGGTGGGAGAGGATGCGGTGAAACAGGGGCTGATTGACCAGGTAGGGGGAATCCGGGATGCCCTTGCCAGGCTCTATGAGATGATTGACTGCCGGGCTGTATGAGAAGATGACGGGCTTGCAATTCCCTGATTTTTTTTGTATACTATCCTCAATGGGAAAGAGGAGGCATACATTTGTGGCATCATCGAAGAATAAAACAACCAATTCGGTAAAAGGAAAGACAGCAGCAGGAAAGACAGCGGGAAGAAAGCCCGGAAGACCGAGGAAAAATCTGGTTCCTGTCAAGGAAGAGCCGGCAGGCTTTCTTCGGGCGGAAGTTATGATTCTTCTGTCTTTTGCGGCCGCAGTGCTACTTTTTTTAAGCAATTTTCATTTGTGCGGTGTGGCAGGTGACTTTTTGCGCGGGGTACAGCTTGGATTATTTGGAATGGCGGGATATATTGCTCCGCTTATTTTGTTTGTGGGAACCTGTTTTGCCATGTCCAACAGAGGAAGCCGTGCAGCTGCCAGAAAGCTGGCGGCTGCGGTAACTGCATTTTTTCTTCTCTGCGGCTTTGCCCAGCTTTTTTTCGGACAGGATCCGGAAGAGGGCAAATCCATCCTTGCCTATTACACCATGTCTGCCCGCAGCGGTTTCGGCGGCGGTTTGGCAGGAGGTCTGCTTTGCGCGCTGCTGAAGGGAATTTTAGGAACAATCGGCGCGTTTCTTGTTATGGCTGTTCTGATGATTATCTGCGCTGTTATTATTACAGAGCGTTCTTTTGTAAAGGCGGTCAAAAAGCACAGTGACGCAGCTTATCAGTACGCGAAGGAGGATATGGATCGGAGACGGGAGCTTCATGCGGAGCGCCAGGAGGAGAGAAGAAGACGCAGGGAAGAGCAGATTTCCGGTGTAAATTTAAGCTCCACAGACCTGTCTGCCTACGCAAGCGGAGATGAGGACTTTGAGGAGGAACCTCTGAGCCTTCCGCAGGCGGAGAAGGATTTCCGGGAGGATTCTCCTGCAGCAGATGCGGATGGCATCAGCCGCAGAGATCCCGCTCTGGCAGAAAGTCCTGAAGAACAGCCTGATTTTGGTCCGCTTCACGCAGAGAAAACCCGGTCTGTTCCATCGGGAGCAGATGTGTTTACAGGCAGTATTTCCCTTCCGCCGGAATATCGGGATGAGGATGATACGGTTCCCTTTGATGTGGACGGGGAAATGACAGAGTCTTCTCCGCAGAGCCTTGCGGCAGACGGAATCCGACGGTTTGAGGAGGCGGGAAATGTATTTTCCGACAGGGAGACGGGAGAGAGTCCGGCAAAGACTCTGGATCTGTTCCAGCCGGAGGAGATTTACATGCCGGAGACAAGAGAAACGCCTGTGGAGGCAGCTACATACGATGCGACAGCGCCTTTGGAGGAGCAGGATCCGGGACAGGTGGTTAAAACCTTGTCCGGCAGTGATTTTGTTATTCCCGAGGAGGAAAAGCGTGTTGTGACCGCCGGAGGCAAGGTGATTGAAACAGAGACAGAGGCTCTGCAGAAAAAGCTGGAGTCCAGGCGTCAGGAGACAAAGGCGGCTGTCGAGGCCGGGGAGGCTTCGGTTCAGCAGCAGATCCAGGCGAAGGAGGAAAAACCGAAAAAAGAATATGTATTTCCTCCGGTAAGCCTGCTCAAGCGGGGAGCCCGTCCGGCCGGAGGTCATTCCGAGCAGGAATACAGGGAGACGGCGGTAAAGCTTCAGCAGACTCTGCGGGATTTCGGAGTAGGTGTGACTGTGACCAATATCAGCTGCGGTCCCTCTGTGACCCGGTACGAGCTTCATCCGGAGCAGGGAGTTAAGGTCAGCAAGATTGTAGGCCTGGCAGATGATATCAAGCTGAGTCTTGCAGCGGCGGATATCCGGATTGAGGCGCCGATTCCCGGAAAATCGGCAGTGGGAATTGAGGTGCCCAACAAGGAAAATAATACGGTTTATTTAAGAGAGCTTCTGGAATCGGACAATTTTAAAAATCACGGTTCCCGTCTGGCTTTTGCTGTGGGAAAGGATATCGGCGGCCAGGTGGTGGTTACAGATATTGCGAAAATGCCCCATCTGTTGATTGCAGGTGCAACCGGATCCGGTAAATCCGTATGCATCAATACGCTGATTATGAGTATTATATACAAATCCAGCCCGGAGGATGTGAAGCTGATTATGGTGGATCCCAAGGTGGTGGAGCTGAGTGTATACAATGGAATTCCCCATCTGCTGATTCCTGTGGTAACCGATCCGAAAAAGGCGTCCGGCGCGTTAAACTGGGCAGTGGCAGAGATGACGGATCGATATAAAAAATTTGCGGAATATAATGTCAGGGATTTGAAGGGCTACAATGCAAAGGTAGAGGGAATCCAGGATATTGAGGATGAGAAAAAGCCTAAAAAGCTGCCTCAGATTGTGATTATCGTGGACGAGCTGGCAGACTTGATGATGGTGGCTCCCGGCGAGGTAGAGGAGGCGATCTGCCGTCTGGCGCAGCTTGCCCGTGCAGCAGGAATCCATCTGGTGATTGCAACCCAGCGTCCGTCTGTGAATGTTATCACAGGTCTGATTAAGGCCAATGTGCCTTCCCGTATTGCCTTTTCCGTGTCCTCCGGTGTGGATTCCCGCACAATCATTGATATGAACGGAGCGGAGAAGCTGTTAGGCAAGGGCGATATGCTGTTTTATCCGGCAGGCTTCCCCAAGCCGCAGCGAGTGCAGGGAGCCTTTGTTTCGGATCAGGAGGTTCAGAAGGTTGTTGATTTCCTGACAGAACAGGGAATGACGGCAGATTACAATCCTGAGGTGGAGCAGCAGATGAATGCGGCGCCTGCGGCAGCGGCAGCAGGCGGCTCAAACGGCCGGGACGAGTATTTTGAACAGGCGGGAGCCTTTATTATTGAAAAAGAAAAAGCGTCAATCGGTATGCTGCAGCGTATGTTTAAGATAGGCTTTAACAGGGCTGCAAGAATAATGGATCAGCTTGCAGAGGCAGGCGTGGTAGGCGAAGAGGAAGGAACCAAGCCGAGAAAGGTTCTGATGACGATGGAGGAGTTCTGTCAGATGATGGGACAGAACCAGTAGTCTTGCAGACAGATAATCAGGTAAGCAACAGAAACACCCATAAATACGAAAGCACAGGAGGATGGAGAAATGAAAACAGACATTGAAATTGCCCAGGAGGCAGAGATGCTCCACATTCGCGAGGTTGCAGAGCGGTATGGAATTGCAGAAGAGGCTCTGGAGCTGTACGGAAAGTATAAGGCAAAGCTGACCGACGAGCTGTGGGAGCAGGTTAAGGACCGGAAGGATGGAAAGCTGGTTTTGGTAACTGCAATTAACCCGACTCCGGCGGGAGAGGGAAAGACAACCACCAGCATTGGTCTGGCAGATGCTTTAAACCGCAAGGGAACAAAAACCATGCTTGCCCTGCGGGAGCCGTCTCTGGGACCGTGCTTTGGTATTAAGGGAGGCGCTGCAGGCGGCGGTTATGCCCAGGTAGTGCCCATGGAGGATTTAAATCTGCATTTTACGGGAGATTTTCATGCAATTACTTCTGCAAACAACCTGCTGGCGGCTCTGCTTGACAACCATATTCAGCAGGGCAATGCACTTCAGATTGATACCCGGCAGATTCTGTGGAAGCGCTGTATGGATATGAACGACCGTGTGCTGAGAAATGTTGTAGTAGGTCTTGGCGCAAAGGCAGACGGAGTGGTTCGTGAGGATCACTTTGTTATTACCGTAGCATCTGAGATTATGGCCATTCTCTGTCTGGCATCTGATATGGAAGATTTAAAGGCCCGTCTGGGAAGAATCATTGTTGCATATAATTATGCAGGTGAGCCGGTTACTGCCGAGCAGCTTCATGCAGTAGGAGCGATGGCTGCTCTGTTAAAGGATGCGATTAAGCCGAACCTGATTCAGACTCTGGAACACAACGGAGCGCTGGTTCACGGCGGACCCTTTGCCAATATTGCCCATGGCTGCAACAGTGTGCGCGCTACAAAGACAGCCTTAAAGCTGGCTGATGTGGTAGTGACAGAGGCCGGTTTTGGAGCAGATCTGGGAGCTGAAAAGTTTCTTGACATCAAGTGCCGGATGGCAGGCTTAAAGCCGGATGCTGTGGTTCTGGTGGCAACCGTGCGTGCTCTGAAATATAACGGCGGTGTTCCGAAGACAGAGCTGTCTCAGGAAAATCTGGAGGCATTAAAGAAGGGTATTGTAAACCTGGAGAAGCATATTGAGAATATCCAGAAATACGGAGTTCCGGTAGTGGTTACTCTGAATTCCTTTATCACAGATACAGAGGCAGAGTATGCGCTGAT
Source organism: uncultured Clostridium sp. (assembly GCA_900540335.1). GTDB lineage: Bacteria > Bacillota > Clostridia > Lachnospirales > Lachnospiraceae > Brotaphodocola. The sequence goes on along the minus strand of UQFC01000006.1, from coordinate 40,088 downwards.
CCGCGATTTCTGCGAGTCCAGAGGCTGTGAGTTTGCCCTGTCCGAGGTATGGGCAAAGGGCGGAGAAGGAGGAGAGGCCCTGGCAGAAAAGGTTCTGGAGACTCTGAATCAGAAGGAAAGCCATTATCATCCCCTGTATCCGGATGAGATGAGCCTGAAGGATAAGGTATTTACCATTGCATCAGAGATTTACGGGGCAGACGGTGTTTCCTATACCCCGGCAGCAGAGAGGGCCCTGGCCAGAATCGAGCAGATGGGCTTTGGCTCCATGCCGGTATGTATGGCAAAAACCCAGTATTCCCTGTCTGATGACCAGAACAAGCTGGGACGTCCTTCCGGCTTTACAATCAATGTCCGTGATGTCTACGTTTCTGCAGGAGCAGGCTTCGTGGTTGTGCTGACCGGCGCAATTATGACTATGCCGGGACTTCCCAAAAAGCCGGCAGCAGACGGAATCGATGTAAATGAGGAAGGCAAGATTACAGGATTATTCTAAAAAGCAGAAGCAATGCCACGGGGCAGAAAGGAGCAGGCGGCTTTTATCAGGCTGCCGGAAAATCAGATGAAAATTCGGGAATGGCTCGGAGAGATTTCCTATACACTGCAGCAGGGAAGTCTGGATGCAGAGGTGACTGAGGTAGTATATGATTCAAGAAAGGCCGGACCGGGAGCAGTGTTTATCTGCATGAAGGGAACCAGAAGAGATTCCCATGACTTTATTCCCCAGGTGACAGAGGCCGGAGTCCGGGTGCTTGTGACAGAGCACCCGGTAGAGGTGCCTGCCCAGGTGACGGTGATTGTAGTGAAAAACGGAAGAGAGGCTCTGGCGAGACTTTCTGCAGCCCGGTTTGGAAATCCCTCCCGGAAGCTTTTGATGATCGGAGTGACGGGAACCAAGGGAAAGACTACAACCACCCATATGGTGAAAACCATTCTGGAGGCAGCCGGAAAGAAAACGGGAATGATTGGAACCAACGGCGTCATGATTGGAACGGATCATTATCCTACGGTGAATACAACGCCGGAGTCCTATGATCTTCACCGGTATTTTGCCCAGATGGCAGAGGCTGGCTGTGAGTGCTGTGTTATGGAGGTTTCCTCCCAGGCGATGAAAATGCACCGGGTGACGGGGATTGTGTTTGACTGCGCAGTATTCACCAACATTTCTCCGGATCACATCGGACCGGATGAGCATGCAGATTTTGCAGAGTATCTTTTCTATAAAAAGCAGCTCTTTTTCCAGAGCCGGAAGGCATTTATCAATCTGGATGACGAGCACTTCCAGGAGATTGTGCAGGAGATCCCCTGCCCCTGGACCGGTTTCGGACTTATGGAAAACCAGGAGAAATGTCCGCGTACAGGGGATACCCTGGAGAAGAACCATACAGGCAGCGATTATCTGGCCGAGCATATTGAGTATGTGTCAGAGCCGGATTTTGTAGGAACAGGATTTGATATCCGGGGAGAGCGGGAGATCCCGGTCCGGGTAAGCATTCCCGGAAAATTTAATGTCTATAATGCTCTGGCGGCCGCGGCAGTTACTCTCTGGTGCGGAGTACCGCAAGAGCGTCTGCAGCATGCTATGGAGCATTTGAAAATCAATGGACGCATGGAGATTGTACATACTTCCCGGCGCTGCTGCGTGATTGTAGATTATGCACATAATGCAGTCAGCATGGAAAGCCTGCTGTCAACCCTCCGTGACTATCATCCCAAACGTCTGGTGGTTGTTTTTGGCTGCGGAGGAAACCGCTCTAAGGATCGCCGGTATTCCATGGGAGAGATTGGCGGAAGAATGGCGGATCTTTCTATTATTACAGCAGACAATTCCCGGTTTGAGAAGGTAGAGGATATTATTGCAGATATCCGGGGAAGCATTGAAAAAACCGGGGGAAAATTCGTGGAAATTCCGGATCGGAGAGAGGCCATTGCCTACAGCATCACCCACGCGGAGCCGGGAGATATGATTGCTGTGATTGGCAAGGGACATGAGGATTATCAGGAGATCGAAGGAGTCCGCTATCCGTTTCTGGATCGGGCTGTTGTCGAAGAGGTTATTGCCGGACTGGAGAAACAGGATGCCGGTCAGGCGAATGAATAAAAAAGAAAAGAGATACCAGATATGGAATGTATGACGGTAAATGATATTGTAAAGGCAGCCGGCGGGCGCCTGCTGTGCGGGGACGGGGATATGGAATTAAAGCATATCAGCATTGATTCCCGTACCATGAAGGGACAGGATCTGTTTGTTCCGATTATCGGAGAAAAGGTAGATGCCCACAGGTTTATTTCTCAGGCCTTTGAGGCAGGAGCTGCAGCAGTCCTGACCAGTGAGCACGACGAGATGGAAGATACGCATCCGTGGATCCGCGTGGAGGATACAAAAAAGGCACTTCAGGCAGTGGGAAAATATTACAGAAACAGGCTGAGCCTTCCCCTTGTGGGAATTACCGGAAGCGTGGGAAAAACCACAACAAGAGAAATGGTGGCGGCAGCTCTTTCCGGAAAATACCGGGTATATAAAACACCGGGAAATTCCAACAGCCAGATTGGTCTGCCCATTACTCTGTCAGAAATTTCTTCCGCCGATGAAATCGGTGTGGTGGAGCTGGGAATGAGCATGCCGGGAGAAATGACAGTCATTGCCCGGATTGCCCAGGTAGATATGGCGGTAATTACCAATGTGGGAATTACGCATATTGAGCAGCTGGGAAGCCAGGAAAACATTTACCGGGAAAAGCTGACGATTCAGGACGGCCTGAAAGAGGGCGGTGTGCTGTTCCTGAACGGGGATGATCCTCTTTTGAAAGAAACAAGGGCGAAGGATGGCTGCAGAACCGTGTATTACGGAACCGGAGAAAACAGCAGCTACCGGGCAGAAAATATCCGGATTGTCAATGGCTATCCGGTGTTTACTGCTGTGTGCAGAGACAGACAGGTGCCGGTGGCTCTGAAGGTGATGGGACGCCATAATGTGCTGAATGCTATGGTGGCTCTGGCTGTGGCTGATGAAAACGGAGTTCCGCTTGATGCGGCCGTGCAGGCGCTGGAGCAGTTTACCGGATTTCAGAACCGTCAGCAAATCATGGAAAAAGACGGGATTACAGTGATTGATGATACTTACAATGCCAGTCCTGTTTCCATGATTGCAGGGCTTGAGGTTCTTCATTCCATGGAAAAAGCAGGACGCCGCATTGCCGTTCTGGCAGATATGAAGGAGCTGGGGCCGGAGGCGCCTGGATTCCATCGTCAGATTGGCTGGTGGCTGGCAGAGCATCCGGTGGATCTTTTATTTACGCTGGGAGAACTGGCGGAAAAGATTGCAGAAGGTGCACAGGAAAACGGAGGAAGAGGCAGCAGGGAGTTCTATCATTTTTCCGGAGAAGACAGAGAGGGTCTGTATCAGGCTCTTTTCAGTCATCTGAAGCCGGGAGACTGCGTTTTGCTGAAGGGCTCTAACAGCATGAAGCTGGGGCAGGTTGCTGCAAGGCTTTTGGAAAAACAGGAAAAGTAACAGACAGGTGCAGGTGAGTGTATGGCAGAACAGTATGCCAGTATCATTATAGATATTTCTCATGAAAACGTAGACCGCGTGTTCCAATACCGGATTCCTCCGCAGCTTTCGGGGGAGATTCAGGTGGGAATGCAGGTCTGCGTTCCTTTTGGTTCTGGGAACAGAACTCGAAAAGGCTATGTGGTGGATATTTCGGAAAAAGCAGAATATGATGTGACAAAAATCAAGTCCATAGCCGGGCTTGTAACGGGAAGTGTGACGGCAGATTCCAGAATTATCAGTCTGGCCTGGTGGATGAAGGAAAGGTACGGCTCCACGATGAACCAGGCTTTAAAAACCGTGCTTCCTGTAAAACGCAAGGTAAAAGCCAGAAACCGGCAGGTGGTCCGCTCCATGGTTGATACGCAAACCGGAGAGGCAGAAATCATTCTTAATGAGGAGCAGCGGCGGATTGCAGAGGATTTTTGCAGCCGTTATGACAGGGGGGAGAGAACCCCTTCTCTGATTTACGGTATCACCGGAAGCGGAAAGACAGAGGTATATATGGAAATGATTGCCCATGTTCTGAAACAGGGCAGACAGGTCATTGTTCTGATTCCGGAAATTTCTCTGACCTATCAGACGGTTATGCGGTTTTACCGGCGCTTTGGATCCTGCATCAGTGTGATGCATTCCCGTCTCTCAGCCGGAGAGCGGTGGGATCAGTATGAGCGGGCCAGACAGGGGGAGACTCAGGTGATGATAGGAGCCCGTTCAGCCCTGTTTACTGATTTTCCGGATCTGGGACTGATTATTATGGATGAGGAGCACGAGGGTGCCTATAAAAGCGAGTCTACTCCGCGGTATCATGCAAGAGAGGTCGCAGAGAAGCTGGCCCAGATGAGGAATGCAGCTTTTGTCATGGGGTCTGCCACGCCTTCGCTGGAGGCCTATACCAGGGCTGAGGCGGGGATTTACCGGCTGTATACCTTAAAGAGCCGGGCAGGAGAGGGAAGTGCTCTGGCATCTGCAGAGGTGGTGGATTTGAGAAAGGAAATGGAGGAGGGAAACAAATCTATTTTCAGCCGCCGCCTTCAGGAGCTGATAAGAGATCGCCTGGAAAAGAAAGAACAGGTGATGCTGTTTATGAACAGGAGAGGATATTCCTCTTTTGTCTCCTGCCGCTCCTGCGGGGAGGCTGTCAAATGTCCTCACTGTGATGTGACTTTGACCCTGCACAATAAAACGCGGCTTGTGTGCCATTACTGCGGATATACGGTTCCTCTGCCCGGGAAGTGTCCCTCCTGCGGTTCCCCTTATCTGGCAGGCTTTGGAACAGGAACCCAGAAAATTGAGGAGCTGACGAAGGCCATGTTTCCTCAGGCAGGAGTTTTGCGGATGGATCTGGATACCACATCGAAAAAGGGCGGCCATCAGGAAATTCTGTCCTCTTTTGCAAAAGGGGAGGCAGATATTCTGATTGGAACCCAGATGATTGTAAAGGGACACGACTTTCCGGGGGTGACACTGGTGGGGATTCTGGCGGCAGACGCCTCTCTTTATGCGCCGGATTACAGAAGCGGGGAGAGAACATTTCAGCTTCTGGTTCAGGCGGCCGGAAGGGCAGGACGCGGGAAAAGGCCCGGAACAGCGGTGATTCAGACCTATACGCCGGAGCATTATGTGGTAAAGGCATCTGCAGTTCAGGATTATCAGGAGTTTTACCGTCAGGAAATGGGATACCGGAAACTGATGAAATATCCGCCTGCCGCGCACATGCTGAGTATTCAGATTGGCGGGAAAGAAGAGGAACTGACAGCCCATATGACAGATGCTGTGGCAGAGGCAGTCGGAAGAAGATTCGGGCAGCAGGCAGAACTAATCGGGCCTGTTTTTGCGCCTGTATATAAAGTTAATGATATTTACAGAAAAATTTTATATATCAAACAGGAAAATTATGATATACTAATAAGAATTCAGAAGTATGTCCAGAATCGGTGGGATGAGACGGAGAGCTGCCGCAGACTGACGATCCAGTACGATTTTTCGTAAGGGGGAACGACGGGAAGCTTCCGCTTTGAGCCGGGACAGGAAAGAAAGGAATTGGAAGAAGCAGATGGGAATCAGACAGATCAGAACTATTGGAGATGAAATTTTAACAAAACAGTGCAAGCCGGTAAAGGAGATGACTCCGCGGATTCAGCAGCTGATTGATGACATGTTTGAAACAATGTACGAGTCAAACGGCGTAGGTCTGGCAGCGCCTCAGGTTGGGGTGTTAAAGCAGATTGTAGTCATGGATGTAGATGATGAGAATCAGTATGTTCTTATCAATCCAGAGATTATAGAAACAAGCGGAAGCCAGACCGGTCCCGAGGGATGCTTAAGCGTTCCGGGAAAGAGCGGAATGGTGACACGTCCGGATCATGTAGTGGTTCGCGCTCTTGACATCAATATGCAGCCGATTGAGATTGAGGGAGAGGAGCTTCTTGCCAGATGCATCTGCCATGAGTGCGCTCATCTGAAAGGACAGCTGTATGTGGAGCTGGTAGAGGGAGAACTGATGGATGTACCTGCGGAGGATGAAGAATAATATGAAAATTGTATTTATGGGAACCCCGGATTTTTCTGTGCCGACTCTGGAGAGTCTGATTGCATCCCGTCATGAGGTTGCAGCTGTCGTGACACAGCCGGATAAGCCCAGAGGAAGAGGCAAGGAGATTCACATGACACCTGTAAAGGAAACGGCTTTGCGTCACGGGATTCCGGTTTATCAGCCGGTACGGGCAAGAGAGGCCTCCTTTGTGGAGGAGATGCGGGCTCTGGAGCCGGATGTGATGGTGGTGATTGCTTTTGGACAGATTCTTTCCCGGGAGCTTCTGGACGTTCCCCGATATGGCTGTGTGAATATCCATGCCTCCCTGCTTCCCAAATACCGGGGGGCAGCGCCGATTCAGTGGGCAGTGATCAACGGCGACAGGGAAACGGGTATTACTACCATGATGATGGATACCGAGATGGACACAGGCGATATGCTGGAGAAAAAGGTGATTGCCCTGGACGAGAAGGAAACGGGCGGAAGTCTGTTTGACCGTCTGAGTCTTCTGGGCGGAGATCTGATTCTGTCAACGTTAGACAAGATGGAGGCAGGAACCCTGGTTCCGGAAAAGCAGGATCACGAAAAGGCAACCTATGTAAAGAAGATATCCAAATCCATGGGCGATATTGACTGGACCATGGACGCGGCGGCAATTGAGCGTCTCATTCGCGGGCTGAATCCCTGGCCCAGCGCCTATACCCGTTTAAACGGACGGATGCTGAAGATCTGGCAGGCAGAGGTGCTTGAGGGCAGCCGGGAAGGAGCTGTTCCCGGACAGATTCTTGAGGCTGACGGCAGCACCCTGACGGTACAGACCGGCAATGGAATTCTGAAGATTGAGGAGCTGCAGCTGGAAGGGAAAAAGCGGATGGATACAGGAGCCTTTTTGAGAGGATTTCCGGTAGAGTCCGGCGCAAGAATGGAAAGGAGCGAGTAAAGCATGCCATTTTACGGCTATGGATACGGATACCGAATGATGTGGGATCCGACATATATTTTAATTATCATCGGGGCTCTTTTGTCCATGTGGGCATCGGCCAGAGTGAACAGTACTTTCCGCCGGTATTCCCAGGTGCGGAGCATGACAGGAATGACAGGTGCAGAGGCTGCTATGCGTCTGCTTCACTCTCAGGGGATTTATGATGTTACCGTGCGTCAGGTACGGGGACATCTGACGGATCACTACGATCCGCGGACGAAGACGGTAAATCTGTCTCAGGCAGTGTATTCCCAGACCTCAGTAGCAGCTCTGGGTGTAGCAGCCCACGAGTGCGGTCATGCGATTCAGGACAATGTGGGCTATACTCCCCTTCGTCTGCGGTCCGCCTTTGTACCGGTGGCCAATCTGGGAAGTACCTTATCCTGGCCGTTGATTATCCTTGGTCTGCTGATTGGAATGACACCTTTTATCCGTCTGGGTATCTGGATGTTTACCCTGGCTCTTCTGTTTCAGGTGATTACCCTTCCGGTGGAGTTTAATGCTTCTTCACGGGCGGTAACCCTTCTTGATCAGCTGGGAATACTTTCCGGTCAGGAGGTTGACGGCACCAGAAAGGTACTTGGCGCGGCAGCCCTGACTTATGTTGCGGCAGTGGCAGTATCTCTGCTTCAGCTGCTGCGGCTTGTTTTGCTGTTTGGAGGACGCAGAGACGATGACTAAGCCTACGCAGAGCAGAGAGCTGATTCTCGATATTCTTATGGAGATTCTGGAAAAGGGCGGCTACAGCCATGTGGTGCTGCGGCAGGCTCTGGAGAAATACCAGTATCTGGAAAAACAGGATCGGGCTCTGATTACGAGAATTACAGAAGGAACCATTGAATACCGGATGACCATTGACCAGATTCTGAATCGATGCTCCAAGGTTCCTGTAGAGAAAATGAAGCCGGTGATCCGGACGATCCTGAGAATGTCTGTATATCAGATTTTCTGGATGGATCGGATTCCGGACCGGGCGGTATGCAGCGAAGCCGTAAATCTTGCTGTGCGCCGCCGGTTTTCAGGATTGAAGGGCTTTGTAAACGGTGTGTTAAGAACCATTATCCGGGAAAAGGACAGCTTTGATTTTTCAGATTTGTCCCTGCGTTATTCCATGCCATCCTGGCTGATTTCCATGTGGGAGAGAGAGTATGATGCAGAGACGACAGAGTCCATGCTCCGGTCGTTTCTGGAGGATCGTCCTACCTCTGTCCGGTGCAATCTGGATCGGGCTTCCATGGAGGAGATCTGCAGTTCTTTGAAGGAAGAGGGAGTATCGGCAGAGAAAAGTCCTCTGGCGGCCCATGGCCTTCTGATTTCCGGATATGATTATCTGGAGGCGCTGTCAGCTTTTCAGAAGGGCTGGATTCAGGTTCAGGATGCAAGCTCGGCTCTGGTAGGGCAGGCGGCTTCTCCCTGTGCCGGAGATCAGATCCTTGATGTGTGCGGAGCGCCGGGCGGAAAAAGCCTGGATCTGGCAGGTCGTCTGAAGGGAACAGGTCTGGTGACAGTCCGCGATCTGACGGAGCAGAAGGTGGCTCTGATTGAGGATAATATTGAACGGAGCGGTTTTTCCAATATCTGCGCCCAGGTATGGGATGCCCGGGAATTTGATTCCCGCTGGGAAAATCAGGCGGATATTGTTATTGCGGATCTGCCCTGTTCCGGTCTTGGAATCATTGGAAAAAAACCGGATATTAAATATCAGGCTTCACCGGAGCAGATAGACAGTCTGGCTGTTCTGCAAAGAGAGATTCTCTCTGCAGTCAGACGGTATGTAAAACCGGGCGGAAAGCTGATTTACAGCACCTGTACTATCAGCAGAAAGGAAAATCAGGAGCAGAGAGACTGGATTTTGCAGGAATTTCCGGAATTCGAGCCTTTGAGCCTGGAAAAAGAGCTGGGCGGTTCTGTACAGGAGTCCTCGCTTAAGGAGGGATATCTTCAGCTGCTGCCGGGAAAACATCCCTGTGACGGCTTTTTCATTGCAGCCTTCCGCAAAAAAGCAGAGTGACAGGGGCTTGAAAAGAGAGTTGGGGAAAGAGAATAGATTTATGGAAAAAAAAGACATCAAATCGCTGTATTTAGAGGAACTGGAAGAGGAGCTTGAACAGCTGGGCGAAAAATCCTTCCGGGCCAGGCAGATTTACCAGTGGGTTCATCAGAAGCTGGCAGCGGATTTTGAAGATATGAGCAACGTATCAAAGGCGCTTCGGGAAAAACTGCGTCAGCAGTATACTCTGACGGCTTTAAAGCCGGTGGAGGTAAAGATTTCCAAAATTGACGGAACAAGAAAGTATCTGTTCCGTCTGGCTGACGGAAACGTCATTGAAAGTGTCTGGATGCAGTATCATCACGGCAACTCCGTATGCATTTCATCTCAGGTGGGATGCAGAATGGGCTGCCGTTTCTGTGCATCAACGCTGGATGGACTGGAACGGAACCTGACAGCAGGAGAAATGCTGGATCAGATTTACCGCATTCAGGCCGACACCGGAGAGCGGGTTTCCAATATTGTGATTATGGGATCCGGTGAACCGATGGATAACTATGACAACGTCGTACGTTTTATCCGTCTGATATCTCATGAGCAGGGGCTGAATATCAGCCAGCGCAACATCACCGTATCTACCTGCGGCATTGTACCCGGAATCCGCAGACTGGCGAAGGAGGGGCTTTCTGTTACGCTGGCCCTGTCTTTGCATGCGCCCAATGATGAAGTGAGAAAAACACTGATGCCCATTGCAAACAGATACAGGATTCAGGAGATTCTGGACGCCTGTCAGGAGTATTTTGAGGAAACCGGGAGAAGGCTTACCTTTGAGTACAGTCTGGTAAGCGGTGTCAACGACAATCTGGAGGAGGCCAGAGCCCTGGCTTCTCTTTTAAAGGGCATGCACGGTCATGTGAATCTGATCCCTGTGAATCCCATTCAGGAGAGGGATTACGTTCAGTCTGACCGCCGTGCCATTGAGGCTTTTCAGCATTATCTGGAAAGCCAGAAAATCGCAGTTACGGTACGCCGGGAAATGGGAAGAGATATTAACGGCGCCTGCGGTCAGCTGCGAAAAAGCTTTATGGATGAAGAAAAAGGAGGCTGAGGACGGATGGATGCTTACGCGCTTACAGATGTGGGACAGGTACGCAGCATGAACCAGGATTCGATATTTTCCTCAACCGAACCCATTGGCTCTCTGCAGAATCTGTTTCTTGTGGCAGACGGCATGGGAGGACATAAGGCAGGAGACTTTGCTTCCCGCTTTGTGATAGAGAATCTGGTTCAGTTTTTCAGCCATGAATACCCGGATCGGGATGTTCATGGAATTCTGAAAGAGGGAATTCGCACAGTCAACCGGGCACTGTTTGAAGCGGCCAGTGAAAATCCGGATCTGATTGGAACCGGAAGCACGCTGGTGGCGGCTACCATTAAGGGAAATGTGCTTTATGTGGCAAATATCGGTGACAGCCGTCTGTATCTTCTGCGGGAGCAGCTGGAGCAGGTGACCAGGGATCACTCCTATGTAGAGGAACTGGTTGCTCTTGGAAAGATGAAAAGGGGCAGTCATGATTACATAGAAAAGAAAAATATCATCACCCGTGCAGTGGGAACAGGGCGGGAGGTGGATATCGACCTGTTTGCACTGAAATTAAAAAGCCGGGACTATGTGCTGATGTGCTCAGACGGTCTGAGCAACATGGTGGATGAATTTGAAATTGAATATATTATCCGCTCTGAGGAGGGGATTCGGCAGAAGGTAGAAAGCCTGGTGGCAGCAGCGAACCGAAACGGCGGCAGGGACAATATTTCCGTTGTCCTGATAGAGCCGCAGATAAGTGAGGTGAGCTTATGATACTGAGACCCGGAACATTTTTACAGGATCGCTATGAGATACAGGAACAGATTGGTTCTGGAGGAATGTCGGTTGTTTACAGGGCAAAATGCCACAAGCTGAACCGGTTGGTAGCGATTAAGGTTTTAAAAGAAGAATTCTGCAATGACATGAATTTTGTCAGCAAATTCAAAATGGAGGCTCAGGCGGCAGCGGGACTTTCCCATCCCAATATTGTCAGTGTATATGATGTTATTGATGAGGGAAAGCTTCACTATATTGTAATGGAGCTGATTGAGGGAATTACCCTGAAAAGCTATATTGCCAAGAAGGGACGCCTGGAAATCAAGGAGAGCATCGGGATTGCCATTCAGGTGGCCCAGGGTATGGCTGCGGCTCATGAGCAGCATATTATTCACCGGGATATCAAACCGCAGAATATGATTATTTCCAGAGACGGAAAGGTGAAGGTTGCGGATTTCGGCATTGCAAGAGCGGTATCTGCCCAGACACTGAATTCCGCAGCCATGGGCTCTGTCCATTATATTTCTCCGGAACAGGCCAGAGGAGGCTTCAGCGATGAGCGAAGCGACATCTATTCTCTGGGAATCACCATGTATGAAATGGTGACAGGGCGTCTTCCCTATGAAGGTGAAAATACCGTAGCCATTGCCCTTGCCCATTTAGAGGATGCAATGGTTCCGCCAAGTGTTTATAATCCCCAGATTCCCCAGGGACTGGAGCGGATTATTCTGAAGTGTACGGAAAAAAAGCCGGAACGCAGATATGCAGGCGCCAATGAAGTGATTGCGGATTTGCGCCGGGTTCTGGTTCAAAGTGATACTTCCCGCTCCGAAGAACGGGAAAGCAGGCGGACGGCAGCTGTCCACGGGATGGATCCGGCAGTAGAGGGAAATACGGTAGAAATCCGTGGAGAGGATCTGAACCGGATAAAAGAATGGAATCGCTCCAAGCTGGAACTGGAGCTGACAAGAAATCTTTCAGCGGATCTGAAGGATGAAGCGTCCATGAGGCGGATTTCTTCTGATTCCAGAAAGCCTGAGGGAAACCGCAGGAAGGAAGGATACAGGCCGAATGAGGAGGATGCGGTGCGGGAACAGCGCCGTCCGAGAAAAAAGGACAGACATCAGGATGACGATGACCTGAATCCTGGAATTGAGCGGCTTTTAACAGGAGCGGGAATTCTCGTTGCCATTATTATTGTGGCTGTCCTGCTTGTGGTGTTTACCAAGCTTGGAGGTGTATTCCAGTCAGGATCCGGTATTTTTTCCGGAGGAAACCGAACAGAAACCTCTGTTGCTGCGGGAACACAGGAAAATGCAGAGGCAAACGGGACTCAGATTCCCATGCCGAATCTGATTGGAATGGATGAAGATGCGGCAGAGGCTACTCTGGAGCAGAGCTTCATCAATATGAAGCGGACTTACGAGAATTTTGATGATGTGGCTAAGGGAAAGATAGCCAGACAGAATCCCCTGCCCGGGGAAATGGTTTTAAAGGGAGGAGCGGTGCAGGTAGTAGTCAGCAGCGGTTCTTCCAAGCTGAATCTGACTGATCTGGGAATCGGAAAGTTAGACAGCACCACAGCAGAGAAATTTCTCCTCAGTAAGAATATAAAAGTGAAAATTGTGGAAGAGGAAAACGAAACTGTTCCGGCAGGCGATATTCTCCGCTATGAGCCAGAACTGGCTGAAGAGGGAGAAACGGTGACGTTATATGTCAGCAGCGGCCCTCATGTGGCGATGGTTCCGGTGCCTTATCTGGTAGGAAAACAGGAGACAGAGGTGATTGCTCTGATTGCAGAAGCAGGACTTCAGCCGGGAGAAACCAGCCAGGAAAGCAGCGACACTGTGCCTAAGGGTTCTGTTATCAGTCAGGATGTAGAGGCGGGAACCCAGGTGGAGCCGGGCAGTAAGGTGGGGTATGTGGTCAGCAGCGGGCCGGAAATTCGCAAGCAGCGCTATGTGGCCTCTATCAGCGAGGTATATGATCTGAGCAGTCTGATTGGACCGGGAGCAGGAAGCTCCAGTGTTACAGTTATGATTCGCCTTCGCCAGGGTACAGACGAGGATCCCCTTTACAAGATTCTCACCCAGTCCATGAGTGTCAAAGGAGATGTTCTCCTGCCCATTAACTATACCAGTATTGAGAGTATGGACGGAACCGATCAGGGACAGCTGGAGATTGTGGATGTGAATTCCGGACAGGTGATCAAAACATATAAGCTTACGTTTTTCCCGATGGATTAAACAGGATATAAAAGATGACAGGAAAGATAATCAAAGGAATTGCAGGATTTTATTATGTCCATGACAGGCAGAGCCGTGTTTATGAATGTAAGGCAAAAGGGATTTTCCGGAATCGGGGAATCAAGCCGGTTGTGGGCGATGATGTGAAGTTTACGGTGCTGGATGAAGAGAGCAAAGAGGGCAGTATTGATGAAATACTGCCCAGAAAGAATGTTCTCATTCGTCCTGCATCGGCCAATGTAGATCAGGCGCTGGTGGTGTTTGCAGTGACACAGCCGGAACCGAATTTCAATCTTCTGGATCGGTTTCTGATTATGATGGAGGCCCAGGAGATCCCTGTTACCATTTGCTTCAACAAAACGGATCTGGATGGAGAGGGAAAACAGGAGGAATTCCGGAATATTTACGAAAGCGCCGGATATCAGGTGCTGTTAGCCAGCACCCGCAGTCAGTCGGGGCTTGATGAGATTCACAGCTTTCTTCAGGGGAAAACGACGATTCTGGCAGGCCCGTCCGGGGTGGGAAAGTCTTCTCTGACCAATCTTCTCCAGCCGGAGGCGGAAATGGAGACAGGAAGCATCAGCCAGAAAATCCAGAGAGGAAAACACACGACCCGCCATGCGGAGCTGTTTTGCGTGGAGGGGGATACTTACCTGATGGACACTCCCGGTTTCAGCTCCATGTATCTGGAAGAAATTGAACCGGAAAAGCTGAAATACTATTTTCCGGAATTTGAAGCATTTGAATCGGAATGCCGGTTTCTGGCAGACTGTGTTCATGTAGGAGAACCGGTCTGCGGAGTAAAGGCCGCCCTGGAACGGGGAGAGATTGCCCGCAGCCGGTATGATAATTACGTTTTGCTTTATCAGGAGCTGAAGAACCGGAAAAAATACTAAGAGAAGGAAAAGGAGCAGGAAAATGGAATATATTTTAGCGCCGTCCATTCTGGCGGCTGATTTTGGAAATCTGAGACAGGATGTGAAGACCGTGGCAGAGGCAGGCGCTCAGTACATCCACATTGATGTAATGGACGGAATGTTTGTCCCCAGCATTTCCTTTGGAATGCCGGTTATAAAAAGCATCCGTTCCTGTACGGACAAGGTGTTTGACGTTCATATGATGGTGGAGGAGCCGGGACGTTATGCAGAGGATATGAAAAAGGCCGGCGCAGATCTGCTGTGTGTTCATCAGGAGGCATGCAGACATCTGGACAGAACCATTCACCAGACTCATGATCTGGGCATGAAGGCAGGTGTTGCCCTGAATCCGGCGACCCCCGTGGAAACTCTGGAATGGATTCTGGATGAAGTGGATATGGTGCTTATTATGTCTGTAAATCCGGGCTTTGGAGGACAGAAATTTATTCCCTATGCTTTGGAAAAGGTAAAACGTCTTCGCGCCATGCTGGATGAGAGAGGACTGAAAACGGACATTCAGGTGGACGGAGGCATCGGACTTGGCAATGTACGTCAGGTGCTGGAGGCAGGAGCCAATATTATTGTTGCCGGATCTGCAGTTTATCAGGGGGATGCGGCAGCCAATACAGCGGCTTTTTGCGAGATTTTTAAGGAGATGAAAAAGTGAAATCATGTCTGATTCTGACGGGCGGGAAGCTGAACCTGGCTTTCGCCCGCTCTTTTTTGGAAAAAGATCATTTTGACAAAGTCATTGCCGTAGACGGCGGGCTTGAGTCGGCAGAGGCTCTCGGAATTACGCCGGATTATATTGTGGGGGATTTTGATACGGTTTCGAAAGAGGTGACAGACCGGTTCAGAAGTCTTCCGTTTATTGTGTGGGAACAGCATAAGCCGGAAAAAAACGAGACGGATACGGAGCTGGCCAGAAGCCGCGCTCTGACTCTGGGCTGTGACAGACTGGTGTTTTTAGGCGCCACAGGAGGACGTCTTGATCATATGCTGGGGAATCTCCACGCTCTTTATGCCTGCCTGGAAAAGGGGATTGACGCCAGTCTGGTGGATGCCCAGAACAGGATTTATCTTCTGGATCAGGGAAAGAGCTTTTACCGGAAAAATCTGTGGGGAAAATACGTTTCCTTTCTGCCGTATACGGAGGAGGTAACAGGGATCACTCTGACAGGTTTTCGTTATCCCCTTCAGGATAAAACCATCCGGAGAGGCCAGGAGGTAGGTCTTTGCATCAGCAATGAGCTGGCAGAGGATCGGGCTGTTCTGGAATTTCGGGAGGGAATTTTGATCTGCGTGGAGTCATCCGACTGAGATTTCAGGGCGAAAAACAAACTGGACTGGTTAAAAAGTGTAAAACTGGATATTTGCGTCATTCCACATGCGTGCTATCATAGGCCCATCAACAGGAAAACAAAAGGAGTGACGGAGTATGAAGAATATGACAGACAACAAGGTATACAGGATCGTGCTGACAGCGCTGATGGCAGCGCTTTGCTATGTGGCATTTACGTTTCTGAAAATTCCGATCCCGACCTTTGGAGGCGATTATGTGGCTCTGCATATCGGTAATGCTTTCTGCGTTCTGGCAGCCCTGCTTCTGGGCGGCGTGTACGGAGGTCTGGCCGGTTCTCTGGGCATGACCATTGCCGATCTGCTGGATCCGGTTTATATTACCAGCGCACCGAAGACCTTTCTTCTGAAGTTCTGCATCGGCCTGGTTGCCGGCTGGATTGCGCACAGAATTGCCCATATCACAGAGGAGCATGACGGACGCTACATTTTTAAATGGTCCCTGATTGCCTCGATTGCGTCTCTGGGCTTTAATGTGGTTATGGATCCCATTGTAGGTTATTTTTACAAGAATTATATTCTGGGAATTCCGTCTGACGCGGCAAAAATTATGGCGACCTGGGCTGCGGGAGTTACTTTGATTAACGCAGTGGCAGGAACCATTGTGGTAGTGGTTGTCTATATGGCAGTCCGCCCGGTTTTAAAGAAGGCCGGTCTGTTTCTGAAAATAGAATAGAACGTTTCCTTAAAAAGTCCTCTGGCCGAACTGTTGTCTGAAATTCGGCAAGGGGGCTTTTTTTTCTTGGAAAAGTGTAGTATGATAAGGAGGAATATATGGAAACGGCAGGAAAAGGCCGGTTTTCATGAGTGAATACAGGAGGAAACCATGTTAGATTTAAAGTTTGTCCGTGAAAATCCGGACGTTGTGAAGAAGAATATTGAGAATAAATTTCAGTTCGATAAGCTGCCCCTGGTAGACGAAGTGATTGAGCTGGATGCCAAGAACCGCACGGCAAAGGCAGAGGGCGATGAGATCCGCGCTCAGAGAAACAAGCTGTCCAAGCAGATCGGCCAGCTGATGGGACAGGGCAAAAAGGAAGAGGCAGAGGCTGTAAAGGCACAGGTTGCTGCCAATGCAAGCCGTCTGGCTGAGCTGGAAGCTCTGGAAAACCAGTATAACGAGCGGATTTTAAAGATCATGATGACAATTCCCAATATCATCGATCCCAGTGTTCCCATTGGAAAAGATGACAGCGAGAACGTAGAGATTGAAAAGTTCGGCGAGCCGGCAGTTCCTGATTTTGAGATTCCTTATCACACCGATATTATGAAGACCTTTGACGGCATTGATCTGGATGCTGCAGGAAAGGTAGCCGGAAACGGCTTCTATTATCTCATGGGCGATATTGCAAGACTGCATTCCTCCGTAATCTCCTATGCCCGTGACTTTATGATTGACCGGGGCTTCACCTACTGTGTTCCGCCCTTTATGATCCGCAGCAATGTAGTAACCGGTGTTATGTCCTTTGCAGAGATGGATGCGATGATGTACAAAATTGAAGGCGAGGATCTGTATCTGATCGGAACCAGTGAGCACTCCATGATCGGTAAGTTTATTGATACCATTACTCCGGAGGATCAGCTTCCCAAAACTCTGACCAGCTATTCTCCCTGCTTCCGTAAGGAAAAGGGCGCTCACGGTATTGAGGAGCGCGGTGTTTACCGGATCCATCAGTTTGAGAAGCAGGAGATGATCGTGGTATGCCGTCCGGAGGAATCTCCCATGTGGTACGATAAGCTGTGGCAGAATACCGTAGATTTATTCCGTTCTCTGGATATTCCGGTTCGTACTCTGGAATGCTGCTCCGGAGATCTGGCAGATCTGAAGGTAAAATCCTGTGACGTTGAGGCATGGTCTCCCCGTCAGAAGAAGTATTTTGAGGTTGGTTCCTGTTCCAATCTGGGAGATGCGCAGGCACGCCGCTTAAAGATCCGTGTGGAGGATAAGGACAAGAACAAATATTTTGCCCATACTCTGAACAATACGGTTGTGGCTCCGCCTCGTATGCTGATTGCCTTCCTGGAGAACAATCTTCAGGCCGACGGCTCTGTAAAGATTCCGAAGGTTCTGCAGCCTTATATGGGCGGCATGGAGGTTATGGTGCCGAAGCACAAATAAAATATAACGATTCAGGCCGGCGGGAGAACCGGCAGAAAAATTCTTCTCAAGCTCGCAAAATTAAAAAAGCTTCTAAAAAGGAGTACAGCTCAATCGTTCATGGATTGAGCGGTACTCCTTTTCAAATTCGTAACAGTCCAGTCAGGAATCTGCTTCCGGAAGTTCCAGCTTTGGAATAGCCATCAGAGAGTAGTTGGTGTGGTAAATGACAAATCCGGGAGCTCCTCCGGCTGCTTTTTTCACATGCTTGCGCTGGATATAATCAATTTCTACTTTTTCATTGGAGCGCCCCTTTGAGTACCAGGCAGCAAGAGCACCGGCCTCCTCAAATACCCGGTCCGGAAGCTCTTTTCCTTCTGTGCGGACAACAACGTGGGAGCCGGGAATTCCCTTGGCATGGAACCACCAGTCATTGCCATTGGCAATTTTAAAGGTGACCTCCTCATTCTGGTAGTTGTTTTTTCCGACATAGATATCAAAGCCGTCAGTAGAGCGGTAGTGGTAGGGACGGCTGGTGATTTTCGGCTTTTTGGAACCGAAGGGCCGCTTTTTAATAAAGCCGAACTCCATCAGCTCTTCTTTGATCTGAACCAGATCTTCCTCCCGGACAGCAATATCAAGGGCTGCGCTGATGGATTCCAGATGATCAATTTCCTGCTTCGTTTCTGCAGTCAAGGATTCCAGAGCCTCACAGGTGCGCTTCAGTTTGTTGTAGCGGGCGTAATATTTCTGGGAATTTTCCTGAGCGGAGAGCTGGGGATCCAGAGGAATCTTTACCTCTTTCCCGCTGTAGTAGTCCAGACAGGAAAGCTCCTTTTCTCCGCCGGAAAGCTCATAGCCGTAGGTATTTAACAGCTCGCCATATATCCGGTACCGATCCCGTTTTTCCGTATCCTTCAGCTGCTTTAACTGAAGATCGTATTTTTTGTAATTTCGCTCCAGGGCAGTCTGGACAATCCGGCGCAGGTCTGCAGACTTTTGACGGATTCTGGTAATCACGCTTTTTTCTGCATAATAGGTTTCCAGAAGACTGCTGACAGAGGATGCGGGTTTTGATTCATATCCGGGGCCTTCAAAGCAGGTCAAGGGTACCGATGCAAATTCTGCCGGGGTTCCGTTTTCATAAATAATATTCGGGAAAAACCGCCCTTCCTTCACATCCTCCATCATCAGGGAGAACATGCGGTATAAGTGAGTCAGCTCGTTCTCTGACAGCTCACTGGCCGGCCGTTCGCCTTCTATGGATGCCAGGTGGCAGAGCTCTGTTCCAATCAGGGGGCTGATGCCTGTCAGCTTCTGATAAAGGGCTTTCTGGACCGGCATGGGAGCGGAGCGCAGAAGAGCCTGAAATTCTTCCTCTGTAACGGTCAGGGGATCTGCCTTGTCAACCGTATGGGGGATAAAATACATCCGTCCCGGAAGAACCTCGCGGACCGAGCTGACCTGGGCAGAAATGTGCTTGATACTGTCTAAAATCGTGCCGTCCTCTTTGCAGAAAATAATATTGCTGTGCTTGCCCATAAGCTCGACAATCAGCCGTTTTTTCCGGAGATCACCCAGTTCGTCCAGGTGTTCAATTTCAAATTCCAGAATCCGTTCCAGACCCGGCTGGCTGACCTTGACAATTCTTCCTGTGCCGATGTGCTTGCGCAGCAGCATACAGAAGTTGGGGGCAGTCAGGGGGCTGGGTTTGTTGGTATCTGTAAAGTAAATGAGAGGAAGGCTGGCGCTGGCTGAGACAGACAGGCGGTAAGTCTCCCGGTTGTTTTTTATGGTAAATAACAGCTCATCCTTTTCCGGCTGGGCGATTTTGTTGATTTTTCCGCCTTCCAGCCGTGATTTGATATCATGAGCCAGGTTTGCGATTACAATTCCATCGAATGCCATATGATAACTCCTTCTTTCCAAGTCTCTCCTGATAATACATAACACTTCAGCCATGGGAAGCTTCAGATGCTCCTGTTTTCCGCAGTCGGCAGGACGAGGTATGGCTGAACTGTTACGATTATACAGGATTGGAAGAGGATTTTCAAGTTGACTTGTTTTTCTATTTGACTTATAATAATACCAACTATGGCAAAGGAGCAAAATGTCAGATGATAAAGAGTATGACAGGGTTTGGCCGGTGCGAGATCGTTACCGCCGAATATAAAATAACCGTGGAGATGAAAGCCGTAAACCACCGGTATCTTGATTTAAGCATCAGGATGCCTAAAAAATTCAACTATTTTGAGGCGGCCATCAGGAACCTTCTGAAAACCTATATTCAGCGGGGCAAGGTAGATGTCTTTATCAATTATGAGGATTATACAGAAGAGAAGCTTTGCCTGAAATATAACGGAGTCCTTGCGGCGGAATATGTCAGGTACTGCCGGCAGATGAGCGAGCAGTTCGGAATTCCGGACGATTTGACCGCCTCCAGACTGGCCAGGATGCCTGAGGTTCTGTCTATGGAGGAGGAGCCTGAGGATGAGGATCAGATGTGGAAGATTCTTTCCCAGGCCATGGAAGAAGCGGCAAAGCAGTTTGTGGAATCAAGAAAGCAGGAGGGTGAAAGACTGAAGGAGGATCTGCTGGGCAAGCTGGATTATATGGCTGAGCTGGTAGATTTTATCGTTGAACGTGCGCCCTCGATTGTGGCGGAATACCGCCAGCGTCTGGAGGATCGGGTTCAGGAATTTTTAAAGAATTCCTCCATTGATGAGAACAGAATTGCTGCAGAGGTAACGGTATTTGCAGACAAGATTTGCGTAGATGAGGAGATGGTTCGCCTGCGCAGTCATATTGATGCCACCAGGAAAGAACTGGAGCAGGGAGGCAGCGTGGGAAGAAAGCTGGATTTCATTGCCCAGGAGATGAACCGGGAGGCGAATACCACTCTTTCCAAGTCCACGAATCTGGAGATTTCTGATCGGGCCATTGCGCTGAAGACGGAGATTGAAAAAGTGAGAGAACAGATTCAGAATATTGAGTAAGGCAGTCGGACTGCCGGACAGGAGCAGAGACATCATGAATAAAAAAGGAATTTTGGCAGTGGTTTCCGGCTTTTCCGGAGCAGGAAAGGGTACGCTGATGAAGGAGCTTTTAAATCAGCATCAGGATCAGTATGCTCTCTCTATTTCAGCCACGACAAGAAAACCCCGGGAAGGGGAGGAACACGGCAGAGAATACTTTTTCCTGACTGTGGAGGAATTTCAGAACATGATTGCAGAGGATGCTCTGATTGAGCACGCCTGCTATGTGGGAAATTATTACGGTACTCCCAGATCCTATGTGGAGGAGCAGATGGCTGCAGGCCGCGATGTGATTCTGGAAATCGAGATCCAGGGAGCCCTGGAGGTGAAAAAGAAATTTCCGGATACGCTGCTGTTGTTTGTAACACCGCCTTCAGCGGAAGTGCTGGAGGAGCGTCTGCGGGGCCGGGGAACGGAGACCGAGGAGGTGATCCGGGAACGTCTGAAACGGGCTTCCCAGGAGGCCATGTATATGGACCAGTATGATTACATTCTGGTCAATGATAACCTGGAAACCTGCGTGGAGCAGATGCATCAGCTGATTCAGTCTCAGCATGAGAAGGTCAGTGAAAACCTGGATTTTATTGAAGAGATGAAAACAGAGCTGAAACAGCTTTGAGAATAAATTTAACCCTGAAAGGAGATTCATATGTTACGTCCATCCTATACGGATTTAATTAATGTAGTAAACAGCGAGGTAGAGCCGGGAGAGCAGCCGGTAGTACAGAGCCGGTATTCTATCGTTCTGGCAACTGCAAAGAGAGCAAGACAGATTATTGCAGGCGAGGAGCCGATGGTTCCGGCAGGCCCGGGCAAAAAGCCGCTTTCCGTTGCAGTTCAGGAGCTTTACATGGGCAAGGTTAAAATTGTAGGCGATGACGGCGAAGAGGATGAGGAGAAGGAAAATGCTGCCGGGGAGGCAGAGCTTTCTTCTGAAGCCGCAGAAGCTGCAGACGCAGAGGAAAACGCATAGGAGCATATATTACAGCAAGAGAAGGACAGAGCCGGCACTGAACGGCTCTTTTCCATAACAGCGGGAGATTTCTATGAAAATATTGTGTGTGTCACTGGGATGTGACAAGAATCTGGTAGATACAGAGATGATGCTGGGGCTTTTGAACCGGGACGGATATACCTTTACAGACGATGAGCAGGAGGCAGATATTATTGTGATCAATACCTGCTGCTTCATCAATGATGCAAAGGAGGAAAGCGTCAATACCATTCTGGAGATGGCGGAGCTGAAAAAAGCGGGGACCTGCAAGGCCCTGATTGTAACCGGCTGCATGGCCCAGAGGTATCAGCAGGAGATTCTGGAGGAGATTCCTGAGGTAGACGGAATTTTAGGAACCTCCACTTATGATGAGATCTCCAATGTTTTAAAGCGTGTTCTGGGAGGAGAGGAGAGAGTTTCCTGCTTCCATGATTTGAACTGTCTGCCTCAGACAGAGGCAGGGCGGATGATTACCACAGGCGGTCATTTTGCATTCTTAAAGATTGCGGAGGGCTGTGACAAGCACTGCACCTACTGCATTATTCCCAGTCTGAGAGGCAGCTACCGGAGCGTACCCATGGAACGCCTGGTAAAGGAAGCGGAGCAGCTGGCAGAGCAGGGGGTACGGGAGCTGATTCTTGTTGCCCAGGAAACAACTCTTTACGGAGTGGATCTTTACGGGAAAAAGATGCTTCCGGAGCTGCTGCACCGTCTGGCCCAGATTTCCGGTATCTACTGGATCCGGATCCAATACTGCTATCCGGAGGAGATTACGGACGAGCTGATTGAAGCCATCCGGACAGAGGAAAAGGTCTGCCATTACCTAGATATTCCGATTCAGCATGCCAGCGATCGGATTTTAAAACGGATGGGACGCAGAACCACCCAGGCACAGCTTCGGGAGATGATTGGACGGCTGCGCAGGGAGATTCCTGATATTGCACTGCGTACCACTATGATTGCCGGATTCCCGGGTGAGACCGAGGAGGATCACCAGGAGGTGCTGGCGTTTGTGGATGAGATGGAATTTGAGCGTCTGGGAGTATTTGCCTACTCGGCAGAGGAGGACACGCCTGCAGCCGGATTTGCGGATCAGATTCCGGAGGAGACAAAAGAAGAACGCCGGGACGAGATTATGGAGCTGCAGCAGGAGATTGCCTTTGAGAAATCAGAGTCCATGGTGGGGCGTATTCTGGATGTGATGATTGAGGGCAAGGTAGCTGATGAAGCGGCCTATGTGGGACGTACCTATATGGATGCGCCTAATGTGGACGGATACATTTTTGTGAACAGCGGTGAGCTTTTTATGTCCGGTGATTTTGTCCGGGTTAAAGTAACCGGTGCTTCTGAATATGACCTGATTGGGGAGGTGTACGATGAATTTACCAAATAAGCTGACGGTTCTCCGTGTGATTTTGATTCCGTTTTTTGTAGTAAGCCTGATGATAGAAAATGGTGCAAACCAGACCTTCCGTTATGTGGCTGCAGCGATTTTTATTATTGCCAGTCTGACAGACATGCTGGACGGCAAGATCGCCCGTAAATACAATCTGGTAACAAACTTTGGAAAATTTATGGATCCCCTGGCAGACAAGCTTTTAGTATGCTCCGCGCTGATCTGCCTGATTCAGCTGGGACAGCTTCCGGCCTGGATGGTTATTATCATTGTAAGCCGTGAGTTTATTATCAGCGGCTTCCGCCTGGTGGCAGCAGAGCAGGGAATTGTGATTGCAGCCAGCTACTGGGGCAAATTTAAAACCACATTTCAGATGATTGCGGTAGTTTTGATGATTCTGAATTTTGAGGCCCTGTCTGTGGTCACTCTGATTTGTACCTGGGCAGCCCTGATTCTCACCATTATTTCACTGGTGGATTATATTGCAAAAAATCACAAAGTTCTTACAGAAGGGAAGATGTAACATGATCGTAGAGCTGGTATCCGTAGGCACAGAGCTGCTTTTGGGAAACATTGTCAATACCAATACACAATATCTGGCGGAACAGTGCGCCCTTCTGGGACTTTCTCTGTACCATCAGTCTGTAGTGGGAGATAACCATGACCGGATGGCTGAGGTTGTAAAGACAGCCCTGGGACGGTCTGATGTGGTGATTTTGACCGGGGGACTGGGACCGACGGAGGATGACCTGACAAAGGAAGTCTGCGCTGAGGTTATGGGATATAAACTGGTGGAGGATCCTCATACAAGAGAGCATCTGGAGCAGTTTTTCAAGAACAACATATACAAAGAGATTCCGGATAACAACTGGAAGCAGGCGATGGTGCCGGAGGGAGCTCTTGTTCTGGACAATCACAACGGTATGGCGCCGGGACTGATTATGGAAAAGGACGGCAAGACAGCCATTCTTCTTCCGGGACCGCCGGCAGAGCTGTATCCCATGTTTAAGGAGCAGGTCTATCCTTATCTGCAGAAGCAGCAGCCGGCGATGATCCGTTCTGCGCTGGTTAAGATCTGCGGTATGGGTGAGAGCCAGGTGGAGGATAAGCTTCTGGATCTTATCAGCAGCCAGACCAATCCTACCATTGCCACCTATGCAAAAACAGGAGAGGTTGCTGTGCGGGTGACTGCACGGGCAAAGACTGAGGATGAGGCAAAGGCGCTGGTTAAGCCTGTGGTGAAGGAAATTAAAAGCCGGCTGGGCGACTACGTCTATTCTGTAAAGGAACGGGAAACTCTGGAGGAGGCGGTAGTAAAGCTTCTCCGCAAATATGAACTGACGGTTACAACAGCAGAGTCCTGCACCGGCGGACTTCTTGCGGGACGTCTGGTGAATGTGCCGGGCGCCTCAGAGGTATTTAGGGAGGGCTTTATCACCTATTCAAACAAGGCAAAGAGAAAATACCTTGAGGTCAGCAAAAATACTTTGAAAAAGTACGGAGCTGTAAGTCCGCAGACAGCCAGAGAAATGGCAACCGGCGGCGTGTTTGCCACAGACAGCGATGCCTGTGTGGCAGTGACAGGAATTGCAGGACCGGATGGAGGCACAGAGGACAAGCCGGTAGGTCTTGTCTACATTGCGGCTTACATGAAGGATAAAGTGAAAGTAGAAGAGTACCGGTTTAAAGGAAACCGGGCAAAAATCAGAGAGCAGGCAGTGATGAAGGCGCTGGATCTTCTTCGCCGCTCGATTCTGGAGAATTACCGATAAAACGGGAGGAACAGGATATTATGGCATATACATGGAAAAAACAGGCATCTTCAGCCTACGGTCTTTCTCTGACACAGCTGGTGCTGAATACAGTTATGTTTGCAGAGGAGCTTCCAGAACAGTATGAGGGCTGGATGGATTATCAGAGGGAGACGGACAGAAAGCTGATTCTGCTTGTGAAAGGGTTTCTGGAGGGGCAGGACATTCTGGAGGAGGTAAAACATCTGCGCTGTCAGGCGGAGAAGAAAATGAATACGGTAGTTTCCTATACAGATGCTTTTCTGGTGTACGAATACGCATTAAACCGATTGGAGCGCCGCTTCTGCCCGGATATGCCGGCTGTCACTGTGAAAGAGCCGGAGTTTATTTCCCGGCTGACTGCCTATATCTGCGGAGGAGAGGACAGCAATGCTGTCAATCTGCGGATTCAGGAGGTGATTTCCCAGCTTCCCGTGCGCTTTACAAGGCAGAAATATTACAGCATGGTAAAGGATGCCCTTCAGGCTTATGTAGGTGCGTACAGGGATACTCTGGATCAGATGATGTATATGCTTTCCATCGGCAGGATTCAGGAAGAGGATTCTGAGGATGAGGGTCTGCAGATGCTGAACAGAATGCTGAAGGATTTGCAGGAGCTTTCTTTTAAAACCATGGATGCTGACACCTATCATGGGGCATGTGCAAAAACCCAGGAGGCAGGTGCCATGCTTCGCGCCCTGGCAGATTACTGTCAGAGCATAGCGGAGATTTTAAACAGCCTGTATGTGATTTGCCTGACAAGAGAGGACGCCATGCGGGATGTGGCAGAGGAGAAACAGGCATTCGGGATTCTGGCAGAATTCGTCAGAATCTGTGAAGGACGAGAGCAGCAGACTCCGGAGGACTGGGAGGAACAGCTGAACGATCTGGAAGAAATGCTGGAGCAGGTGGAAGGACTTCAGGAAGAGTATTATGACCGTTATCTCCGGCTGGAGCAGCCGCCTTTTGCTGAAACAGACGAGAGTGATGAGGCAAAACGGAGCAGATGGGTGGATATGCTTCTGGCAGGAAGCGCTTTTGTAATGCCGGAGAAGCAGGCGGAACAGAGAATTGTGAAGGAAGAGGATATTGAGGAGGTTATAAAGGCGTACATAGCTGATATGGATCCGGTTCTGACTTCGGTACAGAAGCCGGCAGCACGGGCTATTATGGCAACCAGCCTCTCGATTCTTCCGGTATTCTTCAATTCCATCGAGGAGATTCACAGCTATATTGAAAACAGCCTTGGCAGCTGTACAGATTCTTTTGAAAAGGAAACCTGTATGGAACTGCTGCAGCAAATTATGGAGAGTTAATCTATGCGCTGGTATAGCCATCTGTATGTTGGTGAGAAAGCCGGAAAAAGGCGGTTTTCCATTATCCGGGGAATCCGGGAGGGAAAACTGCAGCCGGAGGTTTATGTGATTACACCGCCGCAGAACGGGAATAATATTCTTGATATTTATCCTGCGTCCATGCTTCTTCTTCCGCCTTACCGGGAGGAGGATATGGAGATTCTGGGAATCGCAGTTACCTACTGGGAAGCCCTGGAGGTTGTGCGGCAGATGGTTGAGGACATGTACCGCTGCTGCGGGGAAAGGCTGAATCTGCAGGAATTCCTGGAGCGCAGTGCGGACGGAGACGAAAATAGAAACAGTTGGGAATGATTGCATGTTGGGGTTTTTTTTAGGAATCTTAAAATGGCTGGGAATTTTGCTTCTTGTGATCCTGGGACTGGTTCTGGCTGTCCTTCTGGCTGTTCTCTTCGTTCCCATCCGCTATGAGGCAGAGGGAAGCTTCAAAGGAGAGCCGGCGGCAAAGGGAAGGGTCAGCTGGCTGTGGCGTCTTTTTTCCTGTCAGGTGGTTTATGACGGAGAGGCAGAGGTGTCTCTGCGGATTTTCGGAGTGAAGACAGGCAGAAAAAAAGAGGCAGCAGACGGGGCGGAGGAAGCAGAGATTCCGGAGCCGGTGGTGACAGCAAGGGAGAAGCACCCGGAGAAAGAAGAGCCGGCAGGCGGCAATAAGCCGGCGGAAGAAGCGCCGGTAAGCGGCAGTCAGCCGGGGGAAGAATGCCCGGCACCGGAAATGCCGGAGACCTGTGAGAGAACTTCGGCGGAGAAGCTTGAGTCAGATGCGGCAAAGGCAGCGCCGGAACAGCCCGGGGCAGAGACGGAAACCGGAAAGAAGAGGCAGAAGAAAAAGCGCATCCGCCAGAATCCGTTTCAAAAAATAAAAGTTACATTTCAGAGAATATGTGGTAAACTGAAGACAGCAGAAGAGAAGTGGCAGAAGCTCAGGGATTTTCTGGAAAAGGAAGAAAATAAAAACACCTTCCGTCTTCTGAAAAAACAGGTGATCCGCCTTTTCAGGCATATTCTTCCGGGAAAGGTTTCCGGAAAAGTGCGGTTTGGATTTGAGGATCCCTATACCACAGGAAGAATTCTCACTTACATCAGCCCGTTTTACGGATGGTACGGGAGAAAGATTCAGGTGATTCCTGTATTTGACGAACAGGTTCTGGAAGGAGAGATTTCCCTGAAGGGCCGAATCCGGATTGCCACCCTGCTTTTTATTGGATTTCAGGTGTGGCGGGATAAAAATTTCAGAACACTGCTGAAGCGGTGGAAGGCAGCATAATAAGGAGGCAGTAGTATGGCAGACAATCATTTTGCGGCAACGGTAGAATCCCTGTTTCGGGGAATGGATCAGTTTGTTACAACGAAAACCGTAGTGGGAGAGGCAGTAAAGATTGATGATGCAATTATTCTTCCGCTGGTAGATGTAACCTGCGGTATGGCGGCAGGATCTTTTGCAGACAATGCCAAGCAGAACGGCGGCGGCGGTATGAGCGCAAAAATGAGTCCAAGTGCTGTGCTGGTTATTCAGAACGGCGTTACCAGACTGGTCAACATTAAGCAGCAGGACGCAGTGACAAAGGTACTGGATATGGTTCCTGATCTTGTGAATAAGTTTACGGGAAAGAAAAAAGAAGAGATTTCTCCGGAGGTAATGGAGGCGGCAGAGGAAATGGCTGCCGGTGACGGAGAAAAGTAAATTCCTGATGGAAGAATCCCTGAAAAGGGGAGAAAAGAGCACATACAGAGAAGAAGCGCATCTATCTGGGACAGCGGCATAGAATGAAATATACCTGGTTTTGAGGAGTGAGCCTGTGAAACGAGTATTCGGACTTATGCTGTTTTGTTTCGGAATGGGGATGACGCTTCTTTTGTTTATTCCGGAGACCCTGACTACTCTGATATTTATTATCGGGTGCCTGGCTCTGGGGTATCACCTGTTTTGCTGTTAGCAGAAAAAAGCCCATAAACGCAAAGAAACGCGTCGAATAGACGCGTTTTCTGCAATGTTCATTATTATGCTCTCTCAACTAAGCCGGAACGTAAGCAAGAAGTACATACATACATCTTTTTAGCGCCGCCGTTAACCTTAACCTTAACAGATTTAACGTTTGCTTTCCAGATCGCATTGGATCTTCTATGAGAGTGGCTCACATTGTTACCGAAGTGAGCAGCCTTTTCACAGATTGCACATTTAGCCATGATTGCACCTCCTTAACCGGTACTTGATTTCCCAGCGGGAAACCACAACAAATGTATGATACCAGATACTTATGGATTTTGCAAGCAGAATTTGTGAATTTCTTAAAAATAACCTGTCTGAATGTATTTGGAAAAGGAAACGGGGGAAGATTTCCGGACATTGTTGACGGATCTGGAAAAAAACTGGTAAAATGAAACCGGAGAATCAGAGACAGAGAAAACCATATAGAAAAGGAGGAAAAGTAGGAATATGAAAAATATGAATTTGAAAAAAACAGAAAGAAACAGATGGATGTCTTTGATATTGATGTTTGCTTTGACAATATGTCTGGCATCCGGATTTTCTTTTCCGTCTGCGGCAGCTGATTCGGAGATTGTGATTCTCCATACAAATGATGTTCACTGCAGCGTAGATGAGAATATTGGATACGGAGGTCTTGCTTTATATAAAAAGCAGATGCTCCGGGAGACGCCTTAAGTAGTCCTGGTGGATGCCGGAGATGCTGTTCAGGGAGGAACTCTGGGAACTCTTTCAGAAGGGGCTGATGTGATTTCCGTTATGAATCAGGCAGGTTATGATTTTGCAATACCGGGCAATCACGAATTTGATTATGGAATGCCCCGTTTTCTGGAGCTGGCAGACAGTCTGGACTGTGAGTACTATGCCTGCAATTTTATGGATCTCAGAACAGGACAGACCGTTTTGGCTCCTTATAAAATTATGGAATTCGGCGATACAAAGGTAGCCTTTGTGGGAGCTGCCACACCGGAAAGTTTTACCAAATCAACGCCGGTTTATTTCCAGGATAACGCCGGAAATTATCTTTATGGCTTCTGTGAGGATGAAACAGGAGAGGCACTGTACCGCCAGATTCAGAGCGCAGTAGACTCAGCACGGGCAGAGGGCGCAGAGTATGTCATTCTGGCAGCGCATTTAGGAGGGAATTATGTGACGGAGCGGTGGAACAGCCAGCAGGTGCTTGCTGCCACAGAAGGAAATGACGCCTGCATCGACGGCCATTCCCATGAAGCCTATGTAAAATATGTAAAAAATAAAAACGGACAGGATGTGCTTGTTTCACAGGCAGGAACAAAGCTGGAAAGCTTTGGAAAAATGGTAATTGCTCCAGATGGAACCATTACAGCGGAATTGATTACGGAAGTGCCTGCAGAGCAGACGGAAACGCTGTATACGGTTCAAAAAGGCGATTCCCTCAGCAGGATTGCCAAACGGGAGCTGGGAGATTATTCTGCCTGGAGAGAGATTTACGAAGCAAACAGAGACAGAATTT
Organism: uncultured Clostridium sp.; assembly: GCA_900540335.1. Lineage (GTDB taxonomy): Bacteria > Bacillota > Clostridia > Lachnospirales > Lachnospiraceae > Brotaphodocola. The sequence goes on along the minus strand of UQFC01000006.1, from coordinate 10,482 downwards.
CCAATCCGAACCGGCTGTATCCGGGCATGACTCTGTCACTTCCGGGAGGAATGGTTACGGGAAGAAACGGCCGTCCGTCGGATCGGGAGATGGATCGGTTCCTCAGAGGAATTCAGTCGCAGTTTGAAGAGTCCTTAAAGACAGTTATTGGCCGTTCAGAGGTGCATCTGACTGTAATGGATCCGGCTGCAGGCATTCGGGCAGTGCGGAATGGAGAAACCAATATGGGAGATCTGACAGCAGATGCCTACCGGTTTGTTCTGGGAGCAGATATCGGATTTTCTAACGGCGGAGGAATCCGCGCGGATATTGTTCCCGGAGATATTACCTACAACGACACATTGTCTGTATTCCCCTTTGGAAATATGGGCTGTGTTGTCCGGGCAACAGGACAGCAGATTCTGGATGCTCTGGAAATGTCCGTCTGTGATTATCCCCAGGAAAGCGGCAGCTTTATGCAGGTTTCCGGATTGACCTATACGATTGATGCGTCGGTTCCTTCATCTGTTGAAACGGACGACAAGGGCAATTTTCTCCGCGTCAGCGGTCCGCGTCGTGTCAGCGAGGTAATGGTGGGAGGAGCTCCTTTGAAGCCGGAGGAATCCTACACCCTGGCATCTCACAATTACATGCTGAAATCAGCGGGATCCGGAATGACTATGTTCCAGGGCTGCGAGCTTCTGCGGGATGAGGTGATTTCTGATGTGGATCTTCTGTCTGCGTATATTCAGGATAACCTGGGCGGAAGCGTAGGGGAGGAGTATTCCAATCCGGCCGGACAGGGACGAATCACCATAAAATAGGGGCAGATCAGCTGAGGTAAAGTCAGAATAGACACCAGTGCTGTCATGTGATATACTAAAATAGGTTCGTAGAAGCGAGCCGGAAATGTGCCGAGACATATTCTCTATTATTTTCATGTGTTTTGGCTTTTATAAATAGAGATGGAGGGGTTCATATGAAAGGACGCATCAACAACAAGCTTGGTGAAATCCAGATCAGTTCCGATGTGATTGCCATGTATGCAGGAATGACGGCAGTAGAGTGCTTTGGCATTGTAGGTATGGCGGCAGTCAGCATGAAGGACGGGCTGGTAAAACTGCTGAAACGAGAGAGTCTTGCCCACGGAATCAATGTGGAGGTAGAGGACAATCGGCTTACTATAGATTTTCATGTCATTGTGGCCTATGGTGTCAGCATCTGTGCTGTTTCAGACAACCTGATGGCTACTGTAAAATACAAAGTAGAAGAATTCACCGGCATGAGCGTTGAGAAGATCAATGTTTTTGTAGAAGGTGTACGAGTGATTGATTAAGGAGGACCTACCGGTGAGTTTACAGGTGATTGATGCCGGATTGATGCAGAAAGCATTTCTGGCAGGAGCCAAAGGATTAGAGGCAAAAAAAGAGTGGATTAATGAACTGAATGTATTTCCTGTTCCGGACGGAGATACAGGAACCAATATGACCATGACGATTATGGCTGCAGCCAAGGAAGTTGCTTCCATGGAGGAGCCGACCATTGACGGTCTGGCAAAGGCGATTTCTTCCGGTTCTCTGCGGGGAGCAAGAGGAAACTCCGGCGTAATCCTTTCCCAGCTTTTCCGCGGATTTTCCAAGGAAATCAAGGGGCATGAGACGATTGATGTGGATGTTTTAGCCGCTTCCTTTAACCGGGCGGCAGAAACTGCCTACAAGGCAGTTATGAAGCCGAAGGAAGGTACGATTCTGACCGTTGCCCGGGGCATGGCAGACAAGGCCCTTGAGGTGGCAGATCAGACGGAGGATATTCTGGTATTTGCAGAAAAGGTGATCGAGCACGGAGATTATGTGCTCAGCCAGACCCCGGAGATGCTTCCTGTGCTGAAGCAGGCAGGCGTGGTTGATTCCGGCGGCCAGGGTCTGATGCAGGTCTTAAAGGGCGTTTTAGACGGCTTAAAGGGCAAAGAAGTGGATATGACGGTTCCGGGGACAGGAGCTGCAGTTTCCGCCGGAGCAGCAGCCGGCGCTTCCGAGATTGACACAGCTGACATTAAGTTCGGATACTGCACCGAGTTTATTATCAATGTGGAAAAGAAATACGATGAGGCGGAGGAACAGCATTTCAAGGCCTATCTGGAGTCCATCGGCGATTCTATTGTAGTAGTGTCTGATGATGATGTGGTGAAGGTTCACGTTCACACCAATGATCCCGGTCTTGCCATTCAGAAGGCTCTGACCTATGGTTCTCTTTCCCGGATGAAGATTGACAATATGCGTGAGGAGCATCAGGAACGTCTGATTCAGAATGCAGAGCAGGAGGCTCTCCGTCAGAAGGAAAAAGAGCAGGAGGAGCAGGAAAAGCAGGAGCCGCGCAAGGCCAACGGCTTTATTGCTGTGTCTGTAGGTGAGGGTCTTGGCGAGATTTTCCGCGGAATCGGTGCAGACTATCTGATTGAAGGCGGTCAGACCATGAACCCCAGCACAGAGGATATGCTGAATGCCATTGATCATGTGAATGCAGATACGGTTTACATTCTGCCGAACAACAAGAACATTATTCTTGCAGCAGAGCAGGCCAAATATCTGGTGGAGGACAAGGAGATTGTGGTTGTTCCGTCCAAAACCGTTCCCCAGGGAATTGCAGCCATGATTAATTTTATCCCGGATCACTCCAAAGAGGAAAATCTGGAGTCCATGACTGAGGAGATGAGCCGGATTAAAACAGGACAGGTGACTTATGCAGTCCGTAATACAGTGATTGACGATAAGGAGATTCACGAGGGTGATATTATGGGTATCGGCGATCACGGTATTCTTGCAGTGAGCCAGAGTATTGAGAAAACAGTAATCGAGACTCTTGCAGCCATGATTGACGAGGACTGTGAGCTGGTAAGCATCTATTACGGAAGCGATGTGGAAGAAGCGGACGCCGAGGCTGTTCTGGAAAAGGCTCAGGAAACATGGCCCCAGCTGGAGTTTGAGCTGCAAAGCGGCGGACAGCCGATTTACTACTATCTGCTGTCTGCAGAGTAAGCGCCTATGAACCAGGAACCAGTTACAAGCTTAAAGGGAATCGGAGAAAAGACGGCGGGACTCTTTGCGCGCCTGGGAGTTCATACTGTGGAGGATCTGCTCCACGATTATCCCAGGGCCTATGATGCCTACGAGGAGCCGGTGCCTGTGGGAAGGCTTCAGGAAAATACCACGGCGGCGGTTGCGGGGCAGCTGTTAAAGACAGCCTCTGTGCGCCGGTTCAAAAACGTACAGGTAATTGTTGTTACAATAAAAGATATGACGGGCAGCCTGCAGCTGACCTGGTATAACATGCCCTATCTGCGGAATACTCTGCAGATGGGGCAGTTTCTGGTATTCCGGGGAAGAGTTGTAAAAAAGGGCGGCCGTCTGACTATGGAGCAGCCGGAGATATTTACGCCGGAGGCCTATGAGGCAGTCAGGGATTCCATGCAGCCCATTTACGGACAGACAAAGGGACTGGGAAACAAGGCCATTGTCCGGGCTGTGGCCCAGGCCCTGGAGCAAAGGCAGATGGAAAGAGAATACCTGCCTTCTTCTCTCCGGGAAAAATATGAGCTGGCAGAATACAATTATGCAATTGAGCATATTCATTTTCCTTCCAGTCGTCAGGAGCTTCTTTTTGCAAGGAAACGTCTTGTATTTGATGAATTTTTCTTCTTTCTTCTGGCAGTGCGGAGACTGAAGGAAAAGCGTCAGGACTGCAGAAGCTCTTTTGTCATGAGCCATGCTCCCCAGGTGGACCGGCTGAGAGAAGCTCTGCCCTACAGCCTGACAGAAGCCCAGAATCAGGTTTTAAAGGAGGTCAGCCGGGATCTGGAAAGCGGCCTTGTGATGAACCGCCTGATTCAGGGGGATGTAGGCTCCGGAAAAACCATTATTGCAGTGCTGGCTCTGCTCCAGACGGCCTGCAACGGCTTTCAGGGCGCTTTGATGGCGCCTACGGAGGTTTTGGCAAAACAGCATTTTGAATCCATTACCGGGCTTTTTAAGACATATGGCATTGAAAAAACAGCGGTCCTTGTGACCGGCTCCATGACTGCAAAGGAAAAGCGGCTGGCCTATGAAAAAATTGCCTCCCATGAGGCGGATATTATCGTGGGAACCCATGCGCTGATCCAGGAAAAGGTTCATTATCACAAGCTGGGCCTGGTGATTACAGATGAGCAGCACCGGTTCGGAGTCGGACAGAGGGAGGCGCTGGGAAGCAAGGGGCAGGAGAATGGTTCTCTTCCCCATGTGCTGGTTATGAGCGCGACGCCGATTCCGCGGACTCTGGCTATTATTCTCTATGGAGATCTGGATATTTCCGTGATTGATCAGATGCCGGCCAACCGTCTGCCCATTAAAAACTGTGTGGTGGATACCGGATACCGGGAGAGGGCCTATCAGTTTATTGCAAAAGAGGTGGCGGCAGGACGGCAGGCCTATGTGATCTGTCCCATGGTGGAGGAAAGCGAAATGATTGAGGCAGAGAATGTGCTGGACTACACCAGGCTTCTGCGCCAGAAGCTGCCGGAAACCATTACCGTGGAATATCTTCACGGCAAGATGAAGGGAAAAGAAAAAAATCAGATTATGGAGCGGTTTGCTGCCGGGGAAATCCAGGTGCTGGTGTCCACAACGGTAGTGGAGGTCGGCGTCAATGTTCCCAACGCTACCGTAATGATGATTGAAAATGCCGAGCGCTTCGGTCTGGCCCAGCTTCATCAGCTGAGGGGCCGGGTCGGACGGGGAAGCCACCAGTCCTACTGCATTATGGTCAACTGCTCGGATCAGGAGGGAACCCAGGAACGGCTGGATATATTAAACCGATCCAACGACGGATTTTATATTGCGTCTGAGGATCTGAAGCTGCGGGGACCGGGAGACTTTTTCGGCATCCGGCAGAGCGGAGATATGGAATTCAAGCTGGCAGATATTTATACAGATGCCGGACTCTTAAAAACGGTTTCTGAGGAAGTAAACCGGCTTCTGGACGAGAATCCCGCCCTGGAGGGAGAGGAGTATGCTGCCTTGAAGGAGCGGATGGAAGCCAGTCTTTCCCAGAACTATGAGAGACTGAATCTGTAGCCGGGAAGAATTGACCGGAAGCGGGATGACAGAAGCGGAAATGTCAGATAAAATTTTTTCAAAAAAACAGTTGACAAACAGCAGACAGCGGCGTATGATAAGACCAATACAAAAAACCGATGAGAAAGAGGAGTAGGCTTAATACCGAAAATCACAGAGAGCTGCAGGCGGTGGGATTGCAGTATGGACGGATTTGCTGAATGGACTTTCGAGGGCAGCTTTGAAGCCGGAACCGGAGCAGGATTTCCAGATGGATATTTCAGTCAGGAAGGAGTTGCGGGGAGGGACAGTAGGAGCTGACGGAGACCACAACCGTTATCTGGTGGCGTATATGTTTGTATACGGAGTAAGTGGGCAAAGGCCAATTTGAGTGGTACCGCGGATTTGTTAATTCGTCTCAGATACAGGAAACTGTATCTGGGACTTTTTTTATTTCATAGGAAATTGCGTCCTATGACATAAAAACGCTCCGCGGGGATTGCCATGCGGCAGAAGAGAATTTTATCGCAGAAGTGACCCGCCGCAGGAGGAGAAGCTCGCGAGCGAGTTTATTTCTTATTTTAGTTTAACAGCTGGTTATCAGTCTAAAATACGGACGCAAAGTCCAAAAAAGGAAAACGACATACCTATTGTTCCATCGTTATACAGCTTAAGCAACAAGGCGGATAATTCCTTACTGGCTGTAAGGGATATTAACCATATTTATATTGTAGAAAATAAGGAAAACTCATTTTATGATAGAAAAATGCTTCATGAGATTAGAATAGTAATATGGATAAAATAAACGGAATAAAATCCAATATTTTTAAATTAGAATCAAGTAAAAGGAACAGAAACCAATTAAATGTACAAAATTCGCCAGAAATATCTTTATTTTCTTTTCTTCATTTATCGGGATTATCCAATTAGACCTTGATTTGGAGGGTTTTACAGAATACAGATGGAATAAAATGCCATTGTATCAGTTTTAAAACACCATAAAATTCAAGATAAGGGGCATTGACATTTGACACGGAATAATATACAATGACAACTGAAATTTGTATTAAAATGTAAAACAATGCGTAAATTTATCATAAAAATAAAATTATGGAAAGGAATGATATATTTATGCAAATATCAAAAAGCGGGAATGGAATGTGCAAAATCATCGATATTCACACCCATATTCTTCCGGAAGCAGACGATGGGGCCAGAGGAATAGGGGAATCCATACAGCTGATTGAACAGGCAGCGGCCCAGGGAATTACGGGCATGATTGCAACCCCCCATTTTTCTAGACATCAAAGCGTATCTTCACTAAAGATGAAACTATCAACCCTTCGGGAGGAAGTCAAAAAGCGGAATCCTGATTTTCAATTATATCTCGGACAGGAAAATTTTTATCATGAGGAACTGACAGAACGGCTGGATCGGGGAGAGGCCCTGACCATGGCGGAAAGTCGATATGTTCTGGTGGAATTTAACCCGGCTGAAAGCTACGGACAGCTGATGCGGGGTGTCCGCAGTCTGACAGAAGCCGGTTATTGGCCGATTCTGGCCCATATGGAACGGTATCTCTGTTTAAGAGAGCACGGTCTGGAGGAAATTTCCTCCCTGGGCTGTTATCTTCAGATGAATTTTGAAAGTCTGCAGGGGCATTGGTATCAGAAGGAAGTGCGCTGGTGCCGCAAACAGGTGGAGGAAGGCAGAATCCGGTTTCTGGGAACGGATCTGCACCGGACGGATTTCCGGCCGCCTGAGATTACAGAAGTGATGAAGTGGCTCACTCATCACGTCAATCCGGAGGATCTGGAAGAAATGGTTCACAGAAATCCGGTTTACATATTAAACAACAAGCGAGTGTAGCGGTTACAGACAGCGTATCCTTCTGACAGGAAAAAGAGGGAGCGCAGCATGAGCCGGAGCAAAAATTAATAGTTAGGAAGAGCAGGAATGGGAAACGAAGGAAACGTAAAAAACAACGAAGAAATGGAAATTGATCTGCTGCAGCTGTTTGAAGCCCTGAAAAAGAAAATCTGGGTGATTCTGGCAGCAATGATCATCGGCGGGGGACTGGCAGGGGCATACAGCAAGTTTGTGATTACGCCTCAGTATTCCTCTACTGCTATGATGTACATTCTTTCCAAGGAGACAACACTGACCTCACTGGCCGATCTGCAGATTGGCAGTCAGCTGACCAAGGATTATAAGATTCTGGTAACCAGCCGTCCGGTTCTGGAGGGTGTAATTGAAACCCTGGGACTGGATATGAAGTATGAGGGACTGAAGGGGAAAATCACCATTGGAAATCCTACAGATACAAGAATTCTGTCAGTGACAGTAACAGACCCGGATCCTTATCAGGCGCGGGCCATTGCAGACTGTGTGGCAGAAACCTCTTCGGAATATATCGGAGATATTATGGAAATGATACCGCCAAAAATCATTGAACATGCGGTGGTAGCAACACAGAGAACAAGCCCCAGCAATGCAAAAAATGCTGTGATGGGCGCTTTGGTCGGAATGGTTTTGATCTGCGGCCTGGTGGTGGTAAAGAAACTGATGGATGATACCATTCAGACAGAGGAGGACGTAGAGCATTATCTGGGTCTGACGGTGCTTGCTTCCGTACCCTTGCGGGAAGGGGAAGAAAAGCGAAATGAGAAAAGCAAAGGAAGAAAGCGGGGAGATAAAAAATGAGCAGACGGATTGTGGAATTAAGCCGTGACATGAAGGATGACTACAACTACAACGAGTCAATTAAAACCCTGCGTACCAACATTCTGTTCTGCGGCAGCAAGGTGAGAACCATTATGTTTACCAGCTCTGTGCCGGATGAGGGAAAGAGCGATATTACTTTCGCAGCGGCCCAGTCCATGGCCCAGCTTGGAAAAAGGGTGCTGGTCATTGATGCAGATATCCGCCGTTCCGTACTGGTCAGCCGTTATCAGCTGGGGGAGAGAGTGAATGGCCTGTCCCAGTATCTCAGCGGCCAGAAGCAGCTGGAGGAGGTTATCTACGACACAAACGTGGAAAATTTAAGCGTGATTTTTGCAGGTCCCTATTCACCCAATCCGTCAGAGCTTCTGGAGGAAAAACTGTTTACCAGACTTCTGGAGTACGGAAGAAGTGAATTTGACTATATCATGATTGACACACCTCCGATGGCAAACCTGATTGACGGAGCCATTGTGGCAAGGCAGTGCGACGGAGCTGTGCTGGTTATTGAAAGCGGCGCAATCAGCTACCGGATTGAGCAGCGGGTAAAAAGCCAGCTGGAGAAGTCCGGATGCAGGATTCTGGGTGTGGTATTAAATAAGGTAGATATTTACAGCCAGTCCTATTACGGAAAATACGGGAAGTATGGAAAGTACGGCAAGTACAAGAAATATGGAAAGTATGGAAAATACGGCTATGACCGGGAGTACGATCACCGGAATGATGCAGCGCGGGCAAAGCAGGATCAGATTTATAAAGAGAATGTTCCTGTTGGTGTGTCTGGAAAAAAGAAGGAAGGCTCCCGTGAGGAAGTCCGTTCATGAGTGGGAGAAAAAACCATCACAGCCATGAAAGGGAGGAAGCCTACAGCGGATTGTCCGGCTGGCTGAGAAAACACAGAGTCCGGCTTCGCAGACTGGGAATCGGACTGGCGGCTGTGACAGCAGCTCTGGCTGTCTGGTATACGGCAGGGCGGTATCAGCAGAGAAAGGCTCAGGAGGCCATGATTGCAGAACGTCACCAACAGGAGATGGCAGAGGCAGAAACGGCAGAGGCAGAAACAGGGAAACACCATTCAAAGCTGACTGGAAGCGGGGAAGGTGAGACTTCACAGACAAATGGGGAAACACCATCTGCAGAGCAGACTTCTTCCCGTCTTCTGGAAGAAACCACCTTATCCTGGAATGGAAAGACTTATCGCCGGAATACCTACACAAAAGCAATTCTCTGCATCGGTGTGGACAGGAACGGTCCTATGACAGAGACAACCCTTTCCGGAGACGGCGGACAGGCAGACGGAATTTTCCTGCTGGCTCATGATACAGCAAGAAACCAGCTGAAGATCCTGCTGATTCCCCGTGACACCATGACAGAGATTACCAAAACAGATATCTCGCAGACAGAGACAAACGGCACAGAGCTGGGAAAGATCGTGGATCATCTGAGTCTTTCCTATGCTTATGGAGACGGAAGAGAAAAGAGCTGCGAATATACGAAAAAAGCAGTTTCCAATCTTCTTATGGGACTTTCGATTGATTCCTATATGGCGGCAGATTTGGAGATTATCGGCTCTCTCAATGATGCGGTAGGAGGAGTTACCGTAACCATTCCCACTCTTGGCATGGAAGAGGCGGATCCGGAGTTCGTATTTGGACAGACGGTGCGTCTGGATGGAGAGCAGGCAGAACGGTTTGTCCGGTATCGTGATACAGGAAAAGACAATTCAGCCCTGTCGCGAATGGAACAGCAAAAGCTTTACATCAGCGGTTTTTTCCAGGCAGTGAAAGAACGGTCAAAAACAGAAAGCAGTATCGTCGAGAAGCTGTTTGAAATGACTCAGAACTACATGGTAACAGACATGGCCAAGGAGCAGTATTTAAAGCTTGCGATGGATGCCCTGGAGGGAGAGGGACTGACAGCAGCCAGCTTTAAGATGGCTCCGGGAACAGGAACTGCTACAGAAGCCTATGATGAATACTATGTGGCTCAGGAGGCCCTGATTCCCATTATACTGGAGCTGTTTTACCGGGAAATTAAAAAAAGGCAGACGCAATAACCGGTATCCTTCAGGATGGCCGTTTATTGAATATAGAAGGCAGAAACCGGAAAGACCGGGAAATGCCCAATCAGGAAAGGAGGAATATCCCATGAAAAAGTGGAAAGCACTTACTGTATTCGGAATGGTGTGCGCTCTGGCAGCAATGCCGGTGCTGACCTTTGCAGGACCCAGTAAGGAAATCAGCAGCGGAAGCGATGACGATGATGACGGAGGAAGCAGCTCCGGAAGCTTCGGCGGAGGCGTTACATCAAGCGGAACAGTAACTCAGGGAACTGGAGCGACAGGCCCGTCTCAGAGTCCGTCCCAGGGGCAGACACAGAGTCCGTCCCAGAAGCCGACGGAAGTAACTGTAGATGCCAACGGAGTGCAGACAACAGGCGCAGGAACCATGGTTGATCATGCAACAGGAACTGTAATCGCAGTTCCGGCCAATGGAACCAATGCAGCCGGAGAGGCTGTGACCAGCGATGCCAACGGCAACACGGTAATCAGCAATCCGGCAACGGGAAGCTCTGTGACTGTTGCAGTAGGAAAAAATGCTGACGGAAGCAGCAGTACAGCAGGGCTGAGCCAGCAGACCGTTGACCAGTTCCAGGCAATTGATGCCAGCAAGTCTATGGCAGGCGTACTGCCTCA